>JALWPO010000362.1 GCA_026994965.1 Mariprofundaceae bacterium | reverse complement strand
TAAAATGCTAGATATAATAATATTATTATTACTTATAATATATTTTCCTTTAGTAGGGATATTTTTACTTATATTATACATTACATATATAATAATAGGCAACCTAATAGAAAGGATATTATAATGAAGCCATACTTATACCAGATGGATAAAGCTAAGCAAGCATTTAAACTTATTAAAGACTTAGGTTATGTTTATATAGCAGGTAAACCAAGAAGTGGCAAAACTTTAACAGCTATCTTAGTAGCTGAAATGTCCACTAAGATAAATAGTGTATTAGTACTAACAAAAAAGAATGCTATACCTGGGTGGACAAAGTTTATAGAGGATAAAGAACTTAATCTAAAGCATAAATACTATGTAACTAACTATGAGCAAGTAGGGTCTATTAAAGGAGGTATGTATTATCTTAAACTACAACCTAAGGATTATCAATTAGTTATTATAGATGAGTCACATAATTTAGGTAAAGTTGGTAAACCCTCAAATAGATATAGACTAATTAGAAAACTATGTTATGATATGCCACATATACATCTAAGTGGCACTGCAATAGTTGAGAGTGCTAATAGTATATACTACCAGATGAGTATTAGTAAGTTTAATCCCTTTAAGTTTAGTACTTTTTATAATTTCTTTAGAGTATATGGTAAACCTTACTATATTAAGGCTATGGGTAGAGATATACTACAATATGATAAATATAGACCTGAACTATTAAATGAGATAGATGACTTTACTATATATTTGACACAGGAAGAGGCAGGTATAACTGTTAAATCTGAAGATAAAATTCATTATATAGAATTAAATGATGATACTAAGAAGTTATATAATACACTACAAAAGAACTGTATAGCTGATATATGGGAAGGTATATTAAGTAATGATAGCAGGAGTGAAGATGGGTATGGCTTTACAGATGGTATAGATAAAGAGTTAGTTTGTGATAGTACTATGAAATTAAGAACATCTCTTCATATGCTTGAGTCTGGTGTCTGTAAGATAGATGATAAATATATAGATTTAGGGAATAGGGAGAAAATAGACTATATTAAGGCTACATTTGGTGATAATGAAGATATGGGTATTATGTGTCATTTCATTGGTGAAAGGAAGTTACTTAGTAGGGAGTTTAAGAATGCTAAAATATACTCATCAAATGCAGATGCAGAGGGAGTGGACCTTAGCCATCTTAAACACTTTATTATTTTTAGTTCTGACTATAGTGGTAGTAAGTTTATTCAGCGCCGTGATAGAATACTTAATACTAATGGGTCTAATACAACTACTGTAAACCATCTTCTGGTTAAGGGAGCCATATCAGACCAAGTGTATAAGAGAGTTAGTAAAAAGAAAGATTTTAATAACTCTACTTATGATAGGACTTCTCTTTGATACTATCTAGTTTCATTTTAACTATCTTCTGCACTTCCTCGGGAGGTAGTTGTACACCAGTATCTTTGTTTATTCTAGCAACCAATGTATTTACTTCCCTATCTATAGCCGCCTTCATTCTTTTAGTATTATCTACTATATCAGTATGCTTCATTTGCCCTTTTATAGACTTTATAACATTCTCTATTCTCTTGTTGCCACTAATAACTATATTATTAACTTTATTCATAGTCTCCTTAGAATATCCAGCATCTTTAAGAGCATTAGTAACTATTTCTTTTTGTGCATCATGTAGCGGAAGACTAGATACCTGGGATACAGTACCAGTAGTCCCCTTAGTTGTGCTATATAATTTCTCGCCTTTAGGTAATATAGTACCAGGTCCTTTATATTCTAGTTGTGCAAATGCCTCTGGGGCTTCTTGCTTTAATTTACTTACCTGTGGTAGAGTTATAGTTTTATTTTTAACTAAATCATCAATAAAGCTTAAAGGACTTTGTGTATCTTCTCTTTTAATACTTTTAATAATAGCTTTTCTTAACTGTATATCTTTATATCTACTTCTATTAACTACTGGACTAACAATATCATAAAGCTTATCTATTATAACACTTCTAGCACCTAATGCACTTAAAGTATGAGGTTGCCCCTTAGGGTCTATTATATTACCCAAGTATTTATCATTACCAAACCTCTTAGCCATTTCTTTTAATATAGGAATAACAAAGTCTGTATTCTTGCCAATTAGATGTTCTTTCTTTACATCGGCTAAAACTTTACCATAGTCAGTAGCATATTTAGAGTTAGTATTTTTAGCTATTATTTCCCCAAGTTGCTGTCTATTCATAGTTTCTTTATAGTTATGAATAGCTTGATTAATCATACTCATATCATCTGGGTTTTTAATGGTAGTATTTATAAAGTCTAATAATTGACCTTTAATTTTACCTAAAGCAATACTAACTTTTCTATCTGATATTATAGAAGGCTTTTTAATTATACTATTTATATTTTTATATATCTCTAATGCTTGCCCAGTAGATATTGGCTCTGATATATCTCTTTTAATCTTTTTAAGATTAGTGG
>JALWPO010000361.1 GCA_026994965.1 Mariprofundaceae bacterium | reverse complement strand
TGATTAAGGTGATTCGGCGAGATGGTGTTTCACATTGATATTTTGCAGGAATTGAACAGCCTGCGCTCATGACTAAACAAACATTTCGTAGTGGCACTGTAGCCTTACTTGGTAGACCCAATGTGGGGAAATCCACATTGATGAATCATATTATTGGTGTAAAGGTGGCGATTGTAACGCCCAAACCTCAAACCACTCGACATCGTATTCTAGGCATTCATAGTGATGATGATATGCAAATGGTATTTGTGGATACGCCAGGTATTCATAAAGGCTCAAAGCAGCTTAATCGAAATATGGTGCGTGTGGCTTACGCTGCAGCGGAAGATGCGGATGTGTTGGCGATTATGCAAGATGTGACCACACCTTTGGGGCATGAAACCAAAGCACTGATTGAACAGTTTGCAACTGGAAGATTACATCAACCACGTATTCATGTATTGAATAAAGTGGATAAGGCCAATAAAGACAAACTTTTACCGCGCTTGTTGGAGATGCAGAAGCTGGATCCTGAAGCCAAGGCCTATATCCCTATTTCAGCACGTAAAGGCCAGCAAATTGATGGTTTGTTGAAAGAACTAGCTAAATACCTGCCTGAACGTGAACCTTTGTATGACCCGGATTGGTTTACTGATCAATCGCAACGCCAGTTGGCAGCTGAGTATGTGCGTGAGCAAGTGTTTATGTCCATGCACGATGAGATTCCTTTCCAAACGGCTGTAGATATTGAACAGTTCACTGATTTAGGGCATGGTAAAGTGGACATTGAAGCGGTGATATTGGTAGGTAATGAACGCCACAAACCCATGTTGATTGGCAAGGGTGGCGAGGGCATGAAAAATATAGGTGTTCGCGCGCGTGAAGGCCTTGAAGCACTTTTGGATTGCAAAGTAAACCTAAAATTATGGGTCAAAGTGGATGCAGGTTGGTTTGATAAACCTGCGAAATTATACGATTTGGGTTTAGATGGCTGAAATTCATGATTCTGGATTGCTTTTGCGACGTATTCCTTACAGTGAAACATCTTTGATATGCCATTTCCTAACGACTGAACATGGGCGTATTTCCTTGATGGCAAAAGGTGCAAGGCGTGCGAAAAGTCCATTTCGTGCTGCCTTATATCCACTTCATCGCCTTTTTTTGACATGGAGAGCAGGGCGTACAGGCATGGGAACACTGATAGATATACAACGTGAGAAAGCATTGGTGGATGAAAATAAAAGTCTGGTTGGTTTAGAGTTATTAAGTATGGCATCAGGTTTATTTCAAGAGGGTGACCCACACGGTTATGAGGAATTGATGCAAGCTCTGTGTTTATTATCTCAACGACAGGAGCTTGAAGGCGTATGTTCATCAGCTTGGACTCTACTTCATGAAGCTGGGTGGATAGGTGATTTATCACATTGTTGGCATTGTGGCGAAGAAATCGCTATGGATACAGCTATGTATTGGATGGGCGCTCAACTTGTATGTGATGCTTGTGGTCGAGGGCATGCAGTATCGGCAGGGTTACGACGAAGTATGCTGGGTGTATTGGAACATGGGTATATTCGATTATCTGATGTAGATGCTAGGCAGTGGAAACAAATGATTGGGCTTGTGTTGCAAGAGCATGGTGTCAAAGTTCCTGATAGTTTTCGGTCACTATGATATACTAAGCTGTCATTCCGAGTGGAGTCGAGGAATCTTTTATAAAGTTGCATTACAAGATGTCTCAACTACGTTCGACATGACAATTTTTTCTAAATAAAAGGGGTAAGAGGATGCATTTGGGTGTAAATATCGATCATATTGCCACATTAAGGCAAGCGCGTTTGACAACATATCCAGATCCTATTGCCGCAGCGCACTTGTGCATAGCTGGTGGTGCTGATGGCATTACAGCGCATTTGCGTGAAGATCGTAGACATATTCAAGATGAAGATATGAAGACCCTTGCCCGATTGGCTAATGAAGGTGTACTGCATTTGAATATGGAAATGGCAGTTACCGATGAGATGGTGAGGATTGCATGCGCATTAAAGCCTCAAGCGGTATGTCTTGTGCCTGAAAAGCGTCAAGAGTTGACGACAGAAGGTGGCTTGGATGTGGCAGGGCATATTGACCGTATGAAAGATGCTGTGCAAAAGCTCTCTGCTTCTGGCTGTAGGGTATCGATGTTTATTGACCCTACGCAAATACAAATTGATGCCTCTCAAAGGGTTGGTGCGCCTGTGATTGAATTGCACACAGGGCATTTTGCAAATCTTGAAGGTGAGGCACAACAACACGAATTAAAAGCGATTGCTGATGCAGCATCTTATGCAAAAAGTTTAGGTTTAATGGTGCATGCAGGGCATGGGTTGACCTTGGAAAACACACCTGCGATGGTGAATATTCCTGAAATTGAGGGCTTGAATATTGGGCATGCGATTGTTGCAGATGCTGTATTTAAAGGTTTGAAATGCGCGACTGCTGACTTTAAAGCATTGATCAAGCGCGATTAGTATGATTGTTGGTATTGGTATAGATAGGGTGGGC
>JALWPO010000360.1 GCA_026994965.1 Mariprofundaceae bacterium | reverse complement strand
ATTACGGCGTTGATAAAAGATACCGTACAACTTGTACGGCTTACTTTTATCGCCTTGTACTTGAACAAAGCTAAGATAATCTAAATGCATTATGGACTTTTACTAGTATCACAAAATATCAATGATTGTTGGTTGAGTTTTAAGGCTCCTAACAATCACACCAGTTTCTTGGTGTCCATAGCAGAGGAGAAACGCCTGATCCCATCCCGAACTCAGAAGCTAAGACCTCTAGCGCCGATGGTACTGCAGGGTTCCCTGTGGGAGAGTAGGTCGATGCCAAGAATTTTATTACAAAGCCCCACCTCGAGTAATTAACTCGGTGGGGCTTTTTTTATTTCAAGCTCGAAAAACAGCATGAACCTTTTATTATTTATTGTTTCCCTTTAAAGTTTCACAAGTTTTACGCAAGCCAAGTGCTGCAAAAATAAGAATCCATCCACCAAACATCAGTTCTAAGGATACGAAAATACCAATAAAGACCAAGCTTGAAATTGGCCATTGCCAAATAATAACCGCAGCTAATGCGATATTAAGCAACCCTGTAAGCACATGCGCCCAAACAGCACCATTTTTCCTATCTTTACGTTGTATCGCATAAAATAAACGCATGATACCTGTGAAAATAAAGAAACTCGTTAAAATCAATGTCATAGCCGCAGATGCGGAGACAGGGTCAATAAATATAGCTATAGCCATCAAGACATAAAGTATGGCAAGCAAGCTTTGCTCTAAGCGCGAGCCTTTTCTATGGTCTTCACCACGAAAAGCTTCAATGGCATAAATAATGCCGCCAGCCATCAGTAAAGCGCCAAAGAATACAACACTGGCAAGGGTGCTCCACACAGCAAATGAAATGCCAATCATACCCGCAATCGTCATAAACAGACCAAATGCGAGTGTCCATTCCCAGCTTCGTTCTAATAGTGTGGGTGATGGTGTATCCGTCATAGCTTGTTGAGATTCATGCTCTGTTGATGCTGTCATCATCAACCTCCTTTGTTTTTTAATCTATGATGTATATAAATATTGTTGCATGAAAAACACAGTCTTGAAAACACCAAGACAAAACAGCACAAAATAAGGTTGGGGTTAATTCGCCTTGGCATTATTCATGCTTACCTATCTTCTAAATGGAAGAAGGAAGGTAGAGATATGTTAACAACATTAAAAAGATGGTGGTATCAAGAGGATGTATGCTCGAAAGAGCCCGATTTAGAATTGGCAATGACCAAATTGATGGTAGGGATGATGGCTATGGATGGCACATTGCACCCAAGTCAGCATGAAGAAATTACAACTCTATTACATTCACGTTTTGGTATGCCTACGCAAGAGAGTGATATGCTGATTCAACAAACCTTGGATGAAGGTGATAGGGAATTGAGTTTTAATCAAACTGTAAAATATATTAAAAGCAATTATACCATTGAAGAAAGGGCTGACATGTTAGCTCAAATTTGGAGCGTGGCTATTGTTGATGGGCATGTGGATTTTCTTGAGGAGCAATATATCAATCGCTTGGCAGCTTTGCTTGCTGTGCCCACAGCAAGGTTGAGTGAATTAAAGGCTACTCAAGAACAATTATTCACTAAATCAAACCAAAAAGAACTACTTAAGACACAAGGTGTTTAATATATAGTTGCTTGTGGGAAGTTTTGCTTGTGCAAACTATACTTACGGCATGAGCGATGATAGTGGCATAGAAAAAATAGAAGGGTTATTGCAACGCTTAAGTATGTTGCGGAACTGGTCTCGTCAGACGCTGGTTGCCTACCAATCTGATTTATTGCATGCCAATACTTATTTCATCCAACATCAGCGAACCTTATTTGATGCAAGTAGCGATGATATATCAGCCTACTTGGGATTTTTAGTAAAGCAATCATTGTTGCCAAGCAGCATTCAACGCAAGCGTAGTGCGTTATCAACTTGGTATAGTTTTTTGCAACAAGAAGGTATTCGCGAAGACCATCCTGTTCGAAACTTACCCAAACAAAGACGAAGCAGACCTTTGCCCAAAGATATGAGTGAAGAAAGCGTGGTAAAGCTTTTGAATGCTCCAGATATAGAAAGCATACTCGGTTTGCGCGATCGCTGTATGTTGGAATTGATGTATGCAACGGGGATGCGGGTTTCGGAGTTGGTGGGGTTACAACTTGCTAGCTTGGATATGCAGGCTGGGGTTTTACGGGTCATAGGCAAAGGTGATAAAGAGCGCTTAATTCCTTTTGGTGAAGAAGCAGCAACATGGTTGTCGCAATGGTTAGAAAAACGTCCTCATGTGCAAAATGCTTTTGTCTTTCCTGGAAGAGGTGTCAAAGCCATGACGAGGCAAAACTTTTGGCAACGATTACGGAAGTACGCCATGAGTATTGGCTTAAAACCGTTACCATCACCCCATGTGTTACGGCACGCGTTTGCAACACACTTATTGAATCATGGCGCGGATTTGCGCAGTGTTCAAATGATGTTGGGTCATGCAAACATTACAACCACTGAAATTTATACTCATGTAAGCCGAGTTAGGTTGC
>JALWPO010000359.1 GCA_026994965.1 Mariprofundaceae bacterium | reverse complement strand
AATACCCAACAAGATATTCAGCGTCACTTCGCCCACATGTTCGGCTCGATGATGCCATCCTCTCAAATATGTTTGCACGATACGCATAGGGACTTTATAGGCGATTGAATATGAAAAACAAGTGTCACGGCTCACATATCAACACCATCATTATTCATTTGAGACCTCTGCACCACAGTGATTTTTTGAACAAACCAAGGCAGAAACAACCCTGAAAGTGCAGTTTGCTGCTCGCAAATAAGGATTGAAGCTCTGTTTTGACGCATATGCAGCCAAAAAGGTGCGCGGTGCAGTGGTCTGAATTTACAACTTCGCCTTGCTTGCAAGATATGCCTTGAGTAGCGTCCCGCAACTTTCAAAGTTTGAAATTTTATCGTTATATTGGGGTTTAATATGCTTGAAATTATGCGCAACCAAGCGCAATCGTGGATTGCTAAAGTTATTCTTGGTGGCATCGCCCTCTCCTTTGGTTTGTGGGGCATTGGTGATTATTTTAGAGGTGACCATGTATCTTATGTTGCTGAGGTGGATGGCAAAGGCATCACCGATACTGATTTTGCTCAAAATTACGAACGCCAATTAAACAATTATCGCGCATTGCTTGGCGCACAATTTTCAAAAAAACTGGTCGCGCAAATGGGTTTAAAAAACACAACCCTGCAAACCATGATTAACCGTCAACTGATGTTAGATGAGGCTTCACGCATGGGATTGGTTAGCTCGGATGCTGCATTGCTCGCTTATGTGCAAAGCAATCCATCATTCCAAGAGGCTGGTGTTTTCAACCCTCAGCGCTATCAAGCGCTTACACGCAACTTAGGTTTTCGCACCACACGTGATTATGAGAATGATGCCCGTGTCAACTTGATGATTGACGCCTTGCAAAAAACCATTGTTGATTCAGCGCAAGTGAGTGATGAAGAAATCCGCGCGCAATTTGAACGCGAATATGCAAAGCGCACCATTGCCGCTGTGATGATTGATCCACAAAGCTTAGTCAAAAGCATCACCATTGATGATGCCGCAGCGCGAGCTTGGTATGACACGCACAAACAAGGCTATAAATCCAAGCTCAAAGTAAAAGTAGCAGCTGTTGAGATTGACCCTAAGAAAATAGCCCAAGATCAAGGCATGGCTATGGAAAAGGCTAGGGATGAGGCTTATAATCTTTCACAAGACTTGGATAATGCACTGGGCATGGAAGATTCACTCCAAGCCGCTGCAAAAAGCCTAGGTCTATCCGTTCATGAAACCGATTTAATGGATAGCAATCAAGCTTTGGCAGATAAACTGATTGGCAGCGACAATCTACTTCGCAACCAAGCCTTTACTGCGAAGCCTGGTGATACTATCAATATCTTAGAACTGGATGATGGTCGCTTTGTTGCCATTGAAGTGCTTCAACGCGTTGAGCCAGAAATCCTTGCTTTCAAAGATGTCGCCGCCACTGTATATGAAGATGCACGCAATCAGGCCGCTATGGATAAAGCCAATAACATTGCAAAAGATTTGCTTGCCCATGCAAGCTCAGCATCACCAGATGCTATCGCGCAAAAAGGTGGATATGCAAAATTCCTATCCAAGCCTGTGCGCCGCAATGGTATGGGTGATGATGCTTCATGGTTAACCCCAAGTATTGTCGATGCTGCATTTCACACACCAAACCAACATTGGGCGAAGCAAGCCATTGTAACCTCACATGGTCTGGCATTGGTATATGTCGCCAAAACTATGGCTGGTGACGATGCCACATTTGAAAAACAAAAAGATGCTATTCGCTTGGAAGCTGCAAAAGCTAAAGGCGCGGTTCGCTTTGCTCGCTGGATGGCAACGGTACGTGATCGCCATGATATTGTGGTGCACAATAAGGTATTAGCACAATTCTAATCAAACACTCTCTCAAACATCAAAGCCGAGGCTAAAACCTCGGCTTTTTTATGCGCTAAAATATAAAAATTGGTGGAGCCTAGCGGGATCGAACCGCTGACCTCCACACTGCCAGTGTGGCGCTCTCCCAGCTGAGCTAAGGCCCCATTTTGAATGCTTTACATTACATATCCGCACCAAAAACGAGCCGCATTTAGCCATGCTATATAATTTGTGTCAACATACGCGCTATTGAAATATTGAGGTTTAGACTGTGAAGCTTTTTCAACGCATTTTATCTGCTGATTGTGATACGCCTGTATCCTTGTTTGCGCGCTTGCGCGGAAATCACGATTGCTTTTTATTTGAAAGCGCAGAGGGCGGCGAGCATTGGGGTCGTTACAGTATGATTGGCTTTGACCCCGCACAAATTGCCATTGAACAAACCAATGGATTAACCGTTCAATATCGTGATGGCAATGAAACCTCCACTGCCGAAGGCGATATTTTGACTTGGATTCGTAATACCGTCATCAACCATGATGTGGTAGGCAGTGATAATGATTTGCCATTTACAGGCGGCGCTGTGGGCTACTTTTCTTATGATATTATCCATAGGTTTGAACCCGGTGTTGAGCAAAAAGCAAATGGGCATCAAGCTGTAGCTGCTT
>JALWPO010000358.1 GCA_026994965.1 Mariprofundaceae bacterium | reverse complement strand
CATTCCTGCTTTGATTTTCCTGTTCATCACCATGATGCACATCATCATTTCTTTCCACTATCCGACTGGCGATTCCTAAGCCCACTATCTTATTGGAATCCTGCATATCATGGTCAAATAGTAGGGCTGATTGAATTGATTGTAGTTATCGCTGGTGGTGCATGGTTACTTAGAACATCTAAGAGTAAACATCTCAAGCTTGGCACAGCCTTTATTTTATTCGTATATTTAATCTATTGGGGATTTATATCGTTGCTTTGGATGTAAAATAAAAAAGGGCTTAGCATTGCTGCTAAACCCTTGATTTATATGGCGCTCCCTGAGCGATTCGAACGCCCGGCCTTCTGATTCGTAGTCAGATGCTCTATCCAGCTGAGCTAAGGGAGCCTGATTTTTCTTCTTCAAGAAGAAGGATGAATATTAACTTCTTTCAACCATACTTTCCAACTTGGATGATCCAAACCAAACAACTCTGGAAAAGCTTGAAACAACCATCCGCGATACAACAGCTTATCTTTCAGCTTTAGCTCAACGAATGCGGCGGCATTATGCACACTTTTATCGTTTAGGAAAGCACCATCATCAATGCGCAATCCCGATGCCAAACCCAACACATCAATTTGCCAGTCACCAGCATGAACAACCTGCCCTTTCACCACTGGAACTACCTTTGTTTGCGCTGTGTTCTTTTGCAAAAAGACCAATTTGATATCACCCTGCATATCAGATGCCCAAGTTGGCAATGTTGCATCGCCTTTGGATGTATGCATATCTTCTGGCGCTTCCAAGGGCAATTGCCATTGAATGCTATTCTCTTTTTGCTGCTCACATCCAGAGCATAAAATCAAAACCAATAGAGCCAAACCGATCCACATTACAGTGGCGGAGAGAGAGGGATTCGAACCCTCGATAGGGGTAAACCTATACACCCTTAGCAGGGGTGCGCTTTCAGCCACTCAGCCATCTCTCCATTCTCCTGATTTACAAGCATTCTAAGCTCACGTTTGCTAGAACTTCGCGCAGTATATGGTGCAATATCTGCATGGCAAGCACGTTTTATGACTCTTTCCTATGGGCTTTGTAATAGTTGATTAAGCCATTGGTAGATACATCATGACTGGAGACTTCATCATCCAAAATTAGCTCTGGATAAATCTTGCGCGCCAATGCTTTACCAAGCTCAACGCCCCACTGATCATAGGCATTGACATTCCAAATCACACTTTGCACAAATATTTTATGCTCATACATGGCAATTAAACTGCCTAATGTATGTGGCGTTAAACGCTGAAATAAAATCGAATTGGTAGGTTTATTGCCCGCAAACACCTTATGCGGTAAAAGCGCTTCCAAAGCATCACCTTGCAAACCTTCTGCTTCCAATTCATGCCGTACTTCTTGTGCTGTTTTGCCCAGCATCAAAGCTTCGGTCTGCGCAAAAAAGTTTGACAGCAAAATCGCATGATGTTGACCGATGGGATTCTTACTATCAATTGGTGCAAGAAAATCACATGGCACCAGTTTAGTGCCTTGATGAATCAATTGATAAAATGCATGTTGACCGTTGGTGCCTGGTTCCCCCCAAATGATGGGTCCAGTGGAATAATCTACAGCCTCACCATCACGTGTAACCGATTTACCATTGCTCTCCATATCACCTTGTTGAAAATAAGCAGGAAAACGATGCATATATTGATCATAAGGCAAAATGGCATGCGAATCTGCTTGCCAAAAATTATTATACCAAACACCCAGCATACCCAATATAACAGGTATATTTTCTTCCAAGGGCGCATCTCGAAAATGCTTATCCATTTCATGTGCACCTGCGAGCAAACATTCAAAATGATCCATGCCCAAATACAATGCAATCGATAGCCCCGCTGCACTCCATAATGAATAACGACCACCCACCCAATCCCAAAATTCAAACATATGCTCAGTATCAATCCCAAAATTCTCTACAGCTTTGGCATTGGTGGAAACGGCAACAAAATGTTTGGACACGGCTGCTTTACTGCCACCACGGGTTAAAAACCAATCCCGCGCAGTTTTGGCATTGGTAATGGTTTCTTGTGTGGTAAAAGTTTTGGATACAATCACAAACAGTGTCGTTTCGCGGCTTAGCCCTTTTAAGGTTTCCACCATTTGTGTGCCATCAACATTGGATACAAAATGTACATTCAAATCATCTTTGGCATAAGGTTTCACAGCTTCACACACCATGACTGGGCCCAAATCTGAACCACCAATACCAATATTGACAATATCTGTAATCGCTTTGCCTGTGCAGCCTTTCCATGCACCACTACGTACTTTTTCTGTGAATGTACGCATACGTGCCAATACACGATTGATATCAGGCATCACGTCTTCACCTTGCACATAAATCGGATGATTGGATCGATTGCGCAGTGCCACATGCAATACCGCACGATTTTCGGTATTATTGATAGGCTCACCTGCATACATGCGATCACGCATAGCCTCTACACCACGCTCACGAGCAAGATTGATTAATAAAGATTTGGTTTCATCTGTGATGATATTCTTGGAAT
>JALWPO010000357.1 GCA_026994965.1 Mariprofundaceae bacterium | reverse complement strand
TTATCCAAATATGGTTCAGATTTGGTAGAGATGGCGCGTGCTGGCAAGCTTGATCCTGTGATTGGTCGAGATGCCGAAATTCGTGGTGTGATTCGTATTCTATCTCGGAAAACAAAAAATAATCCTGTATTGATTGGTGAGCCTGGTGTGGGTAAAACTGCAATTGCGGAAGGCTTGGCACAGCGTATTTTATCGGGTGATGTACCTGAAGGCTTGAAACAGCGGACAATTTTTTCATTGGATATGACATCATTGATGGCAGGCGCAAAATACCGTGGTGAATTTGAGGAACGTCTCAAAGCGGTGCTTAAAGAAATCAAAGAGGCAGAAGGTAGGATTATTCTCTTTATTGATGAATTGCATACCATTGTGGGTGCGGGTAAAACAGAGGGTTCATCCGATGCTGGCAATATGCTTAAACCCATGTTGGCAAGGGGTGAATTGCATTGTATTGGTGCGACCACACTGAATGAATACCGTCAATATATTGAGAAAGATGCAGCTTTAGAGCGCAGATTCCAACCTGTGGTTGTGGATGCACCCAATGTGGAAGATAGTATTTCTATTTTGCGTGGTTTAAGAGAGCGTTTTGAATTGCATCATGGTGTGCGTATTCAAGATGCCGCTATTGTGGCAGCAGCAACGCTTTCTGATAGATATATTTCTGATCGGTTCTTACCCGATAAAGCTATTGATTTATTGGATGAAGCATGTGCTTCGATTCGTACTGAAATTGATTCAGTGCCGGCAGAGCTTGATGAAATTACGCGTAAAGCCATGCGCTTAGAAATTGAAGAAACGGCGCTGAAAAAAGAAAAAGACAAAGCAAGTCAAGAGCGCTTGCAAGCATTGCAGCAAGAGCTTGCCGATTTGAAGGAACAGCGCGATGCTATGCAGGCGCAATGGGATGCTGAGAAAGCATCTTTGGGCAAGGTTCAGGAATTGCGCGAGAAAATTGAGCAAGTTCGATTGGATATTGAAGCCGCAGAACGCGCTTATGATTTGAATAAAGTTGCAGAACTCAGGCATGGTACTTTGCCAGCTTTGGAAAAAGAATTGGCCGATGCTGAGAGTGTAGAACTATCCAGTGGTGCGATGGTGCAAGAAGAAGTGACCGAAGAAGAAATTGCACAAGTTGTAGCACGTTGGACAGGTATTCCTGTGACCAAATTGATGGAAGGCGAGCGTGAAAAACTTTTGCGCCTAGCGGATGCTTTGCACAATCGTGTTGTAGGTCAGGATGAGGCTGTGCAATCGGTATCTGATGCAGTGTTGCGGGCAAGGGCTGGCATTAAAGATCCGAATCGCCCCATTGGTTCATTTATTTTCTTGGGGCCAACAGGTGTGGGTAAAACAGAGTTAGCACGAACCTTAGCAGCCAACTTATTTGATTCAGAAGATGCTATGGTACGCATTGATATGTCCGAGTATATGGAGAAACATTCCGTTTCTCGTTTGGTGGGTGCGCCTCCAGGCTATGTGGGTTTTGAAGAAGGCGGTCAGCTTACCGAAGCTGTACGTCGCAAACCCTATTGTGTGTTGCTCTTCGATGAGATTGAAAAAGCACATCCCGATGTGTTCAATATCTTGTTGCAACTTTTAGATGATGGGCGTTTAACCGATAGTCAAGGACGTACAGTAAGCTTCAAAGAAACTGTGGTGATGATGACCAGCAATATGGGCAGTGACTTGTTGCTTGAGAGCGTGGCTGAATCAGGTGAAATCACGGAAGCATGCCGTGAGCAAGTGATGGCAGCATTGCGTAGTAATTTCCGACCTGAGTTTTTGAATCGGGTGGATGATGTGGTGTTGTTCAAGCCACTTTCTATGCAAGAAGTGGAAAAAATTGCATCTTTGTTTGTGGCGCAATTGCAGCAGCGTTTGGCTGAGCAGCAAATTCATTTGTCACTGGATGGTGATGCTATGGCTTATTTGGCAAAAGAAGGCTATGACCCTGTATATGGCGCGCGACCCATGAAGCGCTTTATTCAACAAGCTTTGGAAACTCCGCTTGCGCGGTTGATGGTTTCTGGGCAAGCCAGCGCAGGGGCTAGTATTCAAATAAGCTATGGTGATGATGGATTATCATTCACCGTTCAAGAGGGTGGGGAGTAATCACTCCCCATCAGGTGTATTATTTCCATCTACTTGCATTCCCACATCGTTTGTAGTCTTGCACCATTGGCGTGATTGCGGTAGCAAGTCGCCTCTAATTCTCGAGGAGGAGTTTTGATATGAAAAAAGTATTAATGATTGCGGCAGCTGCCGCGTTTGTATTCAGCGCTGGTGTAACTACAGCGAATGCTGGTGGCTTTAACGTGAAGAAATGTAAGGCTTGCCATGCAGTGGGCAAGAAAAAAGTTGGTCCAGCATGGAAAGATGTAGCGGCTGCTTATGGTAGTGCTGATGCATTGGCTGAAGTATTCAAAGGCGGTTTTAAGGTAGATGACCGTAAAATGATTGCTGCTGAAGGTAAATGGAAAGGTAAAGCAGGCATGATGACTGCTCAGTATAAAAAACTGATTAAAGGTCATGAAGATGAAGCAGCGAAAGCATTGTT
>JALWPO010000356.1 GCA_026994965.1 Mariprofundaceae bacterium | reverse complement strand
AATACCAATAGCAATACTGCACTTAATCGCTGCCAATACCAATCTGAAAACCCTGAGTGTGCCGCACCTAAATCACGTACTCTTTTCACCATAGCAACACCCCAAACACAGCCGCAGACATGCCAGCTATCCCCAACACCATGCCTGCTGAATATCGCATCATCACTTGCGATTCTCCCCAGCCTATATCCAAACAGAGAAAGCGAATACCATTGCAGAAGTGATAAAAAACAGATACAGAAGCAGCCCATAAAGCCAAACGACCCCAAAGTGAATGCAATATATTCACGATATGTTCAAAGCTTTGTGGAGAACCAGTCATGCCATACAACAGCCAAATATACATTGGAATACATAAAATAAGCAGTACGCCACTGGCACGATGCGCAATACTTGCCACCATGCCCCAATGCCAATGGTATATGGATAATCTTGGCGATAACGGTTTATCTTTACGCGTCATATTGCTCCCATATCAAACACATATTCATTTGGTCTATGTATAGCACAAAATTATAACAACAGCCATGCTGGCAATGCCAATGATAATTCCCGCAAGGCTTGACGTTGTTTTGTATAGTCATGCACAAAATGGGCTACATATTGCCAAAATTGTGGTGAATGATTCATATGCACCAAATGCGCCAATTCATGCACCAACACATAATGCAGCACTTCCTTAGGCAATAACAATAACTTAGCATTCAAAGCAATGGATTGCTTGTGCGAACAACTTCCCCATCGCGTTTTTTGCAATCGAATGGAGACAGATTGGTAGGATGACCCCATATCTTTAGCAACCTTAGCAAGCATATTGGGCAAATACTTTTTGGCATAAGCTTTCAACCACATATGTAATAATTTAGGCACATGCTTATCAGCTTTGGATAAACGAACACGCAAGACATCATCATCGAGCATGGTATTCCTTTTCTGTTTACATCCGTACTGAATGCGTATTCGTTGCCCAATTGCAGGCAAGTGTATGGACTCAGGTTGTGTATTTGTTGAAACTGGTGATTGGGATTGCATTCGCCCCAGCGCACGAATAATCCAATCGTATTGCTGCTGCACAAGCTTATCTGCCTCTAAAGTGGACACACCCAACGGCAGCACAACTTCAACTTGACGATTTGTCTTCACGCAAACACGAGCATACTTCGCCCGCTTAGATATACGCAGCTGATAATCAAAATCTGTCATGCTCAATTATGGTTTGAGATAACGTGCCATCATAGGCAGAGCCATCACACGTGGCACAATTTTTTGCAAACACCATAAAGCACGATGCCGCCAACCTGGTACACAATAACCACCACCTCGCGCCAATACACTTAACGAGGCATCCACAACCACATCAGGTGATGTGCTAAATAAACCGCCCTTACCCTTAGGCGCACCAGAGATGGCACGAAATCCAGTAGGGGAAGGACCAGGCGCTAAAGTCACAACGCGAACCTTGCCTTGCAGTTCAGCTCGCATCGCCTCGCTCCAAAAGGTTAATCCCGCTTTGGCTGCACCATAGGTGCTCATATACGGTAGTGGTGTTTCTCCAGCCAAAGAAGAAACATTTATCACAAACCCATGACATCGTTTCAATCGAGGTAAAAGTGCGTGTGTTAACATCACTGGCGCCATCAAATCCACACGCAACACATCCAATTGCGGCACATTCTCACATTGCTCAAACCCGCCCCACACACCGAACCCTGCATTGTTCACAATACCCACCAAATCATCTTCGCCCTGTACACGCTCAATTAAAGCTTCCACATCTTTACGCGCTGACAGCTCACCCAACAACAAACTGTGTTGATCTGGCTTTTTCAATGCATTCAATGTCATTTGCAAACGTGCTTGATCACGCCCATGAAGTAATAAACGATAACCCTGAGCTTCTAAGCGACGTGCAAATAAAATACCAAAGCCACCTGAAGCGCCGGTTAACAATACGCCACCTTTCATGGCTTAACCTGTTGGATAGGTAACATGACACGCTCGCGTTGGCGAAATGATGCAATCTCTTGGATACCATATTGCTGCAATATCTCTAAACAAGCATCCATGCCGTGCCCAACTTCACTAGGCGCATGTGCATCAGAGCCAAAGGCAAAAACAATGCCCATCTTGGCTGCCTTTTTGACCATGCGAGCATGTGGATACATCTCACCTACAGGCTTACGCAGACCTGCCGAGCTAATCTCAAGCGCCATATCCGCAGCCTTAACCGCTTCTAACATTCCCGTTTCTGTCTTATCTACACGGCTACTGTTTGCAGGAGCTCGCTGACCAAATTTTTTGATTAAATCAGGGTGACCAATGATATCGAACATCCCTGTATTTGCTGAATCAGCCACCAAATCAAAATAATCACAATAGGCATCTTCCACATTCATACCTTGCCAACGATACAATTCATCAGGGTTATCAAATGCCCAGTCACCAATGTAGTGAACCGAACCCATCACATAATCCCATGCATAACTATCAATCATGGATTGCACTGCTGCTTCTGTGCCTGGATGAAAATCAGCCTCCAGACCTACGCGTACAGTCAATTT
>JALWPO010000355.1 GCA_026994965.1 Mariprofundaceae bacterium | reverse complement strand
CCTAAAAGCTGAATACAAAGTGGTGATTAAGGAAATCTTATTCCGTGCTGCACAGCGCAGAGAAATAACCACCACACTGGTTGCCAATAGCCCCATTCGCATTCCAAAATCAGACTATATTCACATGCTACAAGTCGGCAGTGGTTTTGATGTTGCCGATGATGAAATTGTGCGCCAACTTGAAGCTGGGGATTTGGTGATTACCAGTGATATTCCTTTGGCTGCGGATGTGCTTGAAAAAGGTGCTTATGCTTTGAGCGTGCGCGGTGAAATGTTTTCATCAGGTACAATTAAAGCTAAACTAAACGTGCGTGATTTTATGGAAACCATGCGTGCAAGTGGCATTCAAACTGGCAGCTCAGCCGCACTTAATCAGGCTGACCGCCAAGCCTTTGCCAATCAACTGGATCGGTTTTTAACCCAATCAAACCGCTAAACCTTACTTGGAGCTCTCAGAAAGTCATTTCTTAGACTTTTTTTACCGCAGAGGACGCAGAGTTACGCAGAGAGGTATATATGAGTGAGGTGTTTTACCCCTTGCCCAAGCTGCGCCGAAACGTCAGGTTTCAAAAGGAAAAAGCGCAGTAACACGCGCCCTTTTGAAAGCTGTAAGTGAAGGAAACAAGCAGATTGCCAGGGTGCCTTTCTTTGGTTCTTTCTTGGGCAAGCAAGAAAGAATAAAGCTTTTACTGCAATCTATTAACTCCATATATCTCTATAACCTTGCACACAATGAATATACAGCGTTAGATTTTCATTGCTGTGTATAAAGTTTCCAGTTTCTGAAGATAATCTATTTGGTCAATGACATAAATATCTGAGGAAGCTTCTCTGGTAATTTATCCACATGATCAATCACGGTGTAATGACTACCAAAAATATCTGCCACATACTCATCGGCTTTGGGGTCTAGGTTAATGCAATAGCTATAAATGCCTTGCTGCTGCAATTCTTTTACCGCTTGATGCGTATCTTGAATAAGCAATTCATCGTCATCGACATCAATATCAGCAGGTTCACCATCGGTAAGCACCAGCATCAGTTTCTTATCGGCTTTTTGCGCTTCAAGATAATGTGCTGCATGCCGCATAGCTGCGCCCATGCGTGTTGAATATTTGGCTTCCATAGCCGCTAAACGCCCTTTGACATGCTCATCAAAGCTTTCAGAAAAACCTTTGATATGAGCATAGCGTACATCATGACGTGTATTGGAGTGAAAGCCACCAATAGCAAATTTATCGCCCAATTTATCCACTGTCCAAGCCAGCAATGTCACCGCTTCTTGTGAAAGCTCTAAAATGGTTTGCGAACTTCCCGCTGCTTTTTCGTTTAAGGATTGTGATAAATCCACCACCAACATCACTGCAATATCACGTCCATCATTTTTATGGCTCATATTAATACGCATATCAGGTTGTGAACCACTTTTTAAATCAATCAACGAACGAATGGCTACATCCAAATCAAGTTCTGAACCTTCTTCTTGATAGCGAATACGTACTTTCTGCTGCGGTTTAAGCGCATCTAAAATCGCCTTCAAGCGCTTAGCCAGTGCTGCATGCTTGGCAAGGATATGATCAACCACTTGCGTACTTCCACTGGGGTGAACAGCTTCATACACACTGACCCAATCAGGGCGGTAATGTTGAGAATTGTAATCCCATTCGTGATAATGCCTCGGTGGTAAAACATTCACATCATCTTGCTGCTTTTGCTCTTCTAAATGCTCAAAGGTATCCTCTTCTTCGTCACCTTGCTCAATATAAATCCATAATGCACGGTTATCATCCCTATAGTCCACTTCCGTATTTTCAAAATAAATATTGGGTAATAAATCTGCTTGGCGGCGTGTTTTTGCAATAAAGGATAATGCAATATCTGCCATCTCTGGTGTGCTTGATTCACCTTCTTTCATGGTATCAAAAAAACGCTGCACAAAACTATTCAGCACTTCATCATGCAATATAAAATCAGGGTCAAGAATAGCCCGTGAAACCAATGCTAAACGCAAGCGAATCAATGATACATCTGTACGTTTTAAATCTTCTTGTTGAGGTATGGGATGCAGGGATAAAAATAACTTTCTTAGACCTGGGAATTGTTGCATTGCCAAATATTCCACGCGTGAGTCTTCAAACAATTCAACGGCAACACGCTGAAAAGGGCTCCAGTTATCCACCACAACCTTACTACTCCAACGTCTATGTGCGGCAATATGCGCTAAAGTGGCTCGGTAACGGTTGATGCCCGAGACACCATTGAAATCATCATACACATCAGGCAAACGAATACCCATATGATCATAATAAGGCATGGGTTTACGCAACTCATCAAAAGCCAATGAATAAGGCACCAAATAATCGCTATCTTGCCAAAGCCCACGTAGATACAAATCCAATTGACGCTCGTGATCAATCAATAATGTACCATGTCGCTCGCGTTGCATCACTGCCACAGCATCGGGAGACTGCAAAGAAAAATAATCTTTCTGGCGTTCTGGATGCTTATGATAATAGCGTATACCATAATCTACCCAGTTACGAAAACCTTCAAGACTTAACTGAGAAAGTAAACGTGACGCTTGCTCCAACAAAAGCGGTAAACCAGGGCTTGGAAATGTTG
>JALWPO010000354.1 GCA_026994965.1 Mariprofundaceae bacterium | reverse complement strand
TAACATGGCATTGGATTGTGTGCCGCCGTAGGAAATGACGGTGTTGTATGTTTCAGGTGGTGTTTTTAGCAAAGCGTAAAGTTTGCGGTATTTGTTGCCGCTCAAGAATGGGTTAATCAGTTCATCGCGTTTGATGAAAAAATCAAAGCCTTGGAAATGAAAGGGGGTCACGTCACTTGGGATACAATCCATGATGAGTGGGAATCTAGCACTCTTTTCTAAGCATGATATATATCTGTGTCCATCTGCGTTTATCTGTGGTTAGTATGGCCATTTTGACCGTAGCGGAGAAATCTTGTGAGCTGCATCCACGATAGTCGGCATGACAAAAGATGCTTCGACTACGCTCAGCATGACAGTTTATTAGCCACAGATGGAAGCTATATCAACTGCATTGAGCATGAATTTTTCTTTGTGTCTTTGTGGTTTGTTATTTTCTGCGTAACTTTGCGATCTGTGATGAATTGCCGTAGGCAAGAAGCCTGCCCCTTGTGGGTACTACGGTTACGTTTTTCTTCATTTCTTTGCCATCAAAGAAACGAAGCAAAGAAAATGTCCTGAAATAGCTACGTATATCCTCACCAAAGCTGGAAGTCGGGCGCAAAACAAAGCAGGTGTTTTGCTTTTTCCCTTTCTTCCATCTT
This sequence comes from Mariprofundaceae bacterium, assembly GCA_026994965.1. Taxonomy (GTDB): domain Bacteria; phylum Pseudomonadota; class Zetaproteobacteria; order Mariprofundales; family Mariprofundaceae. The sequence continues at coordinate 2,001 of JALWPO010000354.1, read as the reverse complement.
TTGTTCAGCGCAGCTATAGCAGGGAAAGGTATTACCAGTCTCTACACCGTCATTCCCGCGTAGGCGGGAATCCATTATTTTTTATACCTTCGTGGTTCATTCATATTCCTCTGCGGTTCAAACGTATTGTTCAAATAAACGATGTATGCCCGTAGGTACGGCAAGCCCTTCCCAAGACTTGAACCACTGACCACGACCTTGTGGATTATTATCAGTTTCATGTAAATACAAATGAATCCGTCTATGGGTAAGCTGATGAATATAATCAGGTTGTTGCTTGGGTTTTATCTCTAATGCTTGAATAGGTGGAGTCCAAAGCCCTGCCCAAATGCCTGACTCGGGGCGTTGCTCCAACCAAATGCCATATTCTTCGTGCTGAAATACACACACCTGCCAATGTATATCTTGGACTTTGATATTGGATTTGTTTTTAAGAGGTGCTTGAAATGCGGATAAGCAGTTTTGCTGCATGGGGCAAGCCGCACAATCGCGCTTTTTCGCGCCGCATACTGTTGCGCCAAGTTCCATCATGGCTTGATTCCATACATCAGGTTGTTTCGCTTTATCTATCCAGTCCTGCGCAATGCGCCAAAGCGCTTTGTCGGTAAGGGCTTTATTTTCCCATGATGATAATACGCGTTTGACATTACCATCCAGCACAGGAGTATGGGCTTTGAAACAAAACGATGCAATTGCACCTGCGGTAGACTTTCCAATGCCTTTTAGACTTATAATATCTTCAAACGTGTGAGGAAATTTCCCATCAAAGTTTTGTATGATTTGATTTGCCGCTTCATGAATCAATCGCGCCCTTCGATAATAACCCAAACCTTCCCATTGCTTGAGCACATTATCCAAATGAGCTTGGGCAAGGGTTTGAATATCGGGGAAAGCCTCAAACCATTCCATATAACGTGGTAACACCGTTTTGACTTGGGTTTGTTGAAGCATGATTTCAGAAATCCAGATGTAGTATGGCTCTGTGGTCTGCCGCCATGGCAAATCACGGGCATGTTGCCAGTACCAGCCCAGCAGTAGTTTACAGGCTACGGAAGACAGCTTTATCCTCAATGACTTGAAATGTGAAATAAAAGCTGGCTCTATCAAGTCCCCAAGAGCTGGGTAAGGGCTTGAATGGTGCAGCTTCATGAATGGCTCGTATAGCACTTTCATTCAGGGCTGGAATAGGGCTTGGGCGCAATATTTCTAACTTGCCAAGTTCACCATTGCTTTCAATGGTGACACGCATTAACACTTGCCTAGCACGTTCACTAAACTTGCTATAATCGGCTTTGCCTGGTCGCCACAATTCTTCTAAAGCACGAACTAAGGCATGGGCGTAAGGCGCATATTTCACCTCTTTGGTATTGATGGGAATATCTGCTTCTTTGGAGAGCATCTGCTTCATGCGGCGCTCACGTTCAAAATCACGAGATAATTGTGACAAAGCCATGCTGGATGGCATTAAATTTGCCAAAGGTATAGGGCGGCGAAGTGTAGGTGTAGGCTTATGCGGTTTGGCTTTGGATATATTTGGTTTTTTACGCTGGATATAACGATCTGAACTATTTCCTTTGCGAGTAAGGATACGCGGTTTCTTCGAAGGTTTTGGGTTTGATGGTGGTGTTTTGGGTGTTTGTGGGGGTCTAGGTTTTTGCCTGTTTTTTTGCATGCCTGGTGCAGGTGATTTTGCAGTGCGTGTGGTACGATCTTTGGCTTTGGAGCTGCCGCCCTTGGCGCTACGATTGGAAACTGTTTTTGCGTCTTTGGGTGTTTTTGTGGAAGTTTTGTTCTTGTCCAATAATACAACATCCATAAATTGAGGGGTTTTCTTTTTAACCAAAGGCTTATCTTTATGGTTAAGCGTAATCATAAATGCCAAGAGCAAATGCACAGCAATAGATGCCGATAGTGCGATAATAAACCGAGCATTTTGAGATTTAGCTTGCAATGTTTATTTGCTCCGAGCGTGAAGTTGGGCTGTGATGTACATAGCCAATG
>JALWPO010000353.1 GCA_026994965.1 Mariprofundaceae bacterium | reverse complement strand
CAATACCAACCAAATCAATACTGATACCACGTGCTAACCAAGCACCCAAAGATTGTCCTGCTGTACCTTTGGCTTTAATGGCAATGGTATCTTCTGCTAAACCAGCATGACCATATTTTTTAGCCACTTTACCAGAAAGCATAGTGCCAAAGCTTCTATCCACATTGCAAATTGGCGTATTGATGACTACTGGTGTTTTATTTTCCAATGCAGGCTGTGCTTCTGCAATCAACTTGTTATCAATCAATGCATCCAAGCCATGATTTTGCGCTTGGTTATGATATGGATTGTCTTCAGATTGGACTTGTTTGAATACAGGCGATAAATCAATGCCTTGTGATTTCCAATGGCGAATGGCGTCGTTGGTATCCAACACATCCACGCGACCAATCATTTCATCAAAGGTTCTAAAGCCCAATTCAGCCATAATCTCGCGCACTTCTTCGGCAACATACATAAAGTAGTTGACCACATCTTCAGGTTTGCCGACGAATTTCTTGCGCAATTCAGGGTCTTGCGTGGCAACGCCGACGGGGCAGGTATTGAGATGACACTTACGCATCATAATACAGCCCTCTGCAATCAATGCGATGGTACCAAATGCAACCTCATCAGCACCCAGTAATGCGGCAATCACCACATCACGACCTGTACGCATTTGCCCATCAGCTTGCAGGCGTGTGCGGCTGCGCAAACGATTGAGTAGCAAGGTTTGTTGGGTTTCAGCCAATCCCACTTCCCATGCAGAGCCTGCATGTTTGATGGAAGTAAGTGGGGAAGCGCCTGTGCCACCATCGTGCCCTGCAATCACCACATGATCAGCATGCGCTTTGACCACGCCTGCTGCCACTGTACCCACACCAATTTCTGATACCAATTTCACAGAAATATCAGCATCAGTATTGGTGTTTTTCAAATCAAAAATCAATTGTGCCAAATCTTCAATGGAATAAATATCATGGTGAGGTGGTGGAGAAATCAGACCCACACCCGGTGTGGAATGACGCACTTTACCAATGCGTGCATCCACTTTGTGACCAGGCAATTGACCGCCTTCGCCCGGTTTTGCACCTTGCGCCATTTTGATTTGAATTTGATCGGCATTCGCCAAGTATTCAGTCGTAACACCAAAACGACCTGATGCGACTTGTTTAATCGCAGAGCGCATGGAATCGCCATTGGCAAGCGGCGTGAACCGCTCGACTTCTTCTCCGCCTTCACCTGTATTGGATTTACCACCCAAACGGTTCATAGCAATAGCAAGCGTGCTATGTGCTTCGTGTGAAATTGAACCAAAGGACATCGCACCTGTAGCAAAGCGTTTCACAATATTGGTGGCTGGTTCTACCTCATCAATATCAATGCTTTTACCCTTGTTAAATTTAAATAAACCACGCAGTGTAACCAAACGATCTTTAGGATTGTTAATATAATCTGCATATTCTTTATATAACGCATAATTATTGGTGCGAATAGCATGTTGTAGTTTGGCAATGGTATCTGGGCCAAGTAAATGTTCTTCACCACGAACACGCCAAGCATATTCCCCACCCACATCAAGCATATGCTTATGAACTACAGAGTTACCATAAGCGAGTTGATGACGCATCACAGCTTCTTCTGCGACTTCCTTCATCCCTGCGCCTTCAATTTGGGTCGCAGTGCCTGTAAAATATTTATCCACAAACTCAGAAGAAAGGCCAAAAGCTTCAAAGATTTGGGCGCCACAATAGGACTGATAGGTTGAAATACCCATTTTGGACATCACTTTATACAAACCTTTACCGATAGCTTTGATAAAACGTGGCTCAATATCAGCAATATCCAAATCTTCGGGTAATTGTCCGCATTGATGCATATCCACCAAGGTTTCAAATGCTAAGTATGGGTTAATCGCTTCTGCACCAAAGCCTGCCAATGTAGCAAAATGATGAATTTCGCGTGCGGATCCTGTTTCAACCACCAAACCTGTTTCAACACGTAAGCCTTTACGAATCAAATGTTGATGCACAGCTGATGTGGCAAGTAGGGCAGGGATAGGGATATGATGCTCATCCATATCTCTATCACTGATAATAATAATATTAAATTGATCCAATACAGCGCGTTCGGCTTGTTTGCATAAATTTTCAACGGCAACACTCATGCCTTTAGCACCTGAATCTGCGGGGTAACACATCGATAGGGTAACAGTACGGAATTTTCCGTGCGTGGATGCATGAATATGACGTAGTTTTTCCAAATCAAGATTGGTAAGAATGGGCTGATGCACTTCCAAACGTAGATTGGGTTCTGTTTCATCCAAGCCCAATAGATTGGGGTTGGGACCAATGAGTGATGTTAAACTCATCACCATTTCTTCACGGATGGGATCAATAGGTGGATTGGTGACTTGTGCAAACAACTGACGGAAATAGTTGTATAACGGTTTTGCACGATTGGAAAGCACGGCATGTGGTGAATCATTACCCATAGAACCTGTGGGTTCCATGCCTGTAATCGCCATAGGCGCCATCAAAAACTTAAGATTTTCTTGGGTGTAACCAAAGGCTTGTTGTTTATGCAATAAAGTTGTGTGGTCAGGCTGTTGAACTTTGACATCAGCTTGTAAGTCTTCAATTTGAATTTGCGTTTCAGCTAGAATCTTGGCGTAATCTTTTTCACTGG
>JALWPO010000352.1 GCA_026994965.1 Mariprofundaceae bacterium | reverse complement strand
CCATCAAAAGCAGCTTTAATATGCAGGGCGGCAGTTTTAAGATTTATCCCTGCATAAGCAGCTTTCGCCCTATCCAACACAATATGCAGCTCTTTTTGCCCAGGTTGCAAATCGCTTTCTATGGCTGTGGCGCCAGCTATGGTATGCAATAAGGCTTCCAAACGTTTGGCTACGCGTATTTTGGCAGCGCTATCACTACCACTGATTTCCACTTGCAATGCTCTGCCCACAGGTGGACCAGAAGATTGCATAGCAAAACTAATTCTAAGCTTAGGAAACAGTGCAGGAATATCTTTTTCAATGTTATCCATGACATCATAAGCCGAGGTTTCGCGCTGGGTAAAGGGTGTGAGAATCACACGCACAAAACCAAATCTATCGCCGACTTGCTTAAGTGATTCACGTTGGTCGGCACTGTTTTCACCAGCGACCAAAGTGGTGGTTTCTAAAATATCTTTTGGAATACGTTTGCGCACTTCTGCATCAATCTTATTCAATGCATCAAAGGTTTGTTCCAAGGTTGTGCCTATGGGCGCATTCACGCGCAGATAAAATTCACTTTCTGCGCCCGATGGAAATAGCTGAAAACGCATTTGCCCTGCCAATAAAGCTGTTGCAACCAATCCAGCTATGGTGAGTAAAATGGTGATGTAACGCAGCTTTACAGCAATCGCCAATACTTTTGCATAGATATTACTAAACCAATTGAAAATGACCCGTTCGCGTGGATGTTTGTTCGGATTGGCAATATCACGAATATGATTGGGTAGAATGAAAATCGCTTCTACCAAAGAAAATGCGAGCAATACAATCACCACCACAGGAATCGAATAAATAAATTTACCAATAATGCCATCCATGTACATCAGAGGTAGAAAGGCAACAATGGTGGTGAGCACTGTGGCTGTGACTGGGCCTAAAAGCTCTAATGTACCTGTAATGGCAGCCTGCTCGGGTGATAAACCACGTTCCATATGCCATGTGGCATTCTCACCAATAATAATGGCATCATCCACCATCAGTCCCAAAACCATAATAAAGCCAAACATGGTAAGCAGGTTTAGCGTGACACCTGAAAGATAGAGCAAAGCCAAACCAGAGAAGAAAATAATCGGCAATCCCCATGCTGTGGTCAGAGCAACAGCAGGGCGCAAGAAAAGTAAAAGTGTGAGCAACACAAGCGCCAAACCAATGGCACCATTGCTGGTTAATACGCCCAAGCGTAAACGCGTAATTAAAGATAAATCATGATATGCATGCACATCCAAATGATATTGCTCAGGGATGGTATCCAAATAGGCACGAACGCGATCGACCAAATCAATAATATCTGCATCACCTTTTTTCATCACAATCATATTTACAGCAGTTTTTCCTTGTGCTGCAACCATGCGTCTAGGGCGCTCTAGGGCGAGTTGAACGTCTGCGACATCTTTAAGGTATAGGCTTTGTCCGCGATCATTGGAGCGAATCACCAAATTGCCAGCATCTTCTGCTGAAGTGAATTCGCCAGTGATACGAATAATACGCTGGCCTTTATCTTCTTTTAAGCGACCGCCGGGAGCATTGATATTCCAATTTTGAATCAATTGAATAATATCTTGAATAGAAACACGCTGGGCTCGCATGCGCTTGGGATCAAGCACAATGCGTATTTCTTCTTTTAAATCACCTTGGATAAACACATGTGACACACCATCAAGGTCAAGCACATCATCTTTAATCATGGTGCTTAGATGTTTCAATTCTAATGGTGAAACATCACCAAGCACTGTAAATCCTAACACAGGGGCTTGCTCTGATTTTACTTCAAAAATGGTGGGGTCTGAAGGCAAATCTGAAGGCAGGGTGGTTCGATTGATGGCTTGCTGAATATCAGAGACCAAACGTGATCTATCTTTGTAATTGGGATCGACACGAATGGTCATTTGCATGGAGCCTGCATAGGCAGTGGAATAAATATTATCAATGCCATCAATGCCTTTAATCTCACGTTCCAGTGGTGTTAAGAGTAAATTTTCTATTTCTTTTGGTGATGTGCCTGGATAAACAGCTGATACGGAAATCACATCAAAGTTTACACTGGGAAATGCCTCACGCTGAATATTTTTGGCAGCATAAAGTCCACCCAAAAGTAGCATGATGGATAGCAGATTGACCACCAATCCACGTCGAACGAAAAAGGAGATGATGGTTTTCATTATGGTGCTTCCACTTGTTTCAATAAATCACCTGTTGCAAGACTAATTTGTTTGCTGGCAAGCTGGATTTGCAGCTCTTGCAATGCCGCTTGTAATTCTGCTGTACGCAAATCGCCCTCGAATTGAACAATGGTTGCTGTATCTGATCGACCTTGACGATAACGCTCCATTTCAGCATTGAATTTCCGTCTTTCAGCTTGTTCTCTGAGTAAGGATGCTTGGATGAGTGATTTTGCATTTTGGTAATTGGTGATAGCTGTGCTTAGTGTGCTTTTGATATTTTCAACCGCCTGTACGCGTTGTAAAGCAATGCGCTCGCGCTGCAATTCAATTTTTTGGATATTGGCTTGACTGCTATGCCCGCCCAAACGATCGGAGACTTCAAGACCAATGGATAAGAATCTATCGTTGAGCGTAAACCCTTGTCCCAAGGTGTTTCCTGCCGAGCCAGATACGGCGCGACTACCCACTTGTGCAA
>JALWPO010000351.1 GCA_026994965.1 Mariprofundaceae bacterium | reverse complement strand
GAAAACAGCTTTTCCATTTCTTCATATGATTTAAGATAACATTCTTGATTAAACGGGTGCTCAATATCATCCAGTGTACGGTTATCTCTTAACGCCAACATCGCTTCAAAGGCTTCAAAATCATGCCTCTGCGTAAAGTGCGTGTTGTTGCTTGCTACCAAAGGAATATCCAAATCATGCGCCAATGCAATCAATTGATGATTCAAATGATTTTGAGATGATAAACCATGATTTTGCAATTCAATAAAGAAACAAGGCGCATTGCCACCTTCCTGATTAAAAATAGACTGGTACTCCAAAGCCAAGGCTCGTGCCGCTTGCTCATCACCTTTTTGCAATAACTGTTCAACCTCGCCTTGTGAACCGCCTGATAATGCAATCAAGCCTTGTCCATATTTCTGCAACAACTTTTTATCAATTCGCGGTTTGTAGTAAAAGCCTTCCAAATAACCAATGGAGACCAACTTTAATAGATTCTTCCAGCCTTGATTATTGCGAGCCAACAATACAATTTGAGGGTAACGCGGACCTCTAGGCCCTGCCGATATACGCTTCGTATAATCATCACAAACAAAAAGCTCACAACCCAAGATAGGTTTGATGCCTAATTTTAAGGCTTGTGAATAAAACTCAATGGCACCATACAGATTGCCATAATCGGTTAATGCTACGGCAGGCTGCTTAAGCTCAACCGCTGTTTGCAACATCTCTTTAACGCCCATCATTCCTGATAAAAGCGAAAAATCAGAGTGGTTATGCAGATGCACAAAAGGTGTAAATGTTGAAGCCAATGACATGCCCAAACACTAACACGACCACCGCATACTTTCATCCCAACAATCGTTTACTTATTCCTTGTTTGGTCTACCTTTCAAACAAACCCTTTTTGGCAACCCAAGTAAATATTCCGTTGATTTACACTCGCAGCCACGTATGATTTATTTCATGCTCTATACTTTGAAACGTGGCATGCGCCTTGCCCATATCACTTGGACATTTAGGCGCATTAAAAAATCTAAACAAGCAACCACCCAACAAGCCGCACAGCACGCACTATCCGAAATATTGGCAGGCTCTCGCGGGCTGCCTATGAAGTTTGGGCAAATCATGGCGGGCATGGGTGAGGATTCGTCGTACAGCAAGTTGACCCAAAGCATAGAACCTTGGCCTTTAATAGATATGTGTCCAATTCTGGAAGCGGCGTGGCAAGCGCCCATTCACTATAAACTCAAAAGTATTGATGAAAGCCAAGCTGCTGCTTCATTGGGGCAAGTCCATCATGCTTACTTGAATGCGCATGAAGAGGTCGCAATAAAAATTCAATACCCCGATATTGCAAACGCTATTGATGCAGAAATGAAGCTCGCAGGACTCTTGCCATCGGCTGGGCCTATCAAACGCTGGCAATTTAATTTGGATAGCTATAAACAAACCCTAAAAGACACCTTACATGACGAATTGGATTATTTACATGAAATGAAGCAGCAGCTTATGTTTTACAGTACGATGAATATCGAAGGTCTGCATGTACCCCGAGTTTTCCCTGTGCTTTGTCGCTCCAATGTTTTGGTTCAAGAATGGGTGGATGGCGTGCGCCTATCTGAAGTTGCCACATGGTCTAAACAAGCACGTTTATATGTTGCACGCACATTGATGCAAACCATGTTTCAAAGCACGTTTGAAGCAGGACTGGTGCATGGCGACCCGCACCCGGGTAATGTGCTATTTCAATATCACCCCAATAAACCAACAACGACTCTCTTGGACTTTGGCTGCATGATTTCATTGCCAGAAAGCAGGCGTTTGGCATTACTCAAGCTTATTCTTGCCAGTCGTGGTGCTTGCCAAGTCTCTGCACTAGATGCCTTCGTTGAGCTTGGTTTTGATGCTGATAAGCTCACCTACATTCAATCATACCTACCCCAATTGATGCATTTGCTCTTTGAACCTTTTAAGCAAGATGTAGCCTTTGATACTCAAAATTGGCAATTGAGCGATGATGTGGCTGAGCTTTTAGGCGATGAACGATGGTGGTTTCGCTCGGCTTGCCCATCTGATTTATTTTTGATTATTCGCGTATTTCAAGGGCTGATTGCCCAACTTGATAGCATAAACATCCAATTACCTTGGTGGGAAGTGCTTACCAGTGCCATCAAGCAAAAAACTTTAGATACATGTTTACAATGGGAACCAGGAACTGCCCCACCCAAACATGATATTCAATACTTTGGCTCTGCTGAAAAGCTATATATTCATATTGAAAGGCAATCCAAGAAGCCTCTGCATATTGTATTGCCTGCCAATCAGGCATTGGAGCTATATGGAATTGTGCCTGAGCATGCACGCCATCATATTGAAGGTAGTGGTATTGATTTGCTTGCTATGCGCGAACACTTACTCAAAGAAGGGCTTAATCCGCAAACACTGATTGATATTCAAGCCGATACACACCACTACCATGTGTGGCTTGAATAAAACAATTTTGGATTTACAGCGTGCAATGCATTAGCTTGCTGCTCTGCGAATGAATAGCATAACTCGCCAATAGGTGATTTTATCTTACAACTTGTCTATGGTTCGCGAAAATTTGAATCAATGAGGTACACATCATGGCTTTTGTTGTCACTCAACTTTGTAAAGATTGCGTGGATACTGCATGCGTTGCGGTATGCCCTGTGGATTGCTTTTACCAACCTAAAGAAATCAGCGAAAAAACGCCCAATATGCTGCTTATCTCTCCAGAAGAGTGCATTGATTGTGCTGTTTGCGAGCCAGAATGCCCTTGGGAAGCCATTTATCCTGAAGAGGATGTACCAGAAGTCTTTGAATCTGATATTGCACTCAATGAACTTTGCGATACAGAACGTGATAAATTTGATTTGGCGGAAGTGGAAGAAGATACACCTCCATCTGCTGAAGAAGTGGCTGCAAACAAGGCAAAATACGGCCTATAACCCATCACAAAAAGTCTGAGGTATCTCAATGCCTCAGACTTTTAAATTATGAAACAACCCCTTTATCTTACAGGCTTAAACCATCAAGCCATGATTAAACTCTGCATCGATGCAGGGGTAAAGCCTATTCATGCAGAAACACTAACAGCCTATGTGTTTCGTAAGGGCATTGTCGATTGGCATGCTATGCCAGAGCTTCCCCAACCATTAAAAACATACCTTGACAAGCATATTCAAACCTTTACACCCGAGATGATAGCTCAGCAAAATGCAGAAGATGGTACACAAAAACTATTGCTGCGCATGCCTGATGGCAAAGACGTGGAAAGTGTGCTTATCCCTGCAAAAGGTAGACTTACCCAGTGTATTTCTACACAGGTTGGGTGTGCCATTGGTTGTAAATTTTGTTTGACCGCCACAGCAGGATTAACACGCAACCTCAGCACTGCTGAAATGATGGCTCAAGTATTCACTGCTCGCCATCGTATGAACAAACCCGTCCGCAATTTGGTGTTAATGGGCATGGGCGAGCCTTTACACAACTACGAAGCTGTATCTGAGTTTGTGCGTATGGCAACCGATCCTAAAGGCTTGGCATTCTCCCCTCGCAGAGTCACATTATCCACCGCAGGGCTTGTGCCCGCAATATATCGCATGATTGAAGATAAGCTGCCCTGCTCATTGGCCATATCTCTTAACGCTACTACCAACGATATACGCAACAGTATTATGCCCATCAATCAAAAATATCCGTTAGAAACATTATTAACAGCCATGCATGCATACATTGAACAATATGGATGTAAACGTATTCTCATCGAATATATTTTGCTTGGTGGCATCAATGATAGTTTGGCTGATGCCAAACGCCTTACCCAGCTTCTTCAAGGCACAGGGTGCACCATTAATTTGTTACCTTTCAACCCTTTTACTGAAAGTATATACCAGCGCCCAACACGCGAAAATGTTGAACTGTTCAAAGCCGAATTGGTACGGGCTGGTTTTATTGCTGTGGTGCGTGAATCACGAGGTCGCGATATTTCTGCCGCTTGTGGACAACTTAAAACAGAAGTGAGTAAACGCAGAAAACTCGCAGCCAAGCTATAAAGCTGGCATCCTACGCCATATCTCAATCAAGGGGCATGCTTTGACGGAAACATCTCAACAAATCTGTAATCTTTGTGGTGGTTCAGAGTTTGAAATCATCTCTAAAAAAGATAGGCATAATCAACCGTTAAATACCGGTTTATGCCAAGGCTGCGGCTTGGTCATGCATCTACCCATACCCAGCGAAGAAGAGATTGCTACCTACTATGCGCATGATTATCGCCGTGATTATCATGGAGAGAATAAACCTTCACCACGCCGTATTATGCGAGCATGGAAGAATGGGCAACGCATACGCCAACAAATTCAAGCATATATTCCAAATCAGGCCCATGTGTTTGAAATCGGCGCAGGCATTGGTTGCACAGTCAAATCCTTTGAAACGGCAAATTTTCAGGCTTCTGGCATTGAACCCAATACTGATTTTAATAGCTATACACGCAATGTACTTCACGCAAATGTGAAAAATATCAATTTATATGACCTTGAAGCCAAACATGAGTATGATGTCATCTTACTTATTCATGTGATTGAGCATTTCACATCCCCCACACGCGCACTTCACAAAATGCGCGAGTTATTAAGCCAGAATGGTCTGTTATATATTGAATGCCCTAATATTGGCGCCCCATTTGCCACCTTTGGACGCATGTTTCACTTTGCACATATTTATAACTTCACATACAACACGCTTATCGCATTGGGTAAAAAAACAGGTTTCGATGTCGTTCAAACCTTTACCGATACAAACCACCCTGATATTCAAATTTTATTTAAGAAAGTAGCTATCCCAGAACAAATAACTTTTGATGCCAAAGAGGCTGAACACACTCGTTCTCGAATTTTTCGTTACAACAGATTAAGCTATAATCTGCGCCCGCAATATTTATTAAGACGTATAAAAAAATTAATTAGCTATGCAAAAGAATTTATACAAGCTAAATCATTTGTGAAACGCTTGGAAGCAAGGTTTAAATTATGATTTTAGTTATCGGTGATATTATTGTGGATGAATTTGTACTCGGTGATGTTTCCCGCATATCACCTGAAGCACCAGTGCCTGTGGTTCATGTTGAAAATATTGAACGCCGACTTGGTGGCTCAGCCAATGTGATTCGCAATCTGCATGCCCTTGAACAACCCACCGCCATGTATGGCGTAGTCGGTGATGATGAACCTGGTCAATGGGTTCACACACGTTTGGCAGAATTAAATGCAAAGCACGATGGTGTTTTAACCAAAAATAATGGCCGACCCACTGCCATCAAAACCCGGGTCATTGCACGCCATCAACAAGTGGTACGCTTTGATTATGAATGGATAAAGCCATTACAAGAAGATATCCAAGCAGATTTGCTGGAGAAAATAAAAAACAAGCTTGATGATGCCAAAGCCGTTATTTTATCAGATTATGCCAAAGGCGTGTTAACACCAGCTTTTCTTGAACGACTCATTCCTCTTTTAGGCGATAAAATCATTGCCATTGACCCTAAACCTAATCATACCCATGCCTACCAAGGTGCGACTGTGATTACACCCAACCTGCAAGAGGCTGCAGCCATGGCTAATATGAAGAGCATCAACGAAGATACACATGTTGAAAGCATGGCTAGAAAGCTGCATCAAGAACTAAAACTTCAATATATACTGATTACCCGTTCAGAACGTGGTATGAGCTTGTTTGATGGGCATACTTGTCATCATATCCCTACCGCCGCTCGTGATGTTTTTGATGTGACGGGTGCAGGTGATACTGTGATTGCTGTATTCACCACTTGCTTAGCCAGAGGCGACTCTGCACTTGAGGCTGCCCAAACAGCCAACCGTGCCGCCAGCGTTGTTGTAGGTAAAGTTGGTACTGCCACAGCTTGTTGGCAAGAAATCGATTCCTATTGATATGACTGATATTCTTATCGGTATCCCTGCCCGATTTGCATCCACACGGTTTCCTGGAAAGCCCTTAGCCGATTTGGCTGGCAAGCCTATGCTTGCACATGTCATTGAACGCGCAAAAAAAGCCAATATTGGTGATGTATTTGTAGCTACCGATAACGAACGCATTGCCGATGTCGCGCATACCTATGGAGCAGATGTGTTTATGAGTAAGCTTGAACATCAAAGTGGCAGCGAACGTCTTGCAGAAGCAGTTCAACATATGAATTGCGATATTGTCATTAACCTTCAAGGTGATGAGCCTCTGATTAATCCACTCGCCATTCAAGCTGTAGTTAAACCCTTTCAAGACCACCCCAACTTAGAGATGGCAACACTCGCCCACCCACTGCTACGAGATGAAGATTTACACGACCCCAACGTTGTAAAAGTTGTATGCAATGCCCAAGGCAATGCCATGTATTTTAGCCGCTCCGCTATCCCCTACCCCCGAAAAGAAGAGAATTGCACACCACTGCAACATGTAGGGCTGTATGCCTATACCAAAGATTTTTTACTTCACTATAGCACGCTTCAAGATTGCCCATCAGGCAAAAGTGAGCAACTCGAGCAACTCCGCGTTCTCCACCATGGCTATAATATTGCCGTAACATCTGGTGATTTCCATTGTTTAGGTATCGATACACCTGAAGATTTAGAGCGTGCACGAGAACTCATCTAAAATATAACCCACTTTCACCCACAATTACCAAAAAATAGCTTTATATACTTAAATATCAATAAGTTAAGATGCTATACCTATGCATAACCTTCACTTAATGCTACAACACCTAGAAACCATAGGATTTTATCGTAAGTTATTAAAAAATATAGAGAATATGTTAAATTATGTATTGACATAATGCATGAATTGCATGATATTCTCGCCATAGTGGGTAAATGTGGGTAACTAAGTGCCTGCATGGGAGATGGCTAGCAAGCATGTTTATTGGCAATTATGCAAACACAATGGATGAGAAGGGTCGCGTGAATATTCCCGCCGTCTTCCGTGATGCATTGCGTAAAGATTATGATGATGAACGCATGGTGATTACTCGTGATATCCGAGATGCCTGTTTGCGCATGTATCCCATGCACGAATGGCAATCTTTTTTAGAAGCACTGAAAAAGATTCCCTCATCCAACCCGACCCTGCGTCGCATTCAACGTCGCGTTGTTAGCTCTGCCATTGAATGTATGGCAGATAAGCAAGGGCGTGTTCTTTTGCCTATATCATTACGCGAACATGCTCAGTTATCCAAAACTGTGCAGTTTGCTGGTTCATCCAATACCGTAGAAATATGGGATGAGAAGTTGTGGCAGCATGAAATTGAAGATGATGCCATAGATCCCGATATGTTAGAGCAGTTGGGTATCTGACATGCCTAGCCAAGAACATATTCCCGTTCTTGCTCAATCCTTCATCGATGGCCTGCTTACCGACCCTGATGGTAACTATATTGATGCAACCTTTGGGCGCGGCGGTCATGCTCGCATGATGCTTGAGAGGCTTTCTGATAAAGCCCGCTTGCTTGGCATTGATCGCGATCCGCAAGCTGTAGAAGAAGGTGAGCTTTTATCTCAAGCTGATACTAGATTTCGCATGGTTCATAGTGATTTCAAAGCATTGGATGCTGTTATTGAACAAGTTTCTTGGCAATCTATTCATGGTATCGCTTTTGATTTGGGTGTTTCATCGCCTCAGCTTGATCAAGCCGAAAGGGGATTTTCATTTCAATCCGATGGCCCTTTGGATATGCGTATGAATCCACATGCAGATCAACCTTTAAGTCAGCGCCTTAAACATGTATCTGAAAAAGAATTAACCCAAATTATTCGTGATTTTGGTGATGAGCGGTTTGCAGGCCGTATTGCGCGCGCGATTTTCAATGCTATTCGAAAAAACGAGCTTTCTACGACGCGCGAATTAGAAAATATTTGTTTTCATGCCGTGCCGCCTAAAGCTAGGCATGGTTCAACCCATCCTGCCACCCGGACATTTCAAGCCCTTCGTATTTGGGTGAATGATGAATATGGTCAAATTGATACAGCTATTCAATCGGCGATGAAGCATCTTGCGCCTCACGGGCGCTTGGCGGTTATTTCATTTCATTCAGGAGAGGACAGGCGTGTTCGCGATTTAATCGAAGCCGAAGTGCATCCTTGCACATGCCCACGTGAATTTCCCATGTGTGTTTGTGGTCGCTTGCCTTCCATGCGTTGGATTCAAAAAAAACCTATTCGTGCTAGTGAGCAAGAATTGGCGATGAACCCTCGCAGCCGCTCTGCTATGCTTAGAATAGCAGAGCGCATAGAAACCCCAGAGGTCGCGATATGAGCCATCGCGCCATGTATACGACATTATTTTCACTGATTGTTATATTAGCATCAGCGCAGGTTTGGTTATCCCATCTTCGCATTGAAACTGCCAAACAGGCGCAGTTGCTACATATGAACATCACAGCACAGCAAGAAAAAATTCAAACCTTAGGCTTAGAATACGCAAGTTTAACCAGACCCAACCGTCTGCGTAAACTATCCCATCAACTCGGCATGCAGCCACCGCGGCCCATGCAGGTATTGCGACCATGAATCGCCTAAAACCCACAGATGCCATTTATGCTCGCCGCCGTATGGAGGTTGTTATTGGCTTGATGGCACTGGCTTTATCACTGTTATTTATTCGTGCAGTTGATTTACACCTTTTCCAAAGTGATTTCTTAAAATCACAAGCTAGCGAACAACATTTTCATCAATATGCTGTTGCTGCCGCACGCGGTAATATCGTTGATCGTAATGGCAGAATCTTATCAAAAAGTATTGAGGTTCCATCTATTGGCGTGATTGTGAATGACTTGCCTAAAAATCGAATGGCTGAATTATCAAACGCATTAGATATACCACTAGCAACATTAAAAAAACGCATTCGACATCGTAAAGGCTTTACATGGTTAGCAAGACAAGTTTCCCCTGCTATATCTACAAAAGTTTTGGCATTAAATGTCCCAGGCGTTCGCTTGGAAACAGAGTGGCGGCGCTATTACCCATTAGGGCCAGAAACAGGGCATGTTTTGGGTTTCGTAGGCATTGACGGGCATGGGCTTGAGGGCATTGAGCACAGCCAAGATAAGCGCTTACAAGGTCAAGCTGGTATTCGTTTGGTGCAACGTGATGCAAGAGGGCGTGCCTTACCTGGTGGTGTATGGTTGCAAGAACCTCGTACAGGAGATGTTTTAACCTTAACCCTTGATAGCAATATTCAAAGCATCGCCTATGCAGCACTCACCGAAGGTGTTCGAGCCCAGCAGGCCAAAGGCGGCTCTGTGATTGTGATGGATCCATATCATGGTGATATTTTAGCCATGGCGAGCTGGCCGGGCTTTAATCCCAATAATTTTTCTCGCTATAAGCCCAAGCAGTGGCGCAATCGCGCTGTTACCGACATCTTTGAGCCAGGCTCTAGCATGAAACCTTTTACCATTGCCGCAGCTCTAGAAGCATCATCATCGCATGCCAACAGCCGTATTTTTTGTGAGAATGGAAGTTTCCGCGTTGCCAATTATGTGATTCATGACGATCATCCTGAGGGGTGGCTGGATTTAACAGGCATTATGGCTAGATCTAGTAATATTGGCGCAGCAAAACTTGCTTTAAACCTTGGTGCTCCAAAGCTTCGCAACAAATTGTACCAGCTTGGTTTTGGTCAAAAAACACATGTCGGATTAAGTGGTGAATCTTCAGGCATTCTTATTCCTGAACAAAAATGGGGGCTTGTAGAGACTGCTAATATCGCCTTCGGTCAAGGTGTTGCTGTTACGCCTATTCAACTTGCATCCGCCTTTAGTGTATTGGCGAATGATGGTGTAAAAGTTTCGCCTAGGCTCTTTTTATCAGGCAACCAGGCACATACGCAGCGCATTTTTTCTTCACGAACAGCACATGCAGTAACCCAGATGCTTATTGCGGCAACGGGACCAAATGGTACAGGGAAAAAAGCTGTTCCTGTGGGTTATCAAGTCGCTGGAAAAACAGGAACAGCGCAAAAAGCCAACCGTCAAGGCTCTTATGCCAAAGATAAATTCACAGCTATTTTTGCAGGTTTTGTTCCCGCAAATCATCCTAAAATTGTTATTGTTGTTGTGGTTGATGAGCCTAAGAAATCGATTTATGGCGGTAGTGTAGCTGCGCCAATATTCAAAAACATTGCCAGCACAACATTGCCCTACTTGGGTGTTTCACCTAACACTCAAGCACTCCCTTACCAGCGAAATAGTATCATTCATGTCAAAAGTGCAACGCCCATTTCGCCTCAATATTTTATAGGTTTATCACTACGGGAATCATATCAATTAGCATCTTTACATAATTATGCTTTACGTACACACGGATCAGGTTGGGTTGTTCGTCAATCACCAAGCTCTATAACTAATCTACCCAAGGGTGCTGAAGTTGAGGTGTGGTTACATGAATAGCACCTTGAAATATTTGCACAACATAAGTCAGCCAGAAGCGCAAAGCTTTGCTTCCTTGGGTTATGATTTTTCAGGCTCAGAAAGCATAATTCAAAATATTTGTGATGATTCCAGAGCTATTCAAACTGGAGATACATTTTTACTATTGCCTCGTGCGATTCATCAAACGCATGAATATATACAAGCTGCCATCAGTGCTGGTGCAGCCAATATGATTGGTGTAGGCGCAACAAAAATCTCATCTGCTATTCCCTGCTTATCGCTACCAAACATGCACGATTTAGGCGTATTATTACGTCGCTGGTTTCAAACAGAGCAATCTCAAACGCAATGTATGGGCATCACAGGCACCGATGGTAAAACCAGTGTGACTTGGATGTTGCGCGAGGCTTTAACGCGTCACTATGGCAAGGCTTGGTCATCAGGCACATTGGGTTGGATGGAAAGCGCCGAACACGCTCACGCATTACCTAACACAACACCATCATTGTTAACCCTGCATCGCCTCTTGGCTGCCGCGAGCAAGCAAGCTGTGCCTGCACTGGTTATGGAAGTTTCATCACATGGCATCGCCCAAGAACGTATTGCAGGATTGGATTTCAATGCTGCGCTTTGGACAACCTTGGGGCATGATCATTTAGAAGATCATGGTGGATTTGATGCCTACGCATCCACCAAACAATCCTTTGTTCGTCATGTTGCTAAGCATGGTGGAACAGTGATATACAACCAAGACCAAACGCGCATACATCAACGTTTACAACAAGAAGATTTTACATCATTTACTTATGCGCGCGGTTTGCATCAGCCGCAAGTCAACATACTTGCATGGGAGCAAGAGTTGCCAGGTTTATTGCGTTTGGCTTCCCAAAATGAAGAAGTCGTGATTGAGGATATTCCAGTCGGCAACTTTCATGCTGAAAATATTGCTGCTGTTGCACAATTATTGCATGCGCATCTACAATTGGATTTGCAAACCATCGCACCCTTATTGCATGGTATTTCAGCCCCACCAGGACGTATGCAGCCTGTTCAAGCTGGTCGTTGGCAAGTGTTTGTAGATTATGCGCATACACCTGAAGCATTACAGGCGTGTTTGGACACATCGCGTGCCATGACACGAGGTCGCTTACTCTTAGTGTTTGGCTGTGGTGGTGATCGCGATCATGAAAAAAGACCTCAAATGGGCGCTGTTGCCGCTGAATATGCAGATGTTATTTGGTTAACCTCAGATAACCCTCGCAGTGAAGCGCCTGAAAGTATCATATCAGAAATTAAGCAAGGAATTGCAACACCGCATGCCGTTGAAACCTATTCGCAGAGCAATCGTGAAAAGGCTATTGCTGATGCCATAGCATATATGTGCATTGATGATGTGTTGATTATTGCAGGCAAAGGACATGAGCCATACATGGAAATTCATGGTGTGAAAAAACCTTGGAGCGATATTGCTTGTGCCCACCAATATTTATCTCTTAAGAATCAAGGTGAAGCCATATGCGCTTAACAGGCTTAGAAATGCAACAGGCTACTGGCGGTCACTGGCGGGATAATATTCCAGCCTATATTGATGGCGTGCAAACCGATACGCGTAATTTCTCTGCTCAACAAGCTTTTCTTGCCTTACGGGGTCCAAACTTTGATGGGCATAAGTTTGGGGAGCATGTTGCCAACCAAGCACAAGCCTTGATTGGGGATAAAGAAGGTATGGAATTGTGGAAAAATTTGGATGTTCCACAATTGAAAGTTCATAACACATTGGATGCATTGGGTGATATTGCACACGCTTGGCGCGAAAAATTGATACATACTGACATCATTGCCATTACAGGTTCATACGGCAAAACTACTGTGCGTTCCATGCTTGTTCATGTGTTTTCAAATCTAGGCTTCCAAACTGTCTCCACCCAAGCCAATTTGAATAATTTGATTGGTGTTCCCATGACATTATTCAATGTTCAAAGCAACACGGATATTGCCTTGATTGAATGTGGTATCAGTGAAGTGGGCGAGATGCAAAAGCTTGCAAGCATGCTTTCGCCAGATATTGCGATTATCACAGGCATTACCTCTGCACATGCAGAAGGCTTGGGTGGCATTCAAGGCGTTGCCCATGAAAAAGCCAAGCTTCTTGAATATCTTAAACCCCATGGTTGGCATGCTCTGGGATCTGGTGTTGATGCGCTCATGCCCCAGCCAAGCATTAAAACAGAAGTGATGAGTCAATTACATGGTACTCAACTCACCTTAAGCACAGCAGAGGAAAAAGCTTCTTTAGAGCTTGCTCTTCCTGCACCGCATTGGGCAGAGAATATGGCTTTTGTAAGCAATATTGTACTTCATTATTGCCAGCAGAAAGATAAGCACCTTACACTAGCTGAATTAGCCAATATATTGGCAAACTGGAAGCCTGTTGATGGACGTTTGCAAAGTATACAGGGTATTCATGGCGCACAAATCTTAGATGATAGCTACAATGCCAACCCTACATCTATGCAAGCAGCATTAAATACTTTAGCATCTTTGAATACGCATCGTATCGCCATATTGGGTGATATGGCTGAGTTAGGTGGTAATGCGGAAGAAGCACACCTTCGACTTGATGTATCCCAAGTCGACCAATTGATTTTAGTTGGCTCCCATATGTATCAATTGCATCAAAAAGTGCAACAATCTTTGTGGTTTGAACATACCAACGCCCTACTTGCATGGATAGCACAAAATACCCATCAATTTTCAAACACTGACACCATTTTAGTTAAAGCTTCGCATAGCATGCATTTTGATTGCATTGTTCATGCATTGACTGAACAAGGAGAGGCTCATGCTGTATAATCTACTTGTTCCTTTATCCAATCAGTATTCGTTTTTAAACCTATTCCAATACATCACCTTTCGAACATTTGGTGCATTAACCACAGCGCTAATCGTTTGCTGGATTATTGGGCCTACCTTTATTCGCTGGATGAAAAGTTTGCAAGGTAAAGGGCAACCCATTCGTGATGATGGTCCAGAAAGCCATTTGTCCAAGCAAGGTACACCGACCATGGGCGGCTTGCTCATTCTCTTTAGCTTTACCATCTCCACCTTATTATGGGCTAATTTAAGCAATCACTTTATCTGGTTGGCTTTAATCGTCACCTTGGGTTATGGCTTTATTGGTGGCTTGGATGACTATTTAAAACTAAGTAAAGGTAATAGCAAAGGTTTGGCTGGTCGCTGGAAACTTATACTGCAATTTCTTTTTGGCGGTATCGCAGCCGTTGGGCTAATGCAAACCACGCAACCTATTGTTGATATTCCATTTTTCGCTGTACAATGGGATATGGGCTATGCCTATATCCTTTTTGTGATGTTCGTACTGATTGGCACATCCAATGCAGTCAACTTAACCGATGGCTTGGATGGTCTAGCAGTAACACCTACGATGATGGTTGCTATTGCATTTGCTGTGATTGTGTATTTAGCTGGAAATACTCACTTTTCTAGTTACCTATTGATTCCGTATGTTTCAGGTGCTGGAGAATTAACCATCTTCTGCGGTGCTATGGTTGGCGCTTGTTTGGGTTTCTTATGGTTTAATACATACCCAGCGCAAGTATTTATGGGTGATGTTGGCGCTTTGGCACTGGGCGGCGCTTTGGGTTTTGTCGCATGCGCTGTACATCAACAATTTTTACTCGCTATAGCAGGCGGCTTATTTGTGCTTGAAGCAGTATCGGTGATGGTTCAAGTCGGTAGCTTTAAGCTGACAGGTAAACGTGTTTTTCGCATGGCGCCTATCCATCATCATTACGAATTAAAAGGTTGGGCTGAACCCAAAGTGATTGTTCGCTTTTGGATTATTTCATTTTTATTGGCATTGCTTGCGCTTGCCACACTGAAGGTTCGTTAATATGAATATGCACAAACATACCAAACACGCCATCATTGGCATGGGGAAAACTGGCATATCCATCGCTCACTTTTTGCTCCATCAAGGGCAAATGTGTAAAGCTTTTGATGAGAAACTAAAAAGCATCCCTAGCACATTAAGTTTGCCTTTCGTCCCTGGAAAACTAAACGCAGATAGTCTGCTTGATTTTGATGCCGTCTGGGTAAGCCCAGGTATTTGTTGGTCTCACCCTGCGCTGCAAGCTGCACGTGATGCGGGCATACCAGTGCAAGGTGATTTGGCTTTATTCGCTGAGCATTGCCATACTCCTATCATCGCAATCACAGGAACCAATGGTAAAACCACGACAACTCAAACTGCCCAAGTATTAATGGAAACATTACCCGGTGGCTGTGATATGGGTGGCAATATTGGTATGCCTATGTTGGATTTATTAAAAGAACATGTTATGCCTAGCAGAGTTGTTTTGGAGCTTTCCAGCTTTCAGCTTGAGCGTTGTAACTTCATTCATCCGCGCTGGGCCGTATTGTTGAATATTCAACCAGACCATGCAGATATGCATGCCAATGAAGATGATTATCGTGCTGCCAAATTACGCATTTTTGAGCATCAATCTCAAGGTGATACTGCTATGCTGCCCATGCATATAGAATGGAATAATTTACACCATGATCTTATGCAACGTGGTGTCGGTGTACACCGTTTTGGGCATGTTCGTGAAGATAACCCCCATGCTGAAGGCTTGGCTGCAGGTATTATGGAACATCATAATCATGCTAAGCTATTTTGGCATCAAGATGGGCATCGTCAATGTATTGATTGTGAAGATATTCCTGTGCGCGGATTACATCAGCACATCAACCTAGCCGTTGCAGCACAAGCCGCGGCTGATTTTGGCGTATCTTACCATGTTATTCGCGAAGCATTGACTTCTTTTCGTGGATTACCTCATCGTTTACGTTTGCTTGGTCATATTGCAAATCATGAATGGTTTGATGATTCTAAAGCCACAAATCCAGCTGCTGCTGAAGCGGCACTGAATGCCTTTAAGCAAGTGATTTGGATTTGTGGTGGTTTACGCAAAGATTTGGATCTTTCCACACTTAAAAATACTGTAAAAGAACATGTTTCACACGCATTGGTGATTGGCAGTGATCAAGATGCTTATATCGAACTGCTTCAACAATCTGGCGTGAGCTATGATGTTGCTGGAACAGTGAAAAAAGCAGTTATTATGGCAAGTAAAAATAAAAGCATGCTCCCTGTATTACTCTCGCCAGCAGCTGCAAGCCAAGATCAATTTGCCAACTATGCAGAACGAGGAAAAGCCTTCGCTACTGCCATTGCAGAGCTTAGTGAGGTGCATAGCTGATGCGCCCCCATGTTGATACTATTCTCATCAGTTGTGTTGCTGCCTTGTTAGCGCTGAGTGTTTTAATGGTTAGTAGTGCCAGCCTCAGTGTTGCTGAAGTACGCTACCATGATGCCTTTCACATTATTATTCACTGGTTGATTTATATTCCTTTGGGACTGCTCATCATGTGGCTTGTCTCATGCGTACATCCCAATTGGTGGAAAGCTGCATCCTTACCTTTATTGCTTGCAGGCTTTGCAAGTGTGATTGCTGTGCTGATTTTTGGGCAAGCCTTAAATGGTGCAAAACGCTGGTTTTCTATCTTTGGGTTTAGTTTTCAACCCGTAGAAATGCTTAAGCCCACTGTAATTCTATATATGGCATATTATATGGGCACTTTTCCAGAGCGTTTAAAACAATTTTCCAATGGTTTTGCCCCCATGCTACTGGTTCTTGGTTTAGCACTCACACTGCTCATGTTACAACCCGATTTTGGTAATGCTGCATTATTAACTGGGGTTTGCTTCCTCATGTGGTTTGTGGGCAATGTGCCATTCCGTCATCTGGCTACCATGGGTGCTATTTTTGCACCCATTGCTCTGATTGCTGTGATTGCAGAGCCTTATCGTGTGAAACGTTTGCTCAGCTTCACCAATCCTTGGGATGACCGCTACAACACGGGTTATCAATTGGTGCAATCCATGATTGCCTTTGGCTCTGGTGGTATTACGGGTTCAGGCTTAGGACAAGGAATTCAAAAACTCTTTTATCTCCCTGAAGCTTTTACTGATTTTATCGCTGCAGTGATGGGTGAAGAATTGGGTTTGTTGGGCACAGCTTCTCTGATTATCATTTTCGCCATCCTTATTATCCGTGGCTTACAAATCGCTATGCGTTGTGAGCATATGTTTGAACGTTTATTGGTCACAGGTTGTACCCTTTTGATTGGCATCAGCTTCTTTATCAATTTAGCGGCTGTGATGGGTATGATTCCTACCAAAGGCATGCCTATCCCTTTCTTTTCTTACGGTGGTAGCGCTTTATTTGGTAATTGTATCTTGATGGGTTTAATCCTTGGCGTATATCGCCATTTACCTACGCCACGTAAGAATACATCACATCAACAACATCTAAGTGGGGTGCATACATGAATATGTCAACACCACACTTATGTATCGCAGGTGGTGGCACAGGTGGTCATGTGATGCCTGCACTTGCCCTAGCAGATGCTGCACGCGAAAAATGGAATGCGCTGCATGTAAGTTTTATTGGTGCAGAGCGTGGGCTTGAAGCCAAGCTTCTACCTGAACGTGGTGAAGAAGTGTTATTATTAAGTATGCATGCTGTGCAAGGTGTAAGCATTTGGCATAAATTGCGTGTGATTTTATGGGAAATTCCCTGTGCGGTTCAGCGCATTCGCAAATCTTGGCATATACATCAACGCCCAACGCTACTGGTTGGTGTTGGTGGTTATGCCAGTGCTACAGGTGTATTGGCTGCAATTATTAGCCGTGTTCCTGTTATCCTTTACGAACAAAATGCAGTGCCTGGTATGGTCAACCGCACATTGGCACGCTTTGCTAAATGTGTGATGCTGGGTTTTTCAGAAGCAGAAAAACATCTTAAAAACACCACCAGTATATACACTGGAAATATCGTCCGTGATGCTATTGCCAACATCCATTGGCAGACGCACACGCCACCATGCCTATTGGTATTGGGCGGCTCACAAGGCGCACGCATCTTCAATGAATCCATACCTAAGGCTTGTGAAAAGCTAAAATTGCAAGGGCACAACTTCACAGTAATCCATATTTGTGGTAACGATGAAAAACAGCAAGCAAGCGTTCAGCAAATGTATCAACATGCTGATGTTAATGCACAAGTGATGAGTTTTTGCTCGGATATGCCAAGCTTTTATGCCCAAGGAAGCTTATTGATTGCGCGCTCAGGCGCAATGACAGTATCTGAGGCAAGCATGGTAGGCATACCCAGTATTTTTGTACCACTACCTCATGCCGCCGATAATCATCAAACGCACAATGCATATAGCTTAAGTCAGCATGGTGCAGCCATCATGCTACAACAAAAAGATATGGATATAGATACGCTTACCCATGTACTAAGTGATACATTATTGAATCAGCATCAATTGGAGCGCATGCATCAAGCCTGTTTAAAACAGCGCATCACCCATGCTAAAGCACGCCAACTTGAAGTGCTTACACCATGGTTGCAAGGGGAAGCTCTATGAAATCACGTGTAAAACTTATTCACTTCACAGGCATTGGTGGCATTGGCATGAGTGGCATTGCTGAGCTTTTATATAATCAAGGCTTTGATGTGCAAGGCAGCGATATTGCAGATAGCTCCAATGTACAACGGTTACGTTCACTGGGTATCCATGTGTCGATTGGTCATGCTGCTGAACATATCCAACATGCTGATGTGGTTGTGATTACCTCTGCCACCCATGCATCCAACCCTGAAATTATGGCAGCGCACGCACGCAAAATACCTGTGATTCCAAGAGCAGAAATGCTTGCCGAATTGATGCGTATGAAGCAAGGCATTGCGATTGCAGGCAGTCACGGCAAAACCACCATTACATCCATGATTGCCCATGCCATGGAAGTTGCGGGCTTAGATCCAACCTATGTGATTGGCGGTCGTCTGATTGCATCAGGTAGCAATACGCGCTTGGGCTCTAGCCCTTGGTTGGTCGCTGAAGCCGATGAAAGTGATGGTTCTTTTCTTCACCTCTCCCCCACCATTACAGTGGTTAGTAATATTGATCCTGAACATCTTGATCATTATGGTGATTTTGAGAATTTGATGATGGCATTCACACAATTTGTAAACCAAACACCATTTTACGGTCGCGTCGTGCTTCACCATGAACACCCTCATGTAGCAAGTTTGCGTGAACACGTGCACAAGCCCATCACTACCTACGGCAGCAGCCCACAAGCTGATATTCATTTATTGCAATCAGAACAAGAAGGTTATATTCAAAAACTTACCATTGGTCTGCATGATGAAGAAGAAGCACAATATTTAAATCTCCCTATGCCAGGGCTGCATAATGCTGAAAATGCATTGGCAGCCATTGCAGTATTGCGTGATTTAAATATTCCTTGGCATGTGATTCAGCAAGGTTTTGAAAGCTTTTCTGGCATACAGCGCCGTTTCCAATGCAATCATATCGAGAATGGCATACTGGTTGATGATTACGCGCATCATCCCAAAGAATTATCTGCGACGCTAAAAGCTGCACGTACATGTTGGCCTGACAAACATATCACTGCTATTTTTCAGCCCCATCGCTACACCAGAACGCGTGATTTAATGGATGATTTTCTCACTTGTTTTGAACTTGCCAATGAACTTGTTTTACTTCCAATTTATGCAGCCAGTGAGCAGCCTATTGAAGGGGTTACATCCCAAAATGTACAACAAGGCTTGATACGTCGCGGGCACCGCCAAGTCTCCTTGCTTCATGACTTGGACGAAGCATTAAACCATGCAAAATCATGTTTAGAACAAGGATACATCGTTTTGATGATGGGCGCGGGCTCTATTGGTTCAGTCGCTGCAACATTGCGTCAGCAGGCGGAAGGTTTGCAATGATCTGGACTCAAGATATACAAGCCCTAGGCGAGTTGAGCCAGCAAGAGCCTATGGCTGCACATACCACTATGGCTGTGGGTGGTATGGCATCATGGTATTTCAAACCTTATGACAAACATGCACTTGGCGAGGCTTTGCCACTATTCCCGCATGATATGCCTATCTTGCCTTTAGGACGAGGCAGCAACCTTTTGGTTTCAGACCTAGGCTTTCATGGCGTAGTGATTGATTTAGGCTTGATTCACAATATTCATATTGATGAAACCAAATTAACAGCAGAAGCAGGCGCACGTATGTCCAAAATTGCGCAGAGTGCGGCTAATCATGGATTAAGCGGTTTGGAATTTATGGCAACTGTACCTGGTGATTTGGGTGGTGGCATCGCTATGAATGCAGGTGCTTTTGGGCAACAGGTATCCGATACATGCCATGAGGTGAATATTATTCACCGTGATGGCAAAGAAGAAACATTATCATCGCAGCAATTACACATGACTTATAGGCATACACAACTGCCATCAGGCTCTATCGTGATAAATGCAAGCTTCACCCTTACCCGTGATGAGCAAGATGCCATTCGCCAACGTATGCGTGATATGCGTCAACAACGCTCGCAAACGCAACCACTGGCTATGCCCAATTGTGGCTCTGTTTTCAAAAATCCAGAGGGGCAGCATGCTGCACAATTGATTGAAGCCGCTGGCTTGAAAGGAAAACGGATTGGCAATGCGCAAATCTCTGACACACATGCCAATTTCATCGTGAATCATGGTCAGGCATCCAGCCAAGATGTGCTGGCACTGATTCAACTGGTTCAACAAACCGTATGGAAGCAATTCAATATTCAATTGGAGCCTGAAGTGCGTATTTTGGAGGCTATGCAATGAATAAAACCAAGCTTCCTGCATTCAAAAAGGTTGGTGTACTGATGGGAGGGGTATCCGCCGAACGTGAAATATCTCTTCGATCTGGGCATGCTGTATTGGCTGCTTTGCAAGCAGAAGGTATCCATGCTGTTGGTATTGATTTACAACATGATTGGATAAACACACTAAGTCATGCTGATATTGACGCTGCATTTATCGCCCTTCATGGCACTTGGGGTGAAGATGGCTGTATTCAAGGTTTATTGGAAATCATGTCCATTCCATATACAGGTTCTGGCGTAACAGCTTCTGCATTATGCATGGATAAGAAACTCACCAAGCATGTGCTTGCACAAGCCAATATCAAAACGCCTATAGATATTACCATCAACCATGATGGACCCGCACGTTACCCTGTATTTATCAAACCCGTGGATGAAGGCTCTAGCGTAGGCTTACATTATATTGAAAGCAAAAAAGATTGGGATGCATTGGCACTACCAAAGCATCACTGGATGGCAGAAATGCCTGCCAAAGGCGTTGAGATTGCAGTCTCTGTTATCAACGGTAAAGCACTTGTACCTGTTGAGGTAAGCCCCAAATCTGGTGTGTATGATTTTCATGCCAAATATACACAAGGGGCAACTGAATATTTTTGTCCAGCACGCCTGCCTGCTGAAACCTTGCGCTATTGTATGCAAGAAGCTGAACGCGCAGTGCAAGCTACCCAGTGCAAAGGTGCGCCTCGCGTCGATATGATTGTTGATAATGGTGGAAATGCATTGGTGCTTGAAATCAATACCATACCAGGCATGACTGAAACCAGTCTGCTCCCCAAAGCGGCTTTGGCTTCGAATATGAGCTTTCAGCAGTTATGCATCGAGATTTTGGCATCTGCAAGCTTGGAACACAGAGGTGTGGCATCATGAGTCCTATCCGTCACAACCAACGCCGTATCAAAGATGTGCTCAAACAAGAACGGCATCATCATTGGAAGAGATATGCAATGGTAACTATGGCAAGCTTCACAGGCATTGCGATTGCTGCCCTTAGTATGTGGTCTCTTAATCAAGCACTGAGCATTAAGCATTGGAATATTAACGCCTCCACCGCACTGAAACCACAGGTTGAACAAGTATTAAGCCATATGGAAAAGCTAGACTTTTGGCATGCCAGACCCTCCAAAGTTCGCGCTCAAATCTTAACCTATATCCCAGATATTGCGGATGTAAGTATTCAACGCCAACTGCCTGATACATTGGATATTACGATTATCCCACGCCAGCCCATAGCACTATGGTTAAATCCTGATGTAGGCAATTTATACCTTGTCGATGAGCAAGGTTTTGCCTATAGAGCCAGGCAGCACGGTGAACTTTTAGACCTTCCTATTTTACGCATGAAACAAGCTAAATTATCACAAGCTTGTCAATGGCTTATTCAGCTAAAAACAAACCATCCACACTGGTTTGCACAAAGCAGTGAAATATTCGCCATATATAATGGCTGGAAGGTTAATTTAAGCGCTGGACAACAATGGCAACTGCCTTTGGGTCAACGAGCCATAAAACAAACAACACAAATTACAACATTATTAGAACAACCACGTTGGCATGCTGGCAACTGGCGAATCGACACGCGTTTGGCGAATCGTTGGTTTTTAAGGCCTGCTACACATGAGGGGGTAATTTAACATGTCTAAACATGATTCAAATGTCATTGTCGGGCTGGACATCGGCACAAGTAAAATTGCTTGTGTTGTTGCCGAAGCTTCGCCCGATGGAAGTATTGATGTGATTGGAATTGGTAAACATCCATCACGTGGATTGCGCAAAGGCGTGGTAGTGAATATTGAAAGTACGGTGGAATCTATAAGGCTGGCTGTTGAAGAAGCCGAAATGATGTCTGGCTCCGATATACGCTCCGTATTTGTCGGTATTGCAGGCAATCATATTCAAGGGCGAAATTCACACGGTGTTGTAGCCACCAAAAATGGTGAGGTTACCGAAGAGGATGTTACACGAGCTGTTGATGCTGCCAGCGCTATGGCTATTCCCGCAGATCAAAAGATTCTGCATATTTTACCTCAGGAATACATCATTGATGAACAAGATGGTATTCGTGAACCCATAGGTATGAGCGGCGTACGCCTTGAAGCTAGGGTTCATATGATTACAGGTGCTGTCTCATCAGCTCAGAATATCATCAAGTGCTGTAACCGTTGTGATTTGGATGTCGCTGATATGGTTTTGGAACAAGTTGCCTCCAGTGAATCGGTATTAAGCCAAGATGAAAAAGATATTGGTGTGGTTTTGGTCGATATTGGTGGTGGAACAACTGATATTGCCATCTTTATCAATGGTGCGATTTGCCATACTGCTGTGATTCCTATTGGTGGTGACCACTTAACCAATGATTTAGTCATTGGTTTACGTACCTCTGCACGCGAAGCTGATGTATTAAAAATCAAATATGGCTCTTGCATGGTAGAAATGATTGGTGCGGATGAGCAGGTGGAAGTGCCCAGCGTGGGTGGGCGTGAACCCCGCCCTATGCCACGTCAAATTATGGCACAAATCTTAGAACCTCGTGTTCATGAATTATTTGAGCTGGTCAAATCTGAATTACAACGCTCAGGTTATGAAGAGCTTATCGCTGCTGGCTTGGTCTTAACAGGTGGCAGTTCATTGCTTGAAGGTATGGTCGAGTTGGCAGAAGAGACTTTTAATGGTTTACCTGTTCGGCTGGGTCGCCCTCAAGGGGTCGGTGGTCTGGTCGATGTTGTTTCCAGCCCCATTTATGCTACAGGTGTTGGGCTTTTATTGTATGGACAACGTTATCGCCAACAAACACCACACAAGCATCCATCACAAAGTCAAAAAGGAATTTGGCATCGCATGCGACGATGGTTTGGCGATACAACCTAAAAAACAATTTGAATAACAAATCGATAAAAAAATAAAACTAGAAAACAAGGAGAGGGACATGGCAATTTTTTATGAATTAGATGATACAAGTGGGTTAACAGCAAATATTAAAGTGATTGGCGTCGGTGGCGGCGGCGGAAATGCCATCAACAATATGATCAGCCAAAATATGACTGGGGTTGAGTTTATTGTTGCCAATACTGATGCTCAAGCGATTGAGAAAAGCCAAGCAGAAACCTGCTTGCAACTCGGAAGCGATAAAACACGCGGCTTAGGCGCTGGCGCCAACCCTAATATTGGTAAAGAAGCCGCAGAGATAGAAAAAGAACATATCCGTGAAATGTTGATTGATACAGATATGTTATTTATCACTGCTGGTATGGGTGGTGGTACAGGCACTGGGGCAGCACCTGTGATTGCGGAAATCGCCAATGAAATGGGTGTGCTTACAGTCGCCATTGTGACCAAACCATTTGCATTTGAAGGTAAGCGTCGCATGCGTCAAGCCGATGCCGGAATAGAAGAGCTGCGCAAATATGTGGATACACTGATTACCATTCCCAATCAGAAGCTAGTGGGCGCAGTAGGCAAAAATACAGCCTTGATGGATGCATTCAGAAAAGCCGATGATGTGTTATTGCAAGCTGTCAAAGGCATTTCCGATTTGATTGCCAATTCAGGTTATATCAATGTGGATTTCGCAGATGTGAAATCAGTGATGAGTGAAAATCGTAGTATGGCGATGATGGGGGCTGGTGTTGCAAGCGGTGAGAATAGAGCTTGTGAGGCTGTTGAAATGGCTATTTCTTCTCCACTATTGGAAGATGTCGATATTCATGGCGCGCGCGGTATTTTAGTCAATGTGACGGGTAATGCAGAAATGGGTCTACATGAAGTCACCGAAGCCGTTAGTATCATTGAAAATATGGTGGATGAAGACGCGAATATCATTTTCGGCTGTGTAAATGATGATAGCATGGGTGATGAGTTGCGCGTTACTGTGGTTGCCACTGGTCTTAATCAAAATACTGTAGCAGCCCCCCGTCTTGCAAGCAGCAATGCGGGCACTGGCAATATCAATATTCCAATCCCTGCGGCAACTGCACCTGTAGGCGGAAATATTGATTACACCAATTTTGATGCCCCTACCGTAACGCGTACAGCCGCACAAACAGCCCATGCTCAAGCATATGATGAGGAACAGCTCTCTATTCCAACATGGATTCGTAGGCAGGCGGATTAATTCCGCCTGCTTATAATTTAGTGTT
The DNA here is from genome assembly GCA_026994965.1 of Mariprofundaceae bacterium. Classification (GTDB taxonomy): domain Bacteria; phylum Pseudomonadota; class Zetaproteobacteria; order Mariprofundales; family Mariprofundaceae. The sequence goes on along the minus strand of JALWPO010000351.1, from coordinate 11,429 downwards.
TGCAATAGGTTAAGCTTTTCAATATGTGTTAAATATGGCATAGTTGCCTCCGTCGACTTCATGGGGGAAGGGAATTAGTGTTGCTCATCACAGCACCTATATGTAACCCAAACCATGCTGCGGTAATAGAGAAGCATTAAAATCATATAAGGCAAGGAGTATTTATGATTCCACAACGAACGTTAAATCATGCTATTCGTTGTAGCGGCATTGGTCTTCATTCAGGTAAAAAGATTCAACTTGTTTTACACCCCGCTGATGTGGATGCTGGCATCACTTTCTCACGCTCCGACTTAGATGTAACCATTCCTGCACGTGCCGAATACGTAACTGATACGCGTCTATGCACAACTATCGGTCGTAATGATGCACATATTTCTACAGTGGAACATTTGCTCTCCGCTCTATCTGGTCTGGGTATTGATAATGCTCATATTGAAGTCAACAGTGCCGAAGTGCCTGTGATGGATGGTTCAGCTGCTCCTTTTGTTTTTCTTATTCAATGTGCAGGGATTCGTGAACAATCCAAAGCAAAAAAAATCATGCGCATTCTAAAACGCATTGAAATTGAAGAAGGTGATAAACGCTGTGCTCTTTATCCCGCATCTGGTTTTAAGGTGTCATACTTGCTTGATTATGATCACCCATTATTGCGTGAACGCGCTGTAAGCATTGATTTTGCACACCAAGCTTATACACGTGAAGTGAGCCGAGCTCGAACCTTTGGGTTTCTGCATGAAATTGAGGCCTTACAAAAAGCAGGTCTTGCTCTAGGTGGCTCTTTAGAAAATGCCATTGTGCTTGATCAATACCGTGTCATGAATGAGACAGGATTGCGCTATGATGATGAATGTGTACGCCATAAAATTCTAGATACAGTTGGTGATTTATCCTTAGCTGGTCTACCTATTGTTGGTGCTTTTGAAGGTGAGCGTACAGGTCACCAAATGAATCATCGATTGGTCACAGCCCTGCTAGCAGATGAAAATGCATGGCGTATTGAAGAGCTTACCATACCCAAAGAATCGGCAGTTACAGATGGAGAAGCATCACCTATTCAGGCGTAAATCGAAGCAACCCCTTCAGGATCACATACCAATAGCACATCACACCCTGCATGCTGTGCAAGCTCTGCGGCTTTTTTAACATCAGTCCCCGCGCCTTTCATACAAAGATCATCACTCCATATTTTTCCTTGAAAAGAAAAATGTGTTTTTAGAATATCTTTCAACCAATAAGAAGAGAATGTCGCAATATGCTTATCTATTGCTGAATAGGTGACATGTGCAGTCATGATATGATGCAAATCTTGTGATATTAATAATTCAAAAACATTAGCTTCTTCAAGTAATATCTCCAAAGGCGCATCAACAACAGGCACCGCTAAATGAGAATCTGCATCAGCTCGTCCATGCCCAGGAAAATGTTTCCCAACAGCTTCAACACCCGCCGTCTGCAAACCATGCGTGCACGCCGCTCCCAATGCGGCAATCACCTCTACATTAGAACCGTATGAACGCTCACCAATAATATTATGACCACCTTCAACATATACATCAAGAACAGGGGCACAGTTATGGGTAAACCCAAGCTCTTGCAAAGCATGCCCAATCTGACAAGCATCCTCAAATACTTCTAACATGGCTTTTCTTGCATCAAGCTCAAACATCCTTCCATATTCAGCCGCATGTTTACGCCCAGAAAACGGCTCCCATGGCATACGATTTACTCGTCCACCTTCTTCATCAATCGCTGCCCAAGTCTCTTGCCCCGTATGCGCTCTAACCTCACTCAAAAGAGCTTTTACCTGTTCAGGAGACTCTATATTCCGAGCAAATAATATTACACCTAGGGGTGGCTTATCGCGCAACCAAGCTTTTTCTTGCTCGCTCAACTGCAAGCCATGGAGACCAATCATGAACTGTTTATGCATAAGCCAAAGCATACGCGCGAAAACAAATAAAAAAAGGGTCAACAGCTTTGGCTGTAAACCCTTTTAAAATGGCTCCCCGAGCAGGACTCGAACCTGCGACATATGGATTAACAGTCCACCGTTCTACCAACTGAACTATCGGGGAATATAAGAATGGCGCGAACCGTACGAATCGCCCAGCCCTATGTCAATAAGTAATCGTACTCACACAATGATGAATAAATCCTTGAGTATCGGGCATAATATACGCACACTACGATATGTTTGTAAGGCTACGGGTATAGATGATATGCTGCGTAATGGAGGAGAGGTGTTGTCAATTGAATAAGCGTGCTTTCTGGAAGTCCGATTGGTTTCTTGGGCTGGTATTAACATTAATTTTTTGTTTTGCTTACAGTATCAATTTCGCCCCTCTTAAATCCTTAGAGTTTGCTGCTTATGATACTGCCATTTCAGCCAGTCGCATGCCTGCAGATGATAAAATTGTTATCGTTGATATTGATGATGCATCCATTGAACGTCTTGGTCGCTGGCCATGGCCGCGATCCATTGTCTCTAGTGTTATTAAACGCTTATCAGAAGCTAATGCTCGCTTAATCGGTGTTGATATTTTCTTTAGCGAAAAACAAAAAGCTACGAAGAGCGCACAAGTGAGTCTTCAGCTAGCCCAGCTTTTACGTCAACAAGGTAAAATTGAAGAAGCCAACAAAGTCCAAGCTGAGATATTAGCTACTGATGATGACCATTTACTGGTCTCTGCAACACGCCAAAGTGGCAATGTGTATATGCCTATGTTTTTTGACCCTGGCACACCACTGGGCAATCCCGATGCCATCACACAACCCTTTATTAATCGAATAGACATTAAGAATGTGATTGACGCAGATACCGCAGCTAACCCTATTAATGCTGTTAAGTTACACTTTCCATTCCCAGAACTTGCCAATGCTGCTGCGGGTTTAGGTTTCTTAAATGTTGTGCTTGATAGTGATGGAACACTACGTACAGACCCACTGGTTGTTGAATATTATGGGCAATTCTTCCCATCGTTAGCACTTATGATGGCAGCGCGTGATTTAAATCTCACGGTTGATGATATTCAGCTTCATTTGGGTCAAAGTATTGCATTAGGCGCTTTAGAAATTGGCTCTGATACACAGATGCGTATGTACCCAGCCTTTCATGGTGAAGGTGAAAGTGCAGTATTCAAACACTATCCTTTTCATGAAGTTCTATCTGGTGCAATCCCTGCATCTGTATTCAAAGATAAAATCGTACTCATTGGCGTTACTGGCACAGGACTTGGTGAAACTTATGTCACACCTGTAAGTAATTATATGTCGGGTGTAGAATTTCAAGCTAATGTTTTACAAAGCATTCTGGATGAATCTTTTTACACCCAACCCGCTTGGGCAAGTTTGGTTGAATTTTCACTCATTGTTTTAATTGGTATCTTTCTTATTGCCTTACTTCCACGCATGAGTGTTATGGCTGGCTCCATCGTATCCATATTATTATTTTTATCATTATTGGCTGCAAGCTTCTTCTTATTGGTATCTTCAGCCCTTTGGTTGCAAACCATGACTGCCAGCACATTACTCTTGATTGGATACCTATTTCTTACCACCAAACGACACTTCGCCAGCGAAGAAGCTCGCGAGAAAATATCAGCCGATTCTGCGGAAACAAATAAAATGCTTGGCTTATCCTTTCAAAGTCAAGGTATGCTAGATATGGCATTCGATAAATTCCGTAAATGCCCTGTAAACGATGATATTTTACAATGTATTTACAACTTAGCATTGGATTTTGAGCGTAAACGACAATTTAACAAAGCATCATCTGTGTATGAATATATTAGTGAACATAACAAATCTTACAAAGATGTTTCGACACGTATAGAACGCATGCAAAGCGCGGGTGAAACCATGATTTTTGGTGGCGCTTCAACAGGCGGAGGCATGTCAACACTTCTGATTACTGGTGGTGCCAAACCTACTTTGGGTCGTTACGAAATCATCCGAGAACTAGGCAAAGGCGCCATGGGCACCGTTTACTTAGGTAAAGATCCAAAAATAAATCGTGAAGTTGCAATCAAAACCATGGCACTTGCCCAAGAATTTGAGCCTGATGAAATGGAAGAAGTTAAAGAACGTTTTTTCCGTGAAGCTGAAACCGCTGGCATGCTTAACCACCCCAATATTGTCACTATCTTTGATGCTGGTGATGAGCATGATTTGGCTTATATTGCTATGGAGTTTCTTGATGGCTCAGATCTCGCGCCTTATACCAAAAAAGGCAAATTATTCCCTGCTGCTGCTACCTTGAAAATTTGTGGGAAAGTTGCGGAAGCTTTGCATTATGCCCAATCTCAAAATGTGGTACATCGTGACATCAAACCTGCCAACATCATGCTACTTAGAGATAAATCGGTTAAGGTTACTGATTTTGGTATTGCCAGAATTACAGCATCAAGCAAAACAAAAACTGGTGTGGTTCTTGGTACACCATCATACATGTCGCCAGAGCAACTATCTGGTAAACATGTTGATGGGCGCTCTGATTTATTTTCTCTTGGTGTGATGATGTATGAGATGCTTAGTGGTGCTCGCCCTTTCCGCGGTGATTCTATGGCGACATTAATGTTTCAAATCGCCAATGAACCTCATCCTGATATTCGTGAGCATAATGCCAATATTTCTGACCGGACAGCCAAGCTTATTAATCATATGTTATCCAAAGATCCAGCAACACGCATCCCTAATGGTGCAGCTGTGATTAAAGAAATTATCCAATGTTTACGTGAGATGTCTGCAAAGGGAGGAAAATCATGAATGGCTTAGAAATGTATGCTCTCACTGATGTAGGTATCAAACGCAATCATAATGAAGATTATGTTGGTATTACACCCGAACTTGGCTTTGCTGTGCTTGCAGATGGTATGGGCGGTCACAATGCAGGGGAAGTGGCTAGCGCTATGGCTGTTGATGTGATTACACGTTGTTTTGAAGCACAATTACCCAGTATGCCTGAAGCCAAGCTTAATGAAGATACTGGATTCACAGGTGAATCTATGCTTGCCCAAGAAACCATTGCTATGGCTAACAATGCTATATATGAAGCATCGCAACAAAAACGTGAATGTGCAGGCATGGGTACAACCGTTGTTGCTGGCATATTTTATGGTGATCGATTAACTGCTGCTCATGTCGGAGATTCTCGCATGTATCGCTTACGTGGTGATAACTTGTCCCACGTCACAGAAGATCACTCTCTTATACAGGAGCAAGTGCGTCGCGGACTACTAACAGAAGATGATGCCCGTAATTCTTCAATTAAAAACTTGGTTACACGCGCATTGGGTGTTGAACCTGACGTTGAACCGGATATTGTTGAAGATATTGTACAAGAGGGAGATATGTATTTAATGTGTTCAGATGGTTTAACAGATGTGGTTCCCAATGAGGCAATTCGCCTCACATTGATTGATCACTACAAAAACCTAAATCATGCAGCAACCGCTTTGATACAATTGGCAAATGATGCAGGCGGACCGGATAATATTTCAGTGATTTTAATTCGGGCAGCAAAACAGTTTCATCGCAAACAGGGCTTTTTATCACGCCTGTTTCGACGCAGTTAAGTTTAAGAAGAGCAGTGGAGGATAAATCCCTATGAGCAACAAACTCGTACTTCGCTTTAAAGATACCATTATCTCTGAGTACCCGCTAGAAGCGGAAGAGACAACTATTGGTCGAAAATCAGAAAATACTATTCATATTGACAATTTAGCCGTTAGCGGTCGACATGCTCGCATATTAAAAATTGGCAATAAGGTTATTCTTGAAGATTTAGGTAGCACCAATGGGACACTGGTTAACAACAAACCCATCACCAAGCATATTCTTAAAAATGGTGAATCTATTCTGATTGGAAAACACACGTTAACATTTGTATCCCTTGATGACCCTCTTCCCACCACAACATCAGAAGCAGAAGAAAGTGATATGGATAAAACCATGATTATTTCTCCACAATCCAGAAGTGCATTACTGGGTAACACCAAAACCTCTGCCCCTGCTATGCCCTTGGGTGCAGTTCAGATTATTTCGGGCACACAAGCTGGTAAAAGCTTTGATTTAAGCGCCTCACTCACCAGTATTGGTAAAGGTGACAACTGCCGTATCAAAGCAAAAGGGTTTACTGTCGGCAAACAATCTGCTGTGATTACACGTAGACCCACTGGCTATCATATTACACACTTGGAAGGTATTTCTAAAGCTAAGGTCAATGGCACTCCAATTAGCGAGCAACCCACACCATTAAAAGATAGTGCTATTATCGAACTTGGCGATATGAAAATGGAATTTTTTCTGCGAGATGAACCATCTTAAAGCATTAACTTTTTGCATGGATATCGAATAATCTATCGTACTCCTCAAGCGCATAGCGATCTGTCATGCCCGCAATATAATCGGCAATAACACGCGCTTTCTTGACCTCATCTTTGGCATGATGTTTCAATACATCACGCGGTCCATCAGGCAACATCTTAGGGCGTTGCATGTATGCATCAAAAATACTTTGAATGACTCGCTCAGCCTTAGCTGCCATACGTACAACGCGGTAATGACTATACATATGCTGAAATAAATATTTTTTCATTTCGCCATTCATGTGGCGCACAGATTTTGAGAACCCGACCAATGGATATGCGCAAGAGCGTACATCATCTAAACTCCTAATATTATATTTCTGTATTCGCTTTTGCGTTTCTTCAATCACATCCATAATTAAATAGTTAATCATATGTCGAATGGTTTCTGAAACCATAAAGCGTTCATCTATATCGGCATACTGCTTACACACAACATCATAATGCTGTTTAAAAAGCGCTATTTGCTTCAAATCTTTTAAGGTCAACATCTTGGCTCGATAACCATCATCAATATCATGATTGTTGTAAGCAATTTCATCCGCTAAATTACCAAGTTGCGCTTCCAAGCTTGCTTGTTCATCCAAATGATATTCAGACAAATCTTTATTGCGCGGGGTATCATGAGGCGAATGATGTTTCACAATACCTTCACGCGTTTCATAGCTTAAATTTAATCCAGAAAAATCAGGATAACGCACTTCCAATTTCTCAACAATCCGTAATGATTGTCTATTATGCTCAAATCCACCATAGGGCACCATCACTTCATGCAAAGCATCTTGGCCTGAATGGCCAAATGGCGTATGCCCCAAATCATGTGCCAATGCTACAGCTTCTGCCAAATCCTCATGCAAGGCCATCGCTCTGCATAATGAACGAGCAATTTGTGCCACCTCAATCGAATGGGTTAATCGTGTTCTATAATGATCGCCCTCATGATTGACAAAAACTTGCGTTTTATATTCCAAGCGCCGAAATGCAGTTGAGTGAATAATCCTATCTCTATCACGTTGAAAAATATTACGCGCGGACTCTTCATGTTCATGAAACCGGCGGCCACGCGATAACTTGGATTTGCATGCATAAGGCGCTAAGCCTTGCTCATACATATCACCCATATTGTGCATCACACATCATGCTGACCGCCTCATCTGCTGCATCAGCTGGATTTGAGGCTTGAATAATCGGGCGCCCCACAACCAAATAATCAGCTCCAACTTGTATTGCTCCAGCGGGATCTGCTACACGTTTTTGATCTTGCAGATCTTGATTACCCCAACGAATCCCTGGTGTAACCGTTAAAAAACCATCCCCACAGGCGTTTTTAATCGCGGCTACCTCATGCGCACTACAAACCACACCAGATAAGCCTGCATCACAAGCCAACTTCGCTCGTTCAACAGCCACTGCTTGTGCTTGTTCTGCACTCATACTTCCATCACTGGTTAATACCGTTACAGCTATCAATTTCATATCGGGAAAGTGTTTTGCTGCCTGCGCTGCTTTTTGTAACATATCATAGCCACCAGCCGCATGCACATTGACCATCTGAACGCCAAGGTTCCCAGCAATCTCAATGGCTTGGGCAACTGTGTTCGGAATATCGTGAAATTTTAAATCTAAAAAAACATGATGTTTCTTGGTTAAAGTTTGAATCAAGTCAGGACCTTCAGCAACAAACAATCGTAACCCAACCTTAAGCCAACCCACATGACCCATCAATTGATCTCGCATCTTTAACGCTTGGGATTTATTTTCTAAATCCAGTGCGACCATCAAGCGATTTTGCATGATGAATCTATCGCTCATACTTACCTCTTTCTTTCATGATTTCCGCCTCTAACACATTAACGATTACTTTCTGTCAAAGCTTCCATACTTCCCCAATGATGACATTGAGGACATTGCCAACGCATATCTACAATTTGTACACCACATTCAGTGCAGCAATAATGTTTCATACTCACTCGCCACTGTTTTGCATGTGCTACAAGCACACTATCACCATTCATCCCCAATGCAGCCAAACGCAATGAATTTCTCAGGTTATGTGACACAAATTCCAATCGTTGTTGTAAATCTGATATCGCATCTTTATCAATACTTGCCACTTCTTCCAGCCATGCCAAAGCCAATTCATCATCTCGATCAGACTTCCAGCACTGCATCAGTAAATCTTCATATGCCTTACCATCTTTTTGTATCAACAATGGCACCAATAAATGCAAATATCTTGGTGCATCTTTTTGCATACATTCAATAGCACTTTTTATTTCTTCCAAATCACTTTTCTCTAAAGCCATCTTTATCTTGAGTATATGAGCTTGCCCGCATGCTTCCGCCAGAGCTAATGACTTCTCAATATAGCGCTCTGCCACATCCATATCACCAGAATCCATAGCATCAGAAGCTAATGCTGACCATAAATATGCGCGATGCAGACTATCTTCATCACCTTGTAAACGCTCTATACGCGAAAGTAGCTCTTCTGCTTCCCCCCACTCACTACTCTGTTCACGAATCCGAAGTGATGCTGTTAAAGCATCAATATGATCAGATTTTACATCTAAAACCTTTTGATAATGCCTTAAAGCCCTATCTAGCAATCCACCCGCCTGGAAATCTTTTGCTAATGCAAGGTGGGCTTGCAAATAAAGTGATGAAGGAACATCTGGCCTTGCAAGAATATTTTGATGAATACGCACAGCACGCCCAATCTCACCATGGGATCTAAACATTTCACCCAATGCCATATACACATCAGCAGCTTCTGAACGCAAACGTGCAACCTGCACCATTTCTTGTAGCGCACGATCTGGTTCATCGGATAATAAATAATTGATGCCACGTAATAGTGGTGAGACACGTTCATCATGTTCAACATCAGGTTTTATTTCTTCATTATCCTGCCATTGACGCCAAAAAAACACCCATGCAGCCCCAAGAGCCAATACCAAAAGTGCGATGAAAATACTATTCATCACATACCTCTAAAGCGCACAACACAAAGAAACATGGATTCAAACATCATCCTGCAGAGGAATATTACGCAAATTTTCCACCTCTTGCTGCAATAAGGCATTCTCTTTGCTAAGATTTAAGATTTGTCGTTTATGTTTACGTCTAGAAAAACTTAAAGACAACATCCCACCAGAAAAACCCAATAAGAAGGCAATAAATACTGGAATATAAAGAGGAACAGCTTTCGATTTCAATCCCAAGAAAGAAACTTCAACAGGTGATAAATTAGATACAGCAAAAGCAATTGCAAAAGCTGTCAACAAGGCCATCACCACAATATTTAGCCAATGCATCCGCCCTTGCTTAAGAACAAGCGTGGTATATTTAGTTTTTTGCATCAACGCGTTCGCGCAGCTCTTTGCCAGGTTTAAAGTGAGGCACAACTTTTGCGGGAACATTCACAGATTCACCAGTCTTAGGATTACGCCCAATACGAGGTTCACGTTTTTTCACTGTAAAACTTCCAAAGCCTCTCAACTCCACTCGCTCACCTTCTGTTAGCGCGCCTGAAATTGCATCAAAGACTTCACTAACTACAAATTCCGCTTCTTTTCTCGTAATTTGACCATGAGACTCTGCTACGATATCCACCAATTCAGATTTTGTCATACAACCTCCTTGTGGGTGTCACACTATACCATCCACATGCATACACTTTGTTAACTTTTTCCCAGCAGTTTCTTTTGTAGTTCCAAAGCCAATGCTGATGGTGCTTCTTCTTCTGAAACCGATTGACTATATTGCCTTACAGCTTCCCGCTCTTCATCATTTAACAACTGACGAATCGATAAGTCAACCTGTCTACGTTTACGATTCACATCAATAACCTTAGCCTCAACTTCATCCCCAAGCTTTAAAGCATCATGATCACGCGGAACCTCACGCAAAGCCAAACGCGCCCGGACGTGTTCAGCAAGCTCAATCCACACTGCTCCTGTTGCGACTTCATCCACCTTGCCTTTCACCACAGCACCACGTTTGACACCTGCAATAAATACTTCAAAAGGGTCATCTGATAGTTGCTTAATTCCCAGCCCAATGCGTTGTTTTTCTACATCTACACCCAGCACTACACACTCAACTTCCTGCCCTTTACTATAGTTCTTAATGACATCTTCACCTTGTTCTGTCCAAGATAAATTACCAATATGAACCAAACCATCCAAACCTTCTGCCAAAGCTACAAAGAAGCCAAAATCTGTAATATTTCTGATTTTTCCTGTTACTTTTGAACCTTCTGGATGCTCACTCATCCATGCTTGCCATGGATTCTCAGCTACTTCTTTCAAGCTTAAACGAATGCGACGTTGCTCTGTATCAATTTCCAATACTGCCACATCAACTACATCACCCTCTGCCAACACTTCTGTTGGCTTCACATCCTGACGTGTCCAACTCATTTCAGAACGGTGAATCATGCCTTCCACACCCGCCTCTAATTCTACAACCGCTCCAAAATCCAACAACTTGCGTACGGTTCCTGTTAAACGCATGCCTGCTTCATAGGTATTGGCAACATGTTCCCAAGGGTCTTGCTGAAGGTTCTTCGTAGAAATAGAAATCTTACCTGTTTCAGCATTTAATTTCACCACTTCTGCACTCACGACCTGTCCAACAGAGAGCATTTCTGAAGGATGATTGATGCGACGCCATGCCATATCCGAGACATGCAACAAAGCATCCACCCCCCCCAAATCAACAAATGCGCCAAAATCAGCCAAACGTTTTACTTCGCCTGTCACTTTATCGCCAAGCTTCACTTTCTCAAAAAATGCTTTTTGCTTTTCAGCCGCCACAGCAGCCAATGGTTGCTTGCGCGACACAACAATATTTTCAGGTCTGTGACTTGCTTCTAAAATAGCAACTTCATAAGTATTGCCTATCAACTGCTCTGCATTCATGCCCGCATGCGTATCCACTTCTGAACGTGGCATAAAGGCTTGCAAACCACCCAAATCAACGCGGTAACCACCTTTGACTTCTGAAGTTACCTTCACTTCAATCGTACGATTATCCGCCACGGCACTATCCACCATC
>JALWPO010000350.1 GCA_026994965.1 Mariprofundaceae bacterium | reverse complement strand
TGCTGAATTCGTTGCTAAATTCCATCTCCTCACTGACATCATCATCTTCACCATCACTGGTAGATAAATCCATTAATGACTTTGCTATCCTATCAGATACACTCTGAAGATCCATGTACCTGTTCACAGCCTCATTTACCTTCTCCTTCAATTCTGCAACAGGCACATCCTCATCATCATGGTACTCTTTATATGTCATGCCTGCAAGCTCATCCATTGCCTTCTTGAACTCACTGTATCTGGCTATCTCTTCGTTCAGGTCCTCAATAGCTTTCCTATCATTTGTCTTACTATTTTCTTCCATAGGTAGTAATATATCATACGTATTAAAACATTTGCTCAAAAAATTTATTAGGTTTGCAACATTAATCATGCATGCTTTTTACCATAAACATTGATGGCACATATGTGAAAGTGCAGAGGGTGGTGCGTAAGAATGGCACTGTTTACTGGAGGCTTGCACCGGACTTCTGGGATACAACACCACTGCAGGACGAGGTCAGGAAAAAATTTGCACGTGCAGCATACGATGCCTTCGATAAATCACGTGATGAGGTCATAGAAAATGTGCAGAAGGCGTTTGAGGATTTCATACCAGCAAGGAAGGCAAAGGAGACAAAGCTTATGAAGACCATAAGGGAGATTAAGGAGGAAGCAAGGCATGGCAGAACCGAGAAGAAAAAAGCCTCTGCGTCTTGACCGTAAGATGCGGAGAGATATAGCAAAAGAATACGCAAAGATGATGTATGAAGAGGACAAGCAAAGGCAGAATGAAGAGGTGGAGAGATACCGGGACCAGCTCCTCAAGGAAGCATTTGAGAATATAAAGGAGCGTGCTTTTCATGTCTGCCCTTACTGCAACGAGTTTCAGGAGTTCCCGGGTGAAGGGCATAGGGAAGAGGTGATATTGGGAAAGCACTACTGGATACAGAACTGCCCATCATGCGGCAAGGAAGTCTGGGTGTATATATTCCCGGTCAAGTTTGACAATGCTGGATTGCCTGACTACTATATAGATTCAAGGTGGCTCACAAAGGAGGAGGCTACTGGAGGCAACCAGAACAGCAGGATAGGTTTTGGTATAGCACATAACTAATATATGCTATCTCATTAATGACATATGTTATATTAATGTAGAATTATTTTTATACCTGTGTGTGATTGAATAGTGTGCCACGAATTGATGATGCTGATAGGAAAGGAATAAAACTTCTTGCTCAGGACAGGCAACCAATATCACAGATTGCAAAGCATATCGGATCCTCATACCGGACGATAAAGAAGATAATGTCAGAGATGTATGCCAATGGTGAGCTTACTGATGAGGATGCAGAGGCATATAATCTGAGCAAGGACACAGATGAAGAAGATAAGGAAGACTCAACGATACCGAAAACAAAGAAGCGTTTTATAACAAAGGCTGCTGAGACGCTGTCAGATGAACTACTTAAGGATATGAAGAAGCGTATGTCAGCAGCACAGATACTGCGTGATGCTGAACTGCTTTACAGGAAGAACCTTGAAAGCATCGGGTTCAACTGGGAGGATTGGGTGTACAACGCACTCGATTTCTTCTACAGCAAAACGATGGAGTGGTACGCGGACAATTCTGGCAAGCTTGATTTTGAGAACATACTTGAGCTTGCAACTGAAGAGGCAACCATGAATGAGCTTGTGGAGGAGTTATGATGGATAAGGATGTTGAGATACCTGCGGATATAGTAAGGAAGCATATAGAGAAGAAGGAGAGCATTGCTAAAGGAAAGCCAAAGCCACTTACCATAGAGGAAGTGTGGGAGCTGAGGAGGCAGAAGCTTGCTGAGAAAGCTATGGAGAAGCTTGTGAGCGATGATGATGAAAAGAAGGACGATGATGACATATCGCTCGACAAGATATTGAAATACCAGATGCTCGGTGAGCTGATAGGATCAAGGAACAAGTCTGATGATCCTATGGTAGCTGAACTCAAGAGGCAGAATGACATGCTTGCAAGGCAGATTGAGGACATGAAGAGGCAGCAGGAGGAGGAGCGGAGAAGGAGAGAGATGGATGAACTCAGGAACAACATGCTTGCGGAGATACGTGCACTGAAGGATCAGCTATCAAGAGCAGATGCACCCAAGGACAAAGATGTGATAAATGAACGCATAGGTGAGCTTGAAAGCATGCTGTTCAAGAAGCAGGAGGATGAGAAGCACCAGCAGGTTATGGATAGGCTGGAAAGCCTGCATGATGCATACAATGACCTGAAGGCTGAATATGACCGCTTGAGGTTCTCAAAAAAGAGCGGAAGCGGAATAGATGACCTGCTTGAGCAGATGGATGAGCTTGAGAGGAAGAAGAGGAAGTTTGCAAAGCTTCTCGGTTTGACACAGGAGCAGACAGAGAAAACATCCGTTGCAGATATGGTTGAGCAGTTCGCTGAGGTAGCACCTAAGGCTGCAGAAGCAGTATCCTCAATACGTGATGCGTTTTCCACACGTGAGATAGAGGATGATGTACCTCAACCTGAACCGAACTACAACATGCCGATCAGAGACCAGCCTGTGAATGAACAGGTGAGCATAGACCCTGAGATAGAGAAGTTCCTTGCAAAATGCACTGAAGTCAAGAATGAGAATAGCCCGGACGGAATGCAGCTCATTGATCCTGAAGGCATACCGTGGACAACAACAGATGGCAGACCATTGAGCAAGGCTGCCATAAGAGACCTTGCGGTGATAGCTCCTGAGGCTGT
>JALWPO010000349.1 GCA_026994965.1 Mariprofundaceae bacterium | reverse complement strand
AAGGTATTATTTCTGGAGATGATATTATTTGTCCTTTGCATAATCGTCGTATCAACCTTGATGATGGGCAAGTCGCACTGCCTGATAAAGGTTGTGTTAAAACTTATCCTGTTAAAGTTGAAGATGGGCAGGTGTTTTTGAGTTTAAACTAAGTCGTCTGGGCTAGGTTTATTTTTTTTACCACAAAGGCACGAAGGCACAAAGTATGATGGTTTATAACGGGATGCCCATGCTTGCATCGCTTTTGCCTATGATAGATATTCGATAAAAACACACAGAGTTTCGCTTTTACCTTTGTGCCTTGGTGCCTTTGTGGTTGATGCGTTTTTGAAACAGATAAAGGAGTTGGAATGTCTAAAGTCGTAAACAGTGCATGCTCTTATTGTGGTACAGGTTGTGGTATTTTACTAGAAACCGATGGTGAGCGTATTTTATCATTGAAAGGTGATGAGAAACATCCGACCAATCAGGGTAAGTTATGTTCCAAAGGGAGGGAATTACACCATACCGTACGTACGAAAGATCGATTGTTGCGACCCAAACTGCGTACATCATTGGATGCACCTTTTGCACCAGTGGATTGGGATACAGCTTTAGAATATGGTGCAGAAAAATTTGCGAATATCATCAAAGAACATGGTCCAGATGCTGTGGCCTTTTATGTGTCCGGACAATTGCTCACTGAAGATTATTATGTGTTTAATAAGTTGATGAAGGGCTTTATTGGTTCCAATAATATTGATACCAATTCTAGACTTTGCATGTCTTCAGCAGTGATGGGATATAAACGAGCTTTTGGTGCGGATGGTCCCCCGCCATGCTATGATGATATTGAAAAAGCAGGTTGTTTCTTTGTTGCTGGTGCAAATCCAGCTTATGCACATCCAATATTATTTCGACGTATGGAAGATGCCAAAGAGGCAAATCCTGATTTAAAAATTATCGTGACCGACCCTCGCCGAACCGATACATGCTCAATCGCTGATTTGCACTTACCTCTAAAACCAGGAACAGATGTGCCGTTATTTCAAGCGATGTTGAACGTGATGGTTTGGGAAGATTTGCTTGACCATGATTATATTCGTCAGCATACACAGGGCTTTGATGCCATGTTGGCAAGAATTCAGAGTATGACACCGCGTAAGGCTGCACAGATTTGTGGTTTGGATGCTGCCGATATTGTCAAAGCGTCTTTATGGTTTGCCGAGAATAAAACTTTATCGTTTTGGACGATGGGCTTGAATCAATCGACATCAGGCACAGATAAAAATAATGCATTGATTAACTTACATTTGGCAACAGGTCAGGTGGGTAAAGAAGGTTGTGGACCTTTTTCGCTTACAGGTCAGCCCAATGCTATGGGTGGGCGTGAGGTTGGTGGATTGGCGAATATGCTGGCAGCGCACAAGGATTATACCAATCCAGAACACCGCAAGGAAGTGGCGGATTATTGGGGTGTGGATGATGTGCCAAGCAAACCTGGATTAACAGCAACGGAACTATTTAGCGCGCTTGAAGAGGGAATGGTCAAAGCGGTGTGGATTGCTTGTACAAATCCAATTGTATCCATGCCCGATGCGGCGCGTGCAGAAACAGCGCTTAAAAAAGCAGAGCTAGTGATGGTGTCGGATGCTTATCATCCCACGGATACGACCAAATTCGCACATGTTCTTTTTCCTGCATCAGGCTGGGCAGAAAAAGAAGGTACAATTACTAACACCGAGCGCCGTATCACACATTTGCAGCAAGCGATTCCTAAAGCTGGCATTTCGCATGATGATTGGAAAATTGTCTGTGATTTTGCTGTTAAGTTGGGCGAAAAGCTCGACAAAGATTGGTCAAAAAACTTTGCTTATGAAAAAGCAGGTGATGTGTTTGACGAACATTGTGGTTTAACCCAAGGTATGGATATTGATATTTCAGGGTTGTCGTATGCTGTGTTGGATAAGTTTGGGGCACAGCAATGGCCATTTAGAAAAGGGGAAAAACCGAATCAAGTTCGGCGTTTGTACACAGATTATCAATATGAAACTACCGATAAAAAAGCACATTTTATTGATGTGAATTATCATCCTGTTGCTGAGCCTACAGACACTGATTACCCATTATCATTGACTACAGGTCGCATTCGGGACCAGTGGCATACCATGACCAAAAGCGGCAATGTGCCGCAGTTGATGCAGCATATGCCTATACCCATGTTGCAAATTCATCCTGATGATGCAAAAGCCTATGGTATTGAAGATGAAGATTTGGTGTCGGTAACATCACGTCGTGGGCGGGTGATTGCGCCAGCACAAATCAACAAAGATATTCGTACTGGCATGGTTTTTTTACCTATGCATTGGGGTAAAATGACCGCACAAGCAGGTCGCGCCAATGATTTGATTCAAACCGCCATTGACCCACATTCCAAAGAGCCCGAATTCAAGCATGCTGCGGTTCAAATCAGTCCATTTGAGGCTGCATGGCATGGCATGATGCTGATTGCAGGAAAAAAAATTAGTTTGGCGCGTGAAATGATTGAAGGTTATACCTATGGCGTAGTGGCATATTTGGGTAGTGACCATCCCGTGACTATGGTGGATTTGGCGTGTACCAAGCCTCTAAAAGATGCACAGTACAAACGTTTGGATCAAATGTTGGAACAGGGTAAACAGTTTGAAACGCTCACCTTTGCTGACCGCAAACATGGTATTTATCGCAAGGCATGGTTAAATGATGGTCGCTTGGTTGCCGT
>JALWPO010000348.1 GCA_026994965.1 Mariprofundaceae bacterium | reverse complement strand
GCCAAATGCTGTAAAAAATCGGTGCTTTGGTCAGGCGCAAAACGCGCACTATCCACAGAACCCATCGCCAATACACCAAACGGTCTTGATAAAGGACCAAGCACCAAAACAGCGAGCGAGGCAAGGTGAGCATCCCTTTCTTCCAGCCATGGAAAATCACGATTCTTATCTAACTTGAGCAACCAAACGTTACGCCCTGTTAATCCTATCTTCTCAATTTCACCTTTTTCAACCCAAACCAAATCATGCTCAGATAGGCCAGCAAGTTGACACTGCCCCATAAAGCTAGAGCGATCAAACCATAACCGCACCATATCCAAATCAAAGCCTGTGCGTAATCCTCGTAGTAACGTGAAACACAAATCCTCAGGATCTGTGGCAGCCAATACTTGCGATTCCAATTCAAACAAACGGGAAAATAGCGTTTCATTATCGTGAAGGCGCCGCATCACATCGGCAACATAAGCCTTTAATTCACGATTTTCATCCAATAGCTTCTGAGTTCGGCGAGCCGTGAAATCATTATCTTTTACCGAAGATTTGCCCATATCAGCCCCCTCAACCATGATACTAGAATGATACTTCCCGTACAATCTTCCATAGATTGCCTCGTTTTTCCATTTCCAACAACTTCATTGTATCACTGTTGTAACTATTAGAACGGAAACTTTGCTTAAATTTCACCTTGGCTTTATTACCATCATGCAAAATTAATACCTTTATGTCATTCAACGTTAGCTTAATATACGCTTTCTTTCCAATTACACGCCGTTTATATCTTTTCCATGCTTCTAAATTGGCATAATTCGCACTGGGCACATAATGAGCATCATAAGCCTTAAAATAAGCATCTAAGTTTTGTGCCTGCCATGCATAGCGCCATGCTTCCACAGCCTGTAAAACCGCAGCCTCAGATGCTTGTTTACCTTTATCAACAGCAATCACGCCTTTTACTTTTTTCAGCATTTTATCGCCAATGCTTTCTGTATTTACACTTATTTTTTTCTTCTCTGGAGATACAACTGACATATTTTTTTGATGATTATTTATCATTTTCATCTGAATCATCATATCTTGCTTTGCGCGCACGCTAGGATCTCGAACTTGCAAAAGTCTGGTGTAGCGCTGCATAAGCTCTGGGTTTTCATCCTGCTCCAAAGCCTTTTTATAAAATTGAAGCGCTAATTTCACATGCAAATCAGCTAAATTTTCTTCTACAATAGCGCTAGGTTGCTTTTTTAAAGATAGTTCTAATTCGCTAACTGCGGCCTTTGCGTCACCCAATTTATTATAGATAACCGCTAAATTATTATGTGGTTCCGCCAAATCGGGGCGTAATTCAATCACCCTACGAAAGGCTTCAATAGCAGGATGAAAGTGTTCCAATCTCGCTTGTGCTACACCCAATAAAAACCACGCTTGATAATCCCTTGGTTGAATTTGAATGCGTTGTCTTAACAGTGCTACCGCCGATTTACTTCTTCCTGCATTCAAGGCCTGTCTAGCCTGCACATCATGATTATCAGCATAAGAAAGATATGGAGATGATAATAAACACAGCAATAAAACATGAATATAAAAGCGTTTATCCATTCCTATTATTCCTTAACTGCCAAGCCATTCATGGTTTGGATTGATGCAGCAAATCAAGCACACTTATCATTTCAGACCTAGATGATGCCAGATGCTTCTCCAAAAAGTTCAAGGTTTCAGCATGGGGGTGCCCAATCATAATACAGCCGCCTTGCTTGCTTCCACATACCTGTGCTAAATACCAAACTTTTTCCATATCCTTTGGTTTTGTAGAGTTATCCAGAAATACACGCCGTGAAGCCCATGTGACACCATAGGACTTAGCCACCTTAGCAGCTACCGATTTGGCAGAAGTTTTTGAATCTACAAAAAAGATTCCCTTATCTCGGCAAAATTGCATCACCCAACCCATAGGTTCGGGCATAGCAGTGAGTAGTGAGCCCATATGGTTATTCATGCCCACAACATATGGCACTTTTGCAAAACCTTTTTGCAACATCATCTCTACTTCTTTCTCACCCATCGTTGCGCGTAAAAATGAATCATCCATACGCGCTCTATAATGTGGATTCGATGGCTCCATAGGCATATGCAACATCACCACTTGATGCGCTTGATGCGCCATTTCTGCCGCTTTTTTTGCATAAGGTGCATCAGGTATAATCGAAATCGCTATGGGAAATGGCAATGCCAGAATGCGCTTTAGCGCAGCTAAATCATAGCCTACATCATCCATAATCAAGGCAATACCTTTACGCTTAACCTGTTTGTATGGCTTAGGCTTGACTACATCTTGCGAGACGTCTTGTTGAGGTGGAATCACTTTGGGTTTCACAACATGCTCAGCCGATACGACTTTTTCAGGTGTGGTTGTTACATCTTCATAAACTGGCGTATGCACAACTTGAGGCTGATTGATGGGCATACCCGAATCACCCGAACCCCTTGGGTATACCAACAAAGCAACCAACACCAACAACACCCCCCAAAGTGTGGGATACAGCCAGCTTGGCGCTTTCTTCTTACGCCCTCTACGCCTTGCCATTTAATGAAACCCTATGATGACTGTGTTCGGCTTTGTACCACATGCATGGCTTTCAACACGTCCAAAGCACGTTGTAATTGCACATCTTTTTGCAAACGCTGCGCCATCATTTGCGATACGCTTGGTTTCTTAGGTGTTGTAGTCACTTCCTTTTTACCATTTCCATTGGCCAAATGACC
>JALWPO010000347.1 GCA_026994965.1 Mariprofundaceae bacterium | reverse complement strand
TATGCTTATCGTGCAATAAAGTAGGTTTTAGGTTTTTTCACCGCAGTACCCGCAGGGGGCAGGCTTCTTGCCTTTGGCAATTCATCACAGTTCGCAGAGAACGCGGAGTGGTGCATATGAGAGAGAGAGTTATTTCGACCTTGCGGAGAAATCTTGTTTGACACACTGAAAGACCCCTCAACTGCGTTCGGGGTGACAGTAGAGATGGTTTGCGCATGGGTTGCAGGACATTTATCTGTGTGTATCTGCGTTTATCTGTGGCTTAATATCTACTTTTTCTCTGTGTACGGTGATAAATTGAATTGCCAAGAAAACGACTTTTTGAAGAAGCTTTGAACTATTCTCTTAAAAGTTCAGTAATTGCTGTTTTAGAGCGTGTTTTTTCATCCACAGTTTTCACAATCACCGCGCAATAAAGATTTGGGCCGCCAGATGCGCCAGGCATAGAGCCAGACACCACCACAGAGTATGGCGGTACTTCACCATAAGTAATTTCGCCTGTAGCACGGTTGACGATGCGTGTAGATTTGCCGATATATACACCCATAGAAATCACAGAGCCTTCACGCACAATCACACCTTCAACGATTTCAGAACGTGCACCAATAAAGCAGTTATCTTCAATAATAGTTGGTGTAGCTTGCAGTGGTTCTAATACGCCACCAATACCTACACCGCCTGATAAATGCACGTTTTTACCAATTTGCGCGCATGAACCTACTGTTGACCATGTATCCACCATGGTGCCTTCATCCACATAAGCACCAATATTCACATACGATGGCATCAGTACCACTTTGGGTGCGATATATGAGCCTTTGCGCACCGCAGCAGGCGGAACCACACGCATGCCACCTTTGCGAAACATATCTTCGCCCCAGTTGGTAAATTTTTGTGGTACTTTATCATAGTAAGTGGTCTCACCATTATGAATGACTTGATTATCATGCAGTTTGAAAAACAACAACACGGCCTTTTTCAACCATTCATTGGTTTTCCACACACCATCTTCACCTTTCTCAGCCACACGAATACCACCATCATCCAACAAATCAATCGCACGGATAACAGCCTCACGTATTTCAGAATCAACATTGTGCATATCCCAGTCGTTACGTGTATCCCATGCAGTTTCAATGACTTGTTGTAAATGGTTCATAAGTTTCTTCCTTGATGTATATTATGATGCTACGAAATCGTGGTGTTACAAAGTTAAGTTGCGCAAATCCTAACCATCTTCACGCAAGCTGCAATGTATCATATAAAAGTTCATCGCCCTTTTTAGGCTATTTTCATATAGTATGCGCCCATGGTTTCTAAGCTTTCTTATTATTTTAGCATGGCTGTATTATGTTTGCTGAGTGTATCTGTATGCGCTACAGCAGAAGCTAGCCTATTTAAAAAGCATGATGTGGATCAGCAACGTGCATGGTTTAAGCAGGCTCGTGATGCACAAAATGCAGGTGATGATACACACTATCAAGCATTGTATAAAAAGTTAGAGAACTATCCATTAAGGCCATATTTAGATGTGTGGCAAGCATGGAAAGCACTTCAACGGGGTGATGACTTTTCGGTGGTGGAAGCACTTAAGAAGTATGCTGATATTCCCGAAAGTATGGATTTACGCATTGCATGGATTAAAAGCTTAGCTGGGCGTGGGCAATGGCCACATGTGGCGAGGCAATTGGCATTGTTGCCCCATGCAGAAACGCGATTATCAAAAATATCGATTTTATCAGCATGGTATAACGGGGATAAGTCGAAAGCTTTTGCATTGCTTCGTAAGCGTTGGCGCAAAGGGCTCAATATTGATGATTATCATACGCCATTTTTGAGAGAAGCATGGCAACAAGCAGGTTACCCATCCATAGAAGATGTGCGGGCAAGGGCTATATATTTTGCTAAACACGAAAAATGGACTGCCTTGCGTACCATGGAAAAACAAATCAATACTGATGATAGGCAGATATTGAAATTGTGGAAACAAGCATCCAAGCATCCCCTACGCGCACTTGATGCACTGAATAAGCATAAAACAGCCAAACATAGTGCGTTATTGCCAGCGATGGTGAATGATGCCTTGCGCCGATTATCAAGGTTAGACACAGTGATGGCATGGCAAAAATTACAAGCTCTAAAAGCATTATTGCCAGCTAAGGATTTTGGAAATTTACAAAAAAATATCGCTTTGCGCTCAGCGAAAAAACATGAGGTTGCCTCAGCGGACTGGTTAGCAAGTTTGGATGCAGAATTACAAAATGACGCAACAAGGGCTTGGCGTGTACGCATGCTTTTATTGAAGCAAGATTGGCAAGCAGCAGCCCATGCAATGGCTGCCATGCCAGAGCAGCAGCAATTACAAAGTCGTTGGATGTATTGGCAAGCATTTGTATTGCAAAAACTCAATCAGAAGGTCGCAGCGGCACTACTTTTTAAACAGGTTTCTCTGGGGCGCGGTTATTATAGTTTTTTAAGTGCAGACAGATTGGGATTGCCCTATCAAATGGGAGCAAAAGACATAGCCAAAGTGGCATATTCGGATTTGGAAAAGCAAGCTTATATGCAGCGAGCTTATGAATGGACACAACTTGACGAGATGGGTAAGGCGAGTCGTGAATGGTATATTGGACTAGCAAATGCAGATATAAAAACATGGTTACAGGCTTTGCAAATGGCAGCATCTTGGGGCTGGTATGATCGGGCAATTGAAGCAGCAAGTCGGGCTGGGGTATATGATGCATTGGATTTGCGTTTTCCTATGGCATATGCAGAAGATGTACAGAAGTTAGCCCAAGAAACAGGTTTGCCACGCTCGTTGATTTGGGGCGTGATTCGGCAAGAATCGGTTTTTAATGCAAGAGCAGTATCGCGTACTGGTGCACGTGGATTGATGCAGTTGATGCCTAAAACAGCCAAGCATGTATCAAAAAAACACGCTTTAGGCACTTTGCGTTTAGATTATCTCTTTTCACCATCGTTTAACATTCGTTTAGGGGCGTTATATTTAGCTGATTTACTTAGGCGTTTTGATGGGCGAAAGCCGCTAGCCGTTGCTGCATACAATGCTGGACCAATGCGGGTGATGCAGTGGCAGAAAAGTGTATCTTATGAGATTCCTGAGCTTTGGGTGGAGTTGATTCCTTTTTATGAAACTCGGCGTTATGTACAACAAGTGATGGCATTTTCAGTAGTGTATGATTGGCGGCAACACCAAGTACCAACACCGCTTTTGGTGCAGATGAATGCAAAGCCTGAAGTGGTGGCCAATACAGTATCTGTATCGGGAAGCTGATTTTAGCCTTGTGCGCTATCCCACGTTTGGAGAAAAGCAGCTAAATGTGGACGCGTTTCTGATTCATTTTGAAGGTAGTTTTGTAGCCCTAAAATAGCGCGGGCATAAGCGCCTTCACTCATGCTGCCATTAAAGCGTTGCCAGCGAAGAAAGAGCAGCAGTGTGGTGCATACATCGGTTTCACAGTAATTTCGTATGCCAGCAATATCGCCATGTTCAAACATGGAACATACATCATCACCTGCGACATCTAATTTTCCTGGAATATTGAATACGCTGGCAATTTCATGGATGGAGCAACGTGCAGAAGCCCCAAAATCGGAAAAGATTTCTAATAAATCGACATGATAAGTGGAAGAATAGCGTGCATCATAATTATTCCACTTATCACCTTCTGAAAACCAACGTGGACAGGATAAATGATGTGCCATAGCACGGTATTTTAATACAGGAATATCAAAACCACGCCCATTAAAGCTTACCAAGCGCGGGGCTCGCGTTTGAATTAGGCTTAAAAACCCGTGTATGATTTCTTCTTCACTGCTTTCAATACCCCCTCCACTTGCAATGCGACGAACCACCCATTCCATGCCTTCTTCACCAGGCTCACAAATTAAGTGGGCATAGCTAATCGCAACGACTTGGTGGAATGGCTGACGAGGAAAATCATTATTACCATGTGTTTTTTCTAAAAAGTAAGTGGTTAAGGCATCACGTGCTGCATGGTCATCCAAATCGGGTTGCGCCAATAAACGACGGCTTGCATCGGCATCGGGGATCGTTTCAATATCAAAGATAATGGTGTCTCTGCGCATCATGCCTCCCCTAAGCCGTATGAGCGGGGCTTTTCCAAAGCCTCTCGCCTAACAGATAGGCTGCCAAGAAATACGTCAACATGCCAGAAGTTACAGTGCTTACGAGCCATAAAAACTGTCCAGTTTTATCATCGGGGAATGCCCATAGTTGTTGCAATCCATAAAGCGTGGCAAGCATGATGATGCTTGCCATCAAGGCTCTAAACATGCGTAAGATACTGGATGCATCCAGAATGCTGCCTTGCTGCCTGCGAATACTCCACCATAGAAGCGCCACATTTAGAAAGGATGCCAATGCCGTTGCCAGTGCCAAACCGATATAGCCTAAAGGCTGCATGAGTAGCACTGCCAAGATGATATTGGCAGCAACACCAATCATGGCAAAGCGCATGGGTGTTTTAGCATCTTGATTGGCATAACATGCCATGGAAAGTACACGCACCCAACAAAATGCCATCAATCCAATGGCATAGGCTTGCAATACATAGGCGGTTGCATGCGCATCATCAAAGGTAAACTTACCATGCTCAAATAGCGTTCGGATAATGGGTTCTGCAAGCCATAACAATGCAAATGTTGCGGGCAAGGTAATCCAAGTGAGCCAGGTTAGCCCTTGGCGTAGCGCAAGATGTGCCTCTTGGTGACGTTGATTGGCGATATGTTCGGAAAGTGTGGGTAGCAAGGCTATGCCCATGGCAATACCAAATAATGCGAGCGGTAATTGCACGATTCTATCGGCATAATACAAGTAAGATACGGCACCAGTGGGCAGTAATGTGGCAAGAATAGTGCCTACCAAGATATTAAGCTGAACAGCGGCAACACCGAGTACAGCAGGTGTAAATAATACCAAGGTTTGGCGAATGGCTGGCAAGTGTGGTCGCCATGTGGGTTTGGGAATCCAGCCAATACGCTTAAGCGCTGGAAATTGAATAGCCAATTGTAGTGCGCCACCGAGCAGTACACCAATAGCCAATGCTTTGGCAGGGTTAGAAAAAGATGGTGCAAGGATGATGGCAGCAAAAATAAGTGCGATATTAAGCAATGCAGGGCTGGCTGCAGCTACTGAAAATTTACGATAGGTATTCAGTACAGCCCAAGACATGGCAGCCAAAGAAATCATGGCTAAATATGGGAACATCCAGCGTGCAAGATGAAGGGCTTGATACCAACGATCAGGTTCATCATAAAAACCTGGTGCAAATACAAATAGCAACCACGGCATGATAATCATACCCAATACGGTAAAGGTGAGTAATGCAGCCAAAAGAAGGCCTGCCAAGGCATTGAGGTAGGCATGGGCATCTTCTTCCCCTTTCTTTCGTTCTTCAGAGAGCACGGGAACAAGGGCAACAGTAAGCGTGCCTTCGGCAAACATGCGGCGGAAAAAGTTGGGTAATTTAAAAGCGACAAAAAAAGCATCAGCCAATGGACCAGCCCCCAATAATCTGGCTAATAATATATCACGTATAAATCCAAGTATGCGGGATAACATGGTCCAGCTACCAATTTTTGTGGCCACCCTAAGCATGCTATGATTGGGTTTATTTGACTTGTGGGTGTTCGCACTCATAATGCGCGACCCTTTTGACTTGGGCAGCTAACTGTTTTCATGCAGGCAAGCGTGCAGAGATAAGAGGAGGATTGCAATCACTTGTAAGTGATGGATTGCAATGAAGCAGATATGATATCTGCAAAGTTTTACGGTAGAGCCGAAGGGGGTGATGTTGACATGCCAGGAGTAAGAGTTAGTCCAGATGAGCCAATTGAGTTGGCAATTAAGCGTTTCCGCAAGCAAGTGGAGCGTGGTGGCGTGATTTCTGAGTGTCGTCGTCGTGAAGCGTATCAAAAACCTTCGATTGCGAGAAAACATAAAGAAGCAGCAGCTCGTAAACGTTTGATGAAACGTTTGCGCCGTGTACGTATGCGTGAGAATCGCGAATATTAGGCATGGGTAGCCGTGTGTTAACGTGATGATGCCGAGCCTGTGTGCTCGGCATTGTTGTTTGTACATGAGTTGGGTAAAGTCATGTCGTAGTTTTTGAAGGGGATGAGATATGTTAGTAGAGCAAATTACCGATGCTATGAAGCAGGCAATGCGAGATAAGAATAAAGAGAAATTGGCTGTGATTCGTATGCTTAGGGCGGCATTGAAAGATAAAGAAATCGAATTGGGCAAAGCGCTTGAAGAGGCAGATGTGATTGCTGTTGTTGGTAAATTGATTAAACAACGCAAAGATGCTGCGGCGCAATATCATGATGCTGGGCGTGAGGATTTGGCAGAAAAAGAATTGGCAGAGATTGAGTATTTGATGGTTTATATGCCAGCGCAGATGTCTGAAGAAGAAGTTCGTGAAGCAGTGCGAAAAGCGGTGTCAGAAAGTGGTGCAACATCCATGCGAGATATGGGCAAGGTGATGGCGATTTTACGGCCAAATATTGATGGGCGTGCAGATATGGGCATGGCATCAGCCTTGGTGAAAGCCGAGCTTCAGGGTTAACAATCATCAAGGTGATATAAAGTATTATGGCGAACTTTCCACCCCAATTTATTGATGAGGTTTTGTCTCGGACAGATGTGGTTGAAGTGATTGGTCGTCATGTTGAGCTGAAACGCAGTGGTGCGAATTTGATGGGGCTTTGCCCTTTTCACCATGAAAAAAGTCCTTCTTTTTCTGTGTCAGCGGATAAACAGCTCTATTATTGTTTTGGTTGTGGCAAAGGCGGCGGTGCATTTCAATTTTTGATGGATATGGATGGCTATTCGTTTCCTGAAGCAGTGGAGTATTTGGCTGAAAAAGCGGGTTTGGAACTGCCCCAAGATGATCCTGAATCGCGGGAAAAAGATCAGAAACAAGCAGCACAACGCAGAAAGGCACTGCAATTATTGCAAGAAGTATCTGATGCTTTTGCAGCGCAATTACATGGTAATTCAGGGCATAAAGCGATGACTTATATTAAGCAGCGGGGTCTGTCTGAACATATTGTGCGTGATTATCAACTGGGTTTTGCTCCCGATGGTTATGGATTTATGCAGCGAGCATTTGGCGCAGATGCACGGCGATTGGCGCAATTAGAAGCGGTGGGCATGTTGTTTAAAAATGAACGAGGTTATGCTGATAGATTTCGTGGGCGCTTGATGTTTCCGATTCGAGATAAGCGTGGTGCAGTGGTGGGTTTTGGTGGTCGTATCATGGGTGAAGGAGAACCCAAATATTTAAATTCCCCAGAAACACCTTGGTATCATAAATCCGATGTATTGTATGGTCTATCCGAGCATAGAGATGCGATTCGCAAACGTAAAATGTTGCTTGTGGTGGAAGGTTATATGGATGTATTGGCATTGGCGGGCTTTGATTTGCCCATTGCTGTGGCGGCTTCGGGCACTTCCATTGGTGAGCGGCAATTGCGTGAAATATTTCGTTTGTGTGAATCACCTATCTTTTGTTTTGATGGTGATAAGGCAGGTTATCAGGCGGCATGGCGCGCTTTGGAACGGATGTTGCCCATATTAAAGCCAGAATATCAGCCGAAATTTTTATATCTTCCTGATGGTGAAGACCCAGATAGTTTATTGCAAAAAGACGGCAAAGATGCGTTTGAGTCTAGGATGACTTCACAAGCCAAGCCTGTGCTGGATACTTGGATGTTGGGTTTGCAGCGCTTGGCAGGCTCTGGCGCTGATGGCTTGGCGAGGATGGCAAAAAAAGCAGATCAGATGCTGGAGAAAATGAGCGATAATTATTTGCGGCAGGCATGGAAACAAAAAGTAGAATCCGAAACAGGTATACAATTGCAAATTATAGGCTCAAATAGACGTTTTTCAGTGCCCAAGCCAAGGGCAGTTCATTTGCAAGTCAAGCCCATGCTTTATGATGAATTTATGGCTGGATTACTACAAAAACCAGAGCGAATAAGCACGCTTCCAGCAGAGGCAAAAGACTTCTTTCTTGACAATGAGCTATATTATCAGATATACACGCGCGTTTTTTCATGGCAAGGCTCAAAGACCGATCAAGGTATAACACTGGCGCAACATCTACAGCGGGATTTTCCCGAAGCTGTACAAGAGATTGCTCGCTGGATGAATCAAGAGCCTGTTTTGGATATGAAGTTTGCCAGTATTGTGCTGGATATGCGTATGCGCTTATTGCAGCGTCAAATGGCAAAGCAAAATGATTTAGCTGAGACTGCGCGCTTGGCAAAATTAGAAGCTGAATTGAAACAAGAATTGAAAACATTAAATGCTGAGATTGAAGAGCAGCATCGAGGTAATGAATGACAAGTTCTAAAAAGACACCTGTTGTACGCATCAAAGAGCTTGGCGGTTTGGTCGCCAAGGGCAAGGCAGCAGGCTACATCACCTATGATGAATTGAATAAACATTTACCAGAAGGTTTGGTATCTACAGACCGTATTGAAGAAGTCATCAATCTATTTACCGAAATGGGTGTGGAAGTTGTGGATCCTGAACGTGCGCCCAATGGCGAGTATGCGATGCGCAAAGATAGGTTGCGGAAAGAAGATTCTGCCTTGCGTGCGGATACAACCCAATTGGGCACAGTGGTTAGAATTGATGATCCTGTACGTATGTATTTGCGCGAAATGGGCACAGTTGAGTTGTTAACCCGTGAAGGTGAAATTGAAATTGCGCGTCGTATTGAAGAAGGGCGTTTGCAAATGCATGAGTCGATTTGCCTTTGTCCTGCAACCTTTCGTGAAATCATGTTGCTGGGTGAGCGCGTTATCCAGATTCGTGATGAAGCACTGGAAAATGATGAAGAAATGAATTTCCGTGATATTCTTGACATTGATGACAAAGTGGTCAATGCAGCAGCGATTAAAGAATATGAAAAACGTTTGAATAAGTCCGAAGGTGAAGATGAAGATCCTATAGAAGAAGAAAAAATGGATGCGGAACAGTTGTCTCAAGCCATTAAGGAACGCAGAGCGACACCAGATGGTACACCCATGGAAGAAACGGTGATTACCAAGGAAGAGCAATTGGCAGAAGCTTTAGTGCATTTTGAGCGTGCAAAGGTATTGCACGATGAGTTCTTAAAATGCAAAAAACGTTCAGATAAAAAGCCTAAAGATGAAAAGTTAGCACAAAAAACATATGATGTGTTACAAGAGATGTTGGAAGAGATTGTAGCGATTCCTTTCTCACCCAAACAATTGGAAGCTTTGGTGCAGCGTTTTAAAAATGCAGTGGAAAGGGTGCGCAAATATGAGCGTACAGTTCGCGACCATGCATTAAAAGCAAAAATGCCGCGTAAGTTGTTTTTAGAAACATTCCCATTGCAGGAAACTGATGAGCGTTGGCTGGATGGCTTAAGTAAAGCGCATGCAGATAAGCCATGGGTTGAAATGATTGAACCTGTAGCGGGAAAAATTCGTGAAAATCAACGGCGTTTGAAACGGGTTGAGCAGGAAAGCGAACTTTGCGTTGCAGAATTGAAAGAAGTGGCGCGTAAATTGACCATGGGCGAAGCAAAAATGCGTCAAGCCAAACGTGAAATGATTGAAGCTAACTTGCGTTTGGTGATTTCTATTGCGAAAAAATACACCAATCGTGGGTTGGGTTTCTTGGATTTGATTCAAGAAGGTAATATTGGGCTGATGAAGGCAGTGGATAAGTTTGAGTGGCGTAGGGGCTATAAATTCTCTACTTATGCAACTTGGTGGATTCGTCAAGCGATTACACGTTCTATTGCTGATCAGGCACGTACGATTCGGATTCCTGTGCATATGATTGAGACCATCAATAAAATGATGCGTGTTTCACGTCAAATTGCACAAGAGATTGGTCGTGAACCCACGCCTGAAGAATTGGCGGAACATTTGGAAATGCCTTTGGAAAAGGTGGAGCAGATTCTTGAAGTTGCCAAAGAGCCAGTATCCTTAGAAACACCGATTGGTGATGATGAAGATTCACAATTGGGCGATTTTGTGGAAGATAAAAATGCAGAGAATCCACTGGATGTTGCTATCAGTGAAGCTTTGGAAGAAGCTACATTGGGTGTGTTGGATAATTTAACACCGCGTGAAGAAAAAGTGTTGCGCATGCGCTTTGGTATTGGCATGAATACTGATCATACCTTAGAAGAAGTAGGGAAACAGTTTGGCGTAACGCGTGAGCGTATTCGTCAGATTGAAGCCAAGGCTTTACGTAAATTAAGGCATCCTTCACGGGCTGCGAAATTAAAAACATTCGCGGATACGCCTGAAGTGCCGCCACTTTTGTAGGTTTAGAAGTCTTGATGGTTATTATGTATGATAAAAAAAGGTGCTTAAAGCACCTTTTTTTATGCATCGTGATGTGTATGTTGTATCGTAGTATAAATATGAATCAATATATGGAGGTGTGATTGATGGATTTATTTCAAGCGCCTGAAACGGCTTGGGCAGCCATCATTGCAGCTTATCTTTTAGGTTCAATTCCATTTGGACTGTTATTCTCACGGTATTTAACAGGCAAAGATCCAAGGGAATATGGTAGTGGTAATATTGGTGCAACCAATGCGTTGCGAACAGGTGGCAAGAAAGTTGGTATACTCACACTTTTAGCAGATATTGGTAAAGGCGCTTTGGCAGTAGCTCTGGCTGAATACTTACAACAAGATGAAGTGCTGATTGCGGCTGTTGCATTGGCAGTATTTCTTGGGCATGTGTTTCCCATTTATCTTAAATTCAAGGGTGGTAAAGGTGTGGCAACTATGTTTGGTGTACTTATACCTTGGCTGCCTTGGGTTGCTTTAGCCACATTTGTGTGTTGGTTATCACTGT
>JALWPO010000346.1 GCA_026994965.1 Mariprofundaceae bacterium | reverse complement strand
CCGCAAGGTGCGGGGATTTGCAGGTAAGGTCAATTAAGAATTATCAATTGCTTTTGTTATAATCGAGATTAAAAAAACAATGGAGTATCTGTGCAATAGGGTTTCGCTTGTTAGAACGTATATTCCGATTCCAAATAAATGCGGTCATTATTGGTAAATTGTCCTAAAAAACCATGGGTTCCACCAAAGATATCAGCTCCGAATGTTGTGGTGATATTATCGTTCCACGCATAGGATGTTTTTGGGCGTGCCAACCAGCCTCCTGCCGACCAGTCGGCTAAAAACAATACTTCAGGCTTGAGGGTTTCATGCATAAAATCGGTTGCAATACGTAGTGTCCAAAAGCCAGAATCTTTTGGTTCTAGCAATATATTATTCCAGCCATCGATATGGCGAATGAAGAATTGTGAGTTAATAGTCCAGTTGTATCGGCTCCATTCCACTGCTAGGGCTGCATTAAGCGTGGTCTTACGCTGTACAGTATTAGCAAAGGTTGAGCCTTGTGCATTGATGGCTTCGCGTAAGTTAGCTGCCATTTCACCACGCACTACAAAAGCGCCAAAGGCATTGGAAAATGAGCCGCCGATAGTATGCATACGAAAGTGTTTTAACTTCACTTGTAGCACACCGGGCAACATATTCCTCAGAGCATTGGGCGTATCCTTCCAACCATAAAAATAATTGGCTGATATATCCCAGCCGTTAATATTTGCACGCCAAGCTGCTCCCACCTCAGTATTTTTAGTCGACCAGTTCGGTTGCTCTGATGCAAGTTGTTGCACGCTTAATCCAGTAGGTGCTGCTGGTGTAGTAAAAGCCCATCTTGAACCAGCAGGGGCAGCCTGTGCGGGTTGCGCATCAGGAATCACAAGCAATTCAAGCTCTTGTTCTGTATCGGTATCTGGATACCAATTCAAGCGTGCAGCCACAAGTCCAATACGTGAGTCGAGAAAATCATCGAGGATGAATTCACGCATATCCAATGGATTGACCACATCCAGCATACGTAACCCATCTGTTTTGCCCCAGATGATTTGCTGTTGCCCAAGCCTTAAATCAAAGGCATCACCTTCGTATAATAGGTATGCTTCTTTAAGTTGTGTGGCTGTGCGATAGTGTTGCTTAATGCCTGCTGTCAAATCAGTGCTGTTGCTAGCCTGAATATCCATAGCGGCATCATACCAGAGCAGTGCTCGGCTTCTGAACTGCCAGCCATTGCCTAACATCGCTTCAGGCTTCACTTCCAGTCGGTTTTGGATTTTATCCCAACGATGGATAGCAGAGATGAAATAAGCAGATTCATTTTTGATGCCACCATGTATTGTCCATGCTGCGCCGTAAGCCGAAGCAATTGAACAATACCAAATGATTGGCAATGCAAGCAGCAATCTCACGATTGTTCTTTGCTCTTCAGTAATACGGGGAAAAGATAGCAGGAAGCCACATAGCAAATCGCCATTGAGCCCGCAATCAGTACGCCTAATTTAACCTGCGGATAAAGATGTGCCGTCATCAGTACCAAAAAACCACCAATCACGACCAGCGCATTGAACATCAAAGCGCGTCCAGTATCTTCATTGGTATGAGCCACAATCTGGGCATGTGGCAGTCCTTGCGCTTCATAATCACGGTAGCGATAAAGATAGTGAATGGCAAAATCTACCCCTATGCCCAGTGCCATCGCCCCCGTAATTGCTGTGCCAATTTCCAGTGGCAAGCCCAACAAGCCCATCACGCCATAAATCACTACAATCGCCATGGATACAGGTAGCATTGCCAATGCAGCATCAGTCAAACGGCGAAACATCACAAAGCACAGTATAAAAATAAGCAATAATGCCAAGACAAGTGATTGAATTTGCCCCTTGATAATTAAATCGGAAAATTGATACGTGGTGTAAGCTGTACCAGCGAATGAGACCTTTGCATTGGGAAACCATGTGTTGGCATTGCTCTTTAGAACCGCTATCAAATGTGCCGCGTCAGCACTGCTATCGGTTTTCATTTGGATGCGAATATGTGCTTGTCGATAGTCGGAAGTAATCAAAGCGTCAAAATCATCTGGTGCGCCAGAAAACGAATAGAGTAGAAGATATTGTGCTGCCAGTTGTGATGTGTCAGGTGGTACGCGATATGTCTGTTTTCCTTCATGCATCACCTTGTTCATTTCTGCTAAAAATTCGGCAATACTGGAAGAATCACCAACGACAGGTTCGGCTTCCACCACGCTTTGTAATTGACGCATACCTTTTAGAAAGGCTGGCTCTAAGATGCCATCCTGCTTGCCACTATCAATCATCACATCCAGTGCATTGGTGCCTGCGAAATGTTTGTTGAGTATGACATCGGCTTTTCTGATAGGGTCAGAAGGGCGAAATTCGGATACCAATGAAGAATTGACTTGAATGTGTGATAGTCCATAGGCGGAGAACAGTACAAGTAAAGCAAATGCCGCCATAATTCGACGCGGATGATGTGTAACGATATGCGTCATGGCATTGAGATAGCCGTGAAATGCTAATGATTGAAGCGGTTTTTCTTTATGGGGCAATACCGCTTCAATCGCTGGAATAAAACAGATGGTAATGATGAACGCATAGGCAATACCGATGGCTGCAAACACACCAAAATAACGCATAGGCAAAAGCTCTGAGGTTAGCATCGCAAGAAAGCCTGCGGCAGTTGTTAGTGTGGTCATTAAAATGGGTGACCACATACCGCTCATACCCCCAATAATGATGCTTTGCTTATCCATACCTTGATGACG
>JALWPO010000345.1 GCA_026994965.1 Mariprofundaceae bacterium | reverse complement strand
AATGCCAAGAGCAAATGCACAGCAATAGATGCCGATAGTGCGATAATAAACCGAGCATTTTGAGATTTAGCTTGCAATGTTTATTTGCTCCGAGCGTGAAGTTGGGCTGTGATGTACATAGCCAATGCACCATTTAGCCAGCCCGTGGCGCAGGATAACATAAGCAGCGGCGGTAGCAGATAATAAAGTGCATGCTGCTGAATAAAAAGCTGTTCAACCACTACAAATTGAGCACACATATGTGCCAATGCACCCAATAAACTTACACCAATAAGGCTGATTCTAGGGATAAAAAGCCATGCGAATACCATCACAGATGTAGCCACTATGGTGGCACCAAGGCTAATTACAAAAGTAGGTGTAAACATTGTACCTATAAAAAAAGCACCAATCACCACGCGTGCAATGGCTAAGGCAATAGCTGCGCCTACACCGATACGAACCAGTACAATCAATGTGATGATATTGGCAATGCCCAGCTTAAACCAAGGCCCAAGGCTGGGTATGGATGCTTCAAAGATATGTAGACCGCTGGCAAGCACCAAAAGCCCAAGCCATTGCGCTTGTTTCTGTAATGTGTGCAGGGGAGGCTTGGGTATATGTATGGGCGGATTCATTTATTCGGATATAGCATCAAGTTGGGATTTTTCGGTGCCTTGAATGCTGATAAGGATACGATTGGGTACGCAGGCAATCATATCGCCAATGTGGTGTCTATGCCCTGATAAGATGCATCGTTTGGTTGTGCATGGAGAATCAATCATGCGCACACCATCTTGATTGATGATAATTTTGGATATACCAATATCGCCTTTTGCGTTGAAATGAATCGTTTCTTTAGGGTGTAAGGGATAAACTGCCAATAGTGTTTTGCCATGATAAATATGTATCATAGGTATGCCATGCAAATGCTGAGATAGCCATTGCCAACTCAGAGCAATGGTGATAGTTGCTATCATCAATAGGATGCGATCCATCCATGTGCCTTTAAGCCAATGGTAAGGTCTTGTATGGATGGTAGCATTTGAGGCAAGGCTGGGCATGGGGTGAGTGTAGCGTAGTAAGCTCTTTTTTCACTCGTAGTTTTTATGCGGTTATGGAGGTGTAGGATGAATATTTTAATTACGGGTGCAAATCGTGGGTTGGGATTGGGCTTTGTGAAACGCTATTTAAGCCAAGGTTATGATGTTTGGGCATGTTATCGTCATGAACAAACCCAACTTCAGGCACTGTATTCAGATAAGCTGCATTTACTACAATGGGATGTTGGCAGTGATGATGCACCTGTGGGTGATTTGCCTGACAACATTGATTTGCTTATCAATAATGCAGGTATTTATGGACCATCTAAGGGCGGACAGTCGCTGGATGAAATCACATCTGATGGCATGATGGAAGTGTTTAATATTGATTGTGTGGGAGCTTTGCGTGTGGTGCAGCGATTAAAATCACGTGTGATTGCAGCGCAGGGAATTATTGCCAATATCAGCTCCAAAATGGGCTCTAGCGGAGATAATAGTAGTGGCGGCACTTATGCGTATCGTGCTGCAAAAGCGGCTTTGGTGATTGTATCAAAATCCATGGCAGTGGATTTAGCGCCTGATGGCGTGCGAGTAATTACACTGCATCCTGGGTGGGTGCAAACAGATATGACACACCATTCAGGCTTGATTGATGTGGATACTTCTGTAAAGGGAATGACAGATGTGATTGCGCATATCCATGATTATGAGGTGGGGCAATTTGTTGCTTTTGATGGTCAAATTGTACCCTATTGATATGGGATATCGTAAATTTAGTTGTGTGTGATTAAATAGTTGCATAATACAATTAAGTATCTATTGTTAGCTATTGTAGGAGAGCACCATGAGTGAATTGATTTCAGATTTTCAATTGGAGCAAGCCATTGGATTGAATGTCAATCGTACTGCATTTTTAATGACAGAAGAGATTGCCAAGCGTTTTGCAGCTTTGGGTTATACGATGTCTGCGCAAGATTTTGGCATCTTACTGCGCTTATCCAAGTATGGTTCAATGACTCAAAATGCAATTGCAGGGCTTTTGATGCGAGATAAAACCACAATTACGCGTCGCATTGATGGTTTAGTTAAAAAAGATTTGGTGAAGCGTACGCCTGATACTAAGGATAAGCGCTATTTTCAAGTGAGCTTAACAAAAAAAGGTGAACAAGCACTTGAAGCAACGATTCCATTGGTTCACGATTTTCAGGAAGAAGTATTAAGTGATATTTCTGATGAGGATAAAGCGATTACCATTCAAACACTCAAATATATTGCTGATAAATTGATAAAAACACGGAGTGAAACATGACATCAACAAAGCCACATTGGATTGCAATTACAATACTGAGTCTTTTATTGGTAGCTATAGGCATTAAGTTTGTTGTGCTTGGGAATACAGAAAAAGCCGATGATGGACGCACTGCTGTGATACTTGAGCCTGTAGAAAGGCAGGCTGTACTTGGTGAAATGCGCACTCTGCTTGAAACAATACAAACGATTGTTGAAGCGTTGGCCAACGAAGATTTGGTAGCTGTGGAAGAATCTGCACGTGCTGTGGGCAAAGCTGCCATTCAAACTGTGGATTTTCGGTTGCGTGCGAAGCTACCATTGGATTTTAAAAAGTTGGGTTTTGGCACGCACTATGCCTTTGATGATATTGCAGATATGGCAAAAGCCAAAGCGCCAGTCAAACAGATTCAACTCAAACTTGCTGAAACCATGAATAATTGTATTGCTTGCCATGCAAGCTT
>JALWPO010000344.1 GCA_026994965.1 Mariprofundaceae bacterium | reverse complement strand
ATTTCACCGCGAAGTGCAGCTGTACGAGTGAGATTAAAGCCTGGCCATTTCTCATGCATGCCTAAGCGTTCAATATCTTCTTTTTGTTTGAGAAGGTAAGCTTCATAACCAATGGGCATATGCATAAACATGGGAATCTTTAACTGATGGCATAAAATCCCGCCCAAATCAATATCGCCATCTTTCCAATCAGGGTAATGTGAAGGGCAACCACAAGGTAGACGGCAGGCTTGTGCTTCAGTCATTTTTTATAAATGCTTCTAAATGATAGCAAAACATTGGCTAAATAAATCCAAAAACCAATGGCGAGGCAGGTAGCTGCAATGGATATGATAGGGCCATAAAAACGATGAATCTCAGGGATAGCTTCTGGATGCGTGAGCCAAAGTTGTCCTTCCCAAATACCAAAAATCATAAGCGATATATAAAATGCGCTCACACCAATGGTTGTCCACCAAAAAGAATGCTCAACCATGCGCATGGAATAAATGGGTTTGCCACTTATTTTAGGAATCAAATAATAGGTAATCGCCATGCCAAGAATGGTTACGCCACCAACAAGATTGATATGGGCGTGTGCCAATGGGTCAATCATATGACCAGGCCCGCCATAGGGGCTACCAATGGAATCAAGCCAAGCTCGGATAGCAGGAATCACCTGTAATACCCCGTGTACTGTACCAATAAAGAAAGAGAGTACCGAAGTGATAAGAAATTTTGCGAGATAGCGAAGTTCGTGGGTGGATGATTGTTCAGACATGTGCGAAGCGTAGCGATTTTATGGATAGGCGCAAACAAAGATGACGAATGCTTATCATAGGGGTTAGGGTTGGGGGTATGACAACAAGTGTAATATTGGTATTGATAAGTTTTGTGGTATTGGCTGTAGCATGGACTATGCGCAAGCAGCGTGGTTTTCATATTGCTGGGATGAGTATGGTGATGCTTTTTGATGTGTGCTTTCCTATTTATCTTTATTTGACTCATGATTGGTGGAAACGCTTGATTGAGCATGGTGAGTTATTCTCATTTTTGATTTGGTCGCATTTAATTTGCATCATCATTTTATATGCTTTGTATGTTTTGCAGGTGCTTGCAGGTCGAGCTTTGTTGACCAATGCTTCTGCGGATGAATATGAGCGAGCGAGAGATGAGCATCAGAAACAATTTCTAGGTATTGTATTGGTACGTTTGTTGGTATTTTCAACAGGGGCGCTACTGATTGTGCCTGCTGGAACGGGGTGAATATGGGAGAAGGTAAGAAGGTTGTTGATAATAAGATATGGATGAAAATGGTATATCGCTATGCCATTGCCATGGTTTTGGGCATGGCGATATTTATTTATTTATCTGTATCTTTAGGAACCACCCTATCCAAACTGGATATAGTGATGATGCTTACCTCTGGCGTTCTGGTCTTTGGTGGTGGTTTTGGTATTGCCGTCTCATTGTTTTTTCACCTATGGCATAGGGGTGAATAGCTATTGATTTACTTTTAGGATAACACCTGCGGGTAAAAGCTCAATGGCTTCCATGGCATGCCCCAAGCTTGCTGATGTTTTTGATAGCGATGTATTTTTAGGGTCTTTGGGGTCAAATATATAATGGGTGATGCCTGCGGTTTTGGCTTGGAATGTTTTAGCATCATTTAAGATGACTTGTGGTGGTAAAGGCAATACATCACGTTTGGTGGCGAGCATGGTTCGACCGGGCCACTGACTTGCAATCAAGAATTTATGGGAATGATCACTAGCCATACTTGCTGCTGCTGCGATAAGATAATCTGTATCTGATTTTAATTTCAATTGACTAACCAAGCGTTGTTTTTTATCTGCGGCAGTGAATATATTGGCGCAAACTATAATCAGGATAATCACTAAACCACGTTGTCCCATGAGATTTTGAATGCCTGTTTTGCGATGCGCTGCGATAAGCATGGGCGTGCCAAGAAAAAGGATGGTTGTAAGCACAATTAATGCCCAAGATGTATCCGCCCAAAATAAGCCCAACAAACTTGCGAGAACCAACATAAGACTCATGGATTCAAAGTAGCGACGATAAACATAAATACTGATGACAAAGCCTAGTAAGCTGGCAACGATAAGCCCGTAGCCAGTGGGAGGTGTTGCTTGTAGAATAGGAGAGCCTGTTAGTATCATGCCCAGTGTGGCAAGATGGTTGCCACCTGCTTCAAGCCCCGACCAACCCCAGCGTGCGAATAGTAGTATGACAGTACTCACGCTTAAACCAATCCATAGGTTGCGACGTTTTTCAGGCGCTTCTTCATTTTTTGGAAACCAAAGTATGAGCAATGCAGCGGGTAGCGCCAATCCCATAGGATGCAAGCTTACCGCAAAGGCAGACATCAGAATAACCATAAAGAAAGAGCCTGTTAGCGTGCGTTTGGATTCGCGGTAAAGTTGTTCGAACCAGTAGGCGCTGGCAAAGCAAAAAAGTAAGAATACACCTGGTGCAATCGCATCCACTTGCATAATACTTATCGGTGAAATCAATAGCAGTGCTGTAGCTATTGTAGCAGTTTCTGAGCTATCATTATCTTCGCTCCATCGATATAGCATCAATGCTGTGCCGAAGAGTGTGAACAATGTAAATACTTTGGCAGCAGCAAGGCTTCCTGCCCAATGAATATCTAAAAATATAAACATGATAGCACGCAAATCAGGCATACCAAAAAGAGGCGTTGCATTGGTGATTTTATCAATCACTGACCAATTGATTAAAAGCGCACGTGCTGCGCCTTCATCAATGCCATAATTGTCGTAGCGGAATAATGCCAT
>JALWPO010000343.1 GCA_026994965.1 Mariprofundaceae bacterium | reverse complement strand
TTTGCTGGAAGTGTCAACAAGCTTACAAGAACAGGCTCATCACAACTTGCATCTGCCTTAATGCTTATGTTTGTTCTTACAGCACTCATCACATCTTTTCTAATCTACGGCAATGAAAGTGCCTATAAACTTAGCATATATCCTATAAACCTAGGACTTATCTTTGGTGGTCTCCTATTTGGTTTTGGGATGGCACTCTCCTCTTGTTGTGCAACTGGATCTCTTACAGATGTCGCCTCTGGTTTTTCGCGTGCTGTTACAACCATCTTTTTTCTTAGTTTTGGGGTTTTTTTAGGGTTTAAAATACAAAAAACTTCCCCTTTAGTAACAGACTCATGGTTATCTAGTCCTATAGGGGAACAATTTAAACATGGTGTATTTTTACCAGATATCTTTCGTTTCGATGGTTTCAATGGCTACTTAGGTGCGCTTATAGTCACGGCAATACTTGCTTACATTGTTTCTCGCTTAGCAAAAAGATATGAAAAGTCTTATTATGAGAAAAACAATATTTCATTAACTGAACAAACACCTAAAGTGCTTACAAACTTTGAAAAAATATTTATAGAGCCATGGAGCATGAAAGTGAGTATTGTCATTATTAGTTTACTTTTTGCTTCACTTCTTATTTTATATACTAAAGGTTGGGGTGCCTCAACTACACTGGGGATATGGTTTGGTAAGTTTTTAATGCTCTTTGGAGTAGAAGCATCCACCCTTGCAGAGTTTACAACAAAAAAAGCAAGTGTCTTTGTAACACCAATCTTACAGCATGGTCCAAGTATTCAAAATATCTCTATCATTTTAGGTGCAATGTTTTATCTACTCATCGCTGGATCTTTCACAAAGAAGTTTGTAGAGGGCTTATCTATCGCTCCAAAAGATTTTCTCGTGTTTGCTGTAGGTGGATTCCTCATGGGATTTGGGACAAGACTCTCAAATGGATGCAATGTAGGCGCACTCTACACCCCCATCTCTGAACTTTCACTCTCAGGATGGTTCTATCTCATCGTCGTTGCAACAGGTGGATTTATCGGAAACTGGTACAGAAAAAATCATATTTACAAGTCATGCC
The DNA here is from genome assembly GCA_026994965.1 of Mariprofundaceae bacterium. Taxonomy (GTDB): domain Bacteria; phylum Pseudomonadota; class Zetaproteobacteria; order Mariprofundales; family Mariprofundaceae. Next base: position 1,731 of record JALWPO010000343.1, on the reverse strand, counting down.
CTACTAATACCAATCCCAGCTAAAAGGATGAATGTATAACTAAAGTTCAGTCTTTAAGACAGCACCATTAGAAGCATTTGCCACTAAGATCTGGTAGCGTTTGAGCCACTTGGATTTTACCTCATTTTTGTAAGGTTTCCATGCAGCTTTTCTTTTTGCAATCTCCTCTTCGCTAACATTGAGTTGCAAGAGATGTCCATCGGTATCTAGTTCTATCTCATCGCCATCTTCTATAAGCGCTATGAGTCCACCCTCTGCTGCTTCAGGTGAGACATGACCAATAGAAGCTCCCTTGGTTGCACCAGAGAAACGACCATCTGTGATGAGTGCTACAGACTCACCAAGACCCATCCCTTGGATGAGTGCTGTAGGTGCTAACATCTCTTGCATACCTGGACCACCCTTTGGACCCTCGTAACGGATAACTACTACATCACCAGCTTTTACTTTTTTGCCCATGATTCCAGCTATTGCATTAGGTTGCGAATTGAAACAAATTGCACTCCCTTTGAACTGTCTCATATGTGGTGCTATTCCTGCTGTTTTTACAACAGCACCTTCTAAAGCAAGATTTCCAAAAAGGATAGAAAGACCACCCACTTGTGAGTATGCATTTTCATTTGTATGGATGACTGAAGTATCTTTTATCTCAGCATCTTTGATGCGTTCTTCTAAAGTTTCGCCAGTTATCATCAATGCATCTAATTCTAAAAGACCACCTCTACGGCTTACCTCTTTCATAACGGCATTTACTCCACCAGCCTCATCAATATCTTTCATATGTATAGTTGTAAGTGAAGGTGATATTTTAGCGATATGTGCTACTTTGTCTGCTATTTTATTGATATTTTCTATCTTGAAATCAACATCTGCTTCTTTTGCAATAGCTAACATATGTAGGACAGTATTTGAGCTTCCACCCATCGCCATATCTACCACAAAAGCATTATGTACAGCTTTCTCATTGAGAATATTTTTGAAGTTATATTTCTCGTTGTTTTCCATCTTTGCAAGTTCAACTATCCGTTTTGCTGCTTTTTTTACCATCTCTATACGCTCTGGAGTCATCGCAAGTACTGTGCCATTTCCGGGGAGTGCTATACCCATCGCTTCACACAAAGTATTCATAGAGTTTGCAGTAAACATACCAGAACAAGATCCTCCAGAAGGACAAGCATTACACTCAATATCTTTAAGCTCCTCCTCTGTCATCTTTCCATCATTAAACTCTCCAACAGCCTCAAAAGCAGTTGCTAGATCAATAGGCGTTCCATCAGCTTTGTGACCAGCTGGCATAGGGCCACCAGAGACAAAGATAGTAGGAACATTTACACGCAACGAACCCATAATCATACCTGGAACGATCTTATCGCAGTTAGGGATACATATCATCGCATCAAGTGCGTGAGCATTCATAACAGTTTCTATAGAATCAGCAATAATTTCTCTCGAAGGAAGAGAATAAAGCATACCTTCATGACCCATAGCGATACCATCATCAACACCAATAGTATTAAAAACAAAAGGAACACCACCAGCCTCGCGGATAGCATCTTTTACTATCTCACCATACTCATGCAAAAAGAAATGCCCAGGGATGATGTCTATGTAGGAGTTTGCAATCCCAATAAAAGGCTTATCAAAATCTTCATCCTTTAGACCTGTTGCACGCAACAAAGAGCGGTGTGGAGCTTTATCGAAACCTTTTTTAATTATGTCACTTCTCATACA
>JALWPO010000342.1 GCA_026994965.1 Mariprofundaceae bacterium | reverse complement strand
GAAATGGAAATGTACTACTCAGTATAATTTTTATTTTGGATGCTTGGAAAAAAGGTCGTCACACAAGTGGCGACCTTTTTTATTGGAGAAATGAAATATGACACCTTATCAATCCATAAAATCTGTACGCGCACTTGCTATATTGGTTTTGATTGATGTTATTGAAAAACAGCGCAAATCTGATGTGGTATTGGAGAAGTTTGGGGAGAATTTAGAGGCTAGGGATTGTGCTTTGTTGCATGAACTTGTGTTGGGTGTGCTGCGCCGGTTCTTTTCTTTGGAAGCGGATTTTTCACGTTTTTTAAAACAGAAGCCTGATGTTGAGGTTCGAATGAGTTTGCTGCTTGGGACGTATCAACTACGTCATATGCGTGTGCCCAGCCATGCCGCAGTGTCTGAATGTGTGGATGCGATTAAGCTATTTCAGCCTAAAGCATCAGGTATGGTGAATGCTGTATTACGTAAGGTATCAATCAGTGAACCACCTAAAAAATTAAAGCCGTATCAACGCGCAGAATTACCCTTGTGGTTATATCGAGTATGGCGTGATGCTTTTGGTCAAGATACGGTGCAAGCCTTTGCGTCTACATTACAACAGCCGCCAAGTTTGTGTGTGGCAGTATTTGTTGAACGCGATGCTTGGATGGCAGAAGTTGCAGGCATGGGTGTTGAAGTATGTAAGGGTAAATATTCACCTTATGCGGTGCTGTTGCCGACTGGTACATATGTACCATCTTTGCCTGGTTTTGATGACGGTGCATTTACAGTGATGGATCAAGCCGCTCAAATGGCAGTCTTGGCATTGCAGGCGCCCGAAGATGGTATCATTTTAGATATTTGCGCTGCACCTGGTGGTAAAACAGTACTTTTGGCACATCGTTTTCCTGAAGCAAACATTGTAGCTGTAGAATTGAATACGAAACGCATACCACGATTACAAGAAAATTTATTGCGTTTAAATTGTAAAAATGTCCATGTGATACAAGCGGATGCTTTGCGATTACCTATATTAGAAAATTATGCGGATGCGGCATTTGTAGATGCACCATGTTCGGCATCGGGTGTATTACGTAGGCATCCTGATGCAAAATTTTTACATCATGAATCCACAGTTGATGCGTTAGCGAAAATACAGAAGGGTATGCTTCAAGCCATGATGTGTAGTTTAAAACCCAATGGAAATTTGGTGTATGCGGTTTGTTCTATTCACCCGCAAGAAAATGAGCATGTGACCCAAGGCTATCGGTGTTTGGAATCGGAGCGAATTTTCCCATCAGATACACATGATGGTTTTTTCTGGGCTTGTGTGACAAAGCTGTAATTTTTCTATATTTTGTACGACTGTTGTGTTCAATAAGATTAAGGTCTGGAGTTGCCACATATGTATGATTGTCGCCCTTTATTAGAAAAAACGGATTTTCCAGCGATTAAACGCGATAAATTGACAACTTTACAAGTTAATTTGGGCTATTTATGCAATCAAACTTGTGTACATTGTCATGTAGATGCTGGTCCTAGACGCACTGAAATTATGACACGTGATACCATGGAGACGGTCTTGGAATTTTTGCGTTCAGCCGATATTAAAACTTTGGATTTAACTGGTGGCGCACCTGAGATGAATCCTCATTTTCAAGATTTGGTTATTGAAGCACGCAAACTTGGTGTGCATGTGATTGATCGCTGTAATCTCACTATTTTAAGTGAAGTAGGTTATGAGTATTTGGCGCAATTTTTAGCTGAGTATAAGGTAGAAGTTTCTGCATCATTACCATGTTACTTAAGCGATAATGTTGATGCACAACGTGGTTCAGGCGTATTTGATGCCAGTATTGCAGGTATTCAAAAGCTCAATGCCTTGGGTTATGGTGTGGAAGGTAGTGGTTTGACATTAAATCTTGTGTACAACCCAACTGGAACATCATTACCACCTTCACAAAAAGAGCTTGAAGAAGCTTATAAAAAAGAGTTAAAAGAGCGTTTTGACATTGTATTTAATCAACTGTTCACTATTACTAATATGCCGATTAAACGCTTTGGTAGTTGGCTGGTGTCCAAAGGTGAATTTGAAAATTATATGCAACAGTTAAAAGATAACTACAAGTCAGATAATGTGGAAGGCGTGATGTGTCGTTCGCTACTAAGCGTGGATTGGCAAGGTTATGTGTACGACTGTGATTTTAATCAAATGTTGGATTTAGCTTTGCAAAATAAGGGCAAAACACATTTATCAGAGCTGATGGGCACAGATACAGAAGGGCTTGATATTGCAATTATGGATCATTGTTATGGTTGTACAGCAGGGCAGGGTTCCAGTTGTGGCGGTGCATTGTAATCATCCAATTCACGATTGTTTTTTCCAATACCTGCGTTGAACAATGCTCACTTACAGCAGTAAGCTCCGCTTGTTCGCCTTGCTCTTGAATAAAAACACTCGCAACTTGAATGATTACGCATACTGTTTGAATGAAATATTTTTTTGGAATGATGGAGTAAAAGAATGACTGAAAAGGTGTTAGAGCAAAGTTTCGCTGATGATATTCGTCAACATGTGCGTGAATCATATGCGCAAGTGGCAGAAGCGAGTAATGATGGAGCATGTTGTGGTGAAGTATCCAGTTGTTGTGGGGTATCAGATGATGATGCCATTAACACATTGGTATCAACACGTATGGGATATTCAGAAGATGATTTAAAAAATGTGCCTTCAGGTGCAGATATGGGATTAGGCTGTGGAAATCCACGGGCGATTGCCAGCTTAAAAGCTGGAGAAGTTGTTGTGGATTTAGGTAGTGGCGGCGGGTTTGATGCATT
>JALWPO010000341.1 GCA_026994965.1 Mariprofundaceae bacterium | reverse complement strand
GGATGCTGAATCGATAGAGCCCGCTGCATCGCAAGAGCAGCCTCTCCATGTTTCCCCTGTTCATAGCGCACACTGCCCAATGCATTCCAAACCATGGCTAATTTTGGATGCTGCTCTCCCAGCAAGGGTTCAAGTCGGTGTATGGTATCTTCATAAGCTCGTGCCGCAGCATTCATCTCACCTTCAAGTTGATGGGTATACCCCAGTTTTTGAATCAACCATGCAGCTTCAATGTCATGTTTCTGATGCTCCTGAATATCTAGCGCTTTTTTGTAATGGTTTGCCGCAGCCGTATAATCATTGGTTTTAACCATCAAATCGCCGAGCGCAGCGTATGCATTAGCAACTTCGACATGATGAGAGCCGAATTGCTTGATGGCATAGCCAAGCGATGATTCAGCCAGACTTTTCGCCTCCTTCAATGCCCCCCTTTTTTGTAACAACTGTGACAGATTATTCATGCTAGAAAGTGTAAAAGGGTGTGATACACCTAGTCTTGAAGTACGAATCTTTAATGCTGTACGCAATAACTCTTCTGCCTGATTATCATCACCTTGATTCAGAAGAAGTAGTGCAAAATTATTCATGCTTGTTGCCAAATCTGGATGCTGCATACCCAACTTCTCTTGCCGTAGATGGATGGCTTTCTGATACCATAGTGCTGCTTCTTTTGGTTTCCCCACTGCCATATAGGCTGCGGCAAGATTATTATAGGCTTCCGCCAATTCTGGGTATTGTGCTGATAGAGAAGCTTCCGCCTGTTCAATAGCTCCAGATTCCAGTGTTATCACATCTTGAAAGCGCCCCATTCGATAGAACCAGATTGCCTTATCATTTTTCAGCATCAATGATTGCAATGGTTTTACACCGTCCTCTTGTAGATAACCGAATGCATACCCAAACCATGTCCGTGCTTCAAGATTATGTCCCAGATAAGCATGAAGTATGGCAACCATACCAGCAAAGCGTAGCTGGTACTCGTTTCCAACTGCATGAAGTTCATGCATAAGTTCAACCGCCCGAATAGCATGCTCAAGACCTTCTTTATAGCGCCCCTCCCTACGATAAATAGATGCCATACGGTATTCGGTGCGTGCATGCAGAACAGAATCACCCATGACTGTTTTAGTCTGCTTCAAAAGCCGAAGTTGCTTATCCGCCCGCTGATAATATCCCATCAATTCATAGGCATGAATCACTGCAAGCTGGGTTTCAGTAGAGGCTTCAGACCAGCGAATATCATCGGCATAGGCAAGTGCCTGTTGATAATTACCAGCATCAATGGCGCGTTGAATATTTCCAGACTCCTGCGCTTCATCAGCGCATACCTCCATGCTATAGAAACCACTGCAAAGAAGCCCAAATAGAATAAGATAAAACTTCATATTAATTTGGCAAAGCAGCCTTCAAAGCAGGGCTATTGGGTCGTTCCTTCGCTAACTTCAACCACAAATGATGCGCATCATCCCCAAAACCATTTTGTTGCAGCCATGCCGCATACAAAAGTCGTTGCGAAAAGCCTGCATGCATCTTTGGTTTTATATTGTTTTTTTGTGCAACCAGCGATGGTTCAGCAAGCTCGAAGTCTCCCCAATCAGCAAATACCTGTCCGTTTTCCATCCGCCCTTCCACGCTCCATGAATAAACGGTACCTTCGTTCAGGTGTACCGAAGCAGGTAATGTGAAACGCTCCCCATTTAACACCTTCACAAGCAGCATGTTTCCATCTTCATCAACCAATTCAAAGCGCACTCGATCTGTCTTTTGATGCAACTTCCACATAAATGTAGGTCGCTTCTCGGCCGTTTTTCCTCCTCTCAAATTCAATAGGCTGATGGGCTTATTTTTTTGTGCCGACCGCATCACCAAACCAGATTGTGCCACCTCAGCAGGGTTGATTCGAACGTGTTGCAAAAGTGCTATCTTTTTTATTTCAGGTTTGTGCCCAGACACATGTTGAATCGAATCTTTCAGAATATGAACCACAGACGGGCCTTGAATTTGGAATACCCTTTGATTATCCCAATATATAAGGGTCACACTGGCATGCTTTTCAATTTTCAATTGATCACCAACAAAAAGTTCCGAGAATATATCCATCTGCTGGGGCTCTTTATTGACAACATTTAAAGTGATGCCACTTATATCAGTGACCATACCAACAGCATATTCCTCGGCCGCCACCCAAGACGGGCATAGCATAAAAAATAGTACAATCAGTTTCGATATTCTGTTCATCATTTATCTCCCAAATGAAATATATTTTTAAGCATCCGAAATATCATAACCATACAAGGATAAAGCAGAGCGCCCGCGAATTGGCATCTCTCCCAGTTCAATCCAGTTAGCCTCACCGAACTGATGTTTAACGTCTTGATATACAGTTTGCGAAACCAGCAAAGATATTTTTGAGCTTTTGGTAAGCCCTTCGATACGAGCCGCTGTATTCACAGTATCGCCAATGGCTGTGTATTCACTACGGTTTCGGCTCCCCAATCGCCCTACCACCACCTCACCAACATGCAATCCGATACCGATTTTAAGTGGCTCATCCCCTTCTGATTCGAGCTCTTTATTGAGTTCCTGTAAACGATCCAACATATCAACTGCGGCATGAAATGCATGCAAAGAAGGATGATCAAGGCGATTAGGCGCACCGAAAAAAGCCATGATTCCATCACCCATAAACTTATCCAATGTTCCATCATGTTCGTGGATTGCTGTTGTCATCTTCTCAAAATAGCGATTCAGAAGCAGTACAACGTGCTCAGGCTGCATCTTCTCGCTACGCGTGGTAAACGAACGAATATCCGCAAACA
>JALWPO010000340.1 GCA_026994965.1 Mariprofundaceae bacterium | reverse complement strand
AGTTGGTATTACATGAAGGGCGCTATCATCAAGTACGGCGTATGTTTGCAGCCATTGGCAACCATGTTTTGCAGCTACAGCGTACACATATCGGGCATTTATCTTTAAGTGATTTGAATTTAGCGCCAAGTGCCTATCAAACCCTTTCAGCAAGCGAGTTGCTCAAGTTAGTATTGGGCGAATAAGTATTCAAAATAGGTGTTGACTACTCATCACCACTATCTTCTTCGTCATCATTTTCATCGCTATGCTCATCATCATGGTGATGGCTGATGGTCCTAGTATGAATAGGACGTTGAGGCTGCCTTGTATATCTTGGTTGTCTTCTATTTGTACGAGTATTATTGCTCTCTAATGCGGCACCAGCAACGGCACCAACAGCACCACCAATCAATGCACCTTCTACTGTACGTCCGTGGGTTGAGCCAATCGCTGCACCAGCAGCAGCACCAATCAAACCGCCACGTGTGGCAGCGCGTTCTTGTTCAACAGTAGCGCAAGCGGATAGACCTAAAGTGATAGCAAGTATGAAGATGAGGTTTTTCATCATAAACTCCTGTGTGCGAAATCAATGTAGGGCGTATTATTTCTGGAAACATAAAATCAGTAAGGCGCAATCTTTTCACCTTGTGGGGAAATTCGCGTATCATGCGTGGTATGACTTATTTCGATGTATTTAATGGTGATGCTGATGGTATTTGTGCATTGCATCAATTGCGGTTATCCAATCCTAGAGAAAGCTTGTTGATTACAGGTGTGAAGCGAGATATTGCGTTGTTGAAGCAAGTGCAGGCTTCATCGCAAGATGAAGTTGTCGTTTTGGATATATCCTTGGATAAGAATCGTGATGCGTTAAGTGATGTGCTAGAGGCAGGTGCGCAGGTTTATTATTTTGACCATCATTTTGCAGGGGATATTCCAGTGGAAAATCATCTTTACGCCTATATCAATACAGCCTCAAACACGTGTACAAGTTTATTGGTGAATAAGTTTTTAGGTGGTGAGTATTTGGCTTGGGCTGTGACAGCAGCATTTGGAGATAATTTATTTGAGGCGGCAAGGATAGCGGCAAAGCCATTGCAGATGCAGGATAATCAAATAGAGCAGTTAAAAGATTTAGGCACATTGATGAATTACAACGGTTATGGTGTAAGTGTGGATGATTTGCATGTTCACCCTGCGGATTTGTATCGCGCAGTTCAGCCTTATGCAACCCCGTTTGATTTTATTCATCAATCTAATGTATATACCATTTTAGCACAGGGTTATGCTGAAGATATGGCATGTGCAGAGCAAGAGCTTCAGATAGAAACGGGTACAAAAAACACCGCATGGGTGATATTGCCTGACCAAGCATGGGCGCGGCGCATATCTGGTATTTATGCCAATCGATTGGCACGCGAATTTCCTTATCGTGCGCATGCTTTGTTGACAGTGTTAGATGATGATTTTTATCGTGTTAGCGTGAGAGCGCCGTTGGAGAACAAACAGGGCGCGGATGAATTATGTATGCAGTTTCCGACAGGTGGTGGGCGCAAGGCTGCGGCGGGCATCAATGCTTTGCCTGTAGATAAGCTGGATGATTTTATAGCTGCATTTTATCAGCAGTATCAGTGAAAAAACGGATTAAAATGAAGATGTATAAAGGAAGGGTGATGATGAATGATAAAATATGGCAAGTGCCATTGGTTTTATGCGGATTACTTTTATCTTCTCAAGCTTTTGCGAGTGATTGGATGAAAGGTCTAGGTGGATTGGTGGAAAGTGTTGGCTCTAGCAGTGGCGGTTTAGTTTCAGGTAATACAAGCCAGCATGCTTTGAGTCGTACGGATATGGTTGCAGGCTTGAAAGATGCATTACGTGTAGGCTCTGAACGTGTAGCATCACGGTTGGGTAAAACCGATGGCTTCAATGCAGATAAGCATATTCATATTCCACTCCCCAAACAGATGGCGCGCGTTAAATCAGCATTATCAGCAGTGGGTATGGGTAGTATGATGGATGATTTGGAATTAAAGCTTAATCGTGCGGCCGAGCAGGCGACTCCAAAAGCCAAACGTATTTTTGCTGATACGATCCAATCCATGAAGTTTGATGATGCTAAGCGTATTCTTCATGGTCCAAAAGATGCGGCGACACAATATTTTAAGGGTAAAATGTCTGCCCCACTACGCAAGGAAATGCAGCCTATTGTGCAACAAGCTTTAAATCAGGCGGGTGCTGTTCAAGCTTATGATGGTGTGATGGGGCAATATAAGAATTTACCCTTTGTGCCAGATGTAAAAGCAAACTTAAACCAACATGTGCTTGATGCTGCATTGAAAGGGATTTTTTATTATATGGCGAAAGAAGAAGCTGCGATTCGTGAAAACCCTATCAAACGCAGCACGTCCATTTTGAAAAAAGTCTTTGCCAGTAGTTCATTGTAGCCGTTACATTATTTCACCACAGTAACGCAGTTGCGCCCATTGGTTTTGGACTGATAAAGGGCTTTATCTGCGCGTTTGATACATGCTGCATGGGTTTCGTTGGGTTTGAGTTGACTTACACCCAAACTAATGGTGACATTGATTTTGTGCCCCTCAACTCCAAAGCAATGCAATGAAACAGCTTGGCATAAGTTTTCAGCCAAAGCCTTTGCAGGCTCAAGTGGAGCTTCGGGTAAAACGATACAAAATTCTTCACCGCCAAGTCGGGCAACGAGATCGCTGCTACGTGTGCTGCTGATTAAAACATCTGCCAAAGCGGTAAGAATATCATCACCAGCATCATGACCATAACGATCATTTATTTTTTTGAAGTAATCAATATCAAGCATCACAAAACTAACAGCGAGTTTTTTATCCAGTGAAGATAGAAATTCCGCAAGCTTTCGCCGATTGGCAAGCCCTGTGAGGGGGTCATTTCTAGCGGCACTTTCGGCATCTTCAAGGCGTTTGGATAAAGCGGACATTTGATCAAGGTGAGTTTGCATGTTGTGATTGATGCTCTTGCTGGCATTGCTTAACTTACTGCCTGCTTGTAATAAGCCCTGCCTTGCTTGCTGTAAAACCACTTGAGCTTGACTGGCATCTCTGGGTAGTTCTTGCTCCAAGATGTCTTGGACCTGTTTCAATTCTGGAGATTCTTCGCCTACTTCGCTAAGCACTTCACGGACACTTTTCATTGAGCTTTGTAATGCTGTGATAAACTGATTGAGTTCGCGGTGCATCTGTTCATCTTGTTGTAAGTGTTCTCGTAGGCTTTTTTCCACACGCGATAAGGATTGGGCAATATCATCATCTTGGGCAGAGACCTTACCCAACAAGCCATGACATGTGCTCAATGTTTTTTGTAGCTTGGGCCAATCTTGTTGTGAGGAAGATAATTGTTGTAATCGTTGCCCGATATGATTTTGCAGCCGTGTTTTATCCGATTCGCTTAGACCTATATCTTTGGCAGCTTTGATAAGCATGCCGTGTTCTGCATCTACCAACTGGCTTAGCAATGAGGCAATAAATTGATGTTGTTCAGGTTTGATGCAAGGTGTATTTTGTAATTGTTCTACGCGCTGCACGATACGCCGAATACTGGCTCTTAAATCAGCATCATGGCGAGGATGAGGCAATATAAAAACCCTAATATTATCTATTTCTTCAAGGATTTCTTTAAGATGTTTATGCATATCTTCTAACCTTCAGTTTAATGATTGAGCATTTGAATGCGTTTAGACTCAACAGATATGAGTGTTTCCGTTTCTGCATCATGCTCAGATAATGAGCTTAATTGTTCGCGTACTTCTTGAATGGCCTGTAATGTATTTTTTGAAGGTGTATCATGATGTGTAAGTTGTGCTAGGGCTTGATCCAATAATGCGGCGGCTTCTTCAAACAACGCTTGTGGATGAGGATGTTTTTTTTTATGCTCTTCTGTCACGGGTATGTTGGCATTTGAGGGTGTAATTTCAGATGCCAATAAATCACCAAAGTGTGCGTTTGAGCGTTGTGACTTTTTTGTACTTACTTTGGATGTAAGGTTTCGATGTTGTGTGATTTTCATGGTGACCTCAGATGCTTTAAACGTTCGCTATAAACCCACGCAAGAAAGAAGCCAAATTTAATTCATTGTATGAAGGAAGTGCTGATTAACGCAATGAATGGTATCTATGCTTCCAAAATGACTAACACCTGCGTTAGCAAGCTTAGCCGTAGCCGTGCTATGCCTTGCGCTTACTGCCTTGGGGTTGAATTGCATATTCACTCATCCAGAATGAATCAGCACTTCCTTAAGGGGCTTTGGCATGAATGCTTAATGCATGAATGGTTGGACCAAACTCATGTTTGAGTACTTGGTTGACCATGCGATGACACTCGATACGTGATTTATCGGCAAAAGCCAATGCTGTAATGGATACGATAAAATGCCCTCCACCGCTTTCTTTTGCACCAGCATGCCCCGCATGTTTCCACGATTCATCTTCAACATGAATATCTAACGGTTGAAAAGCATTACATAAAATGCGTTCTATATGTTTAGCCTGTTCACTCATGTGCTGGGCTTATCCACACGTTTACGATACAAAACAAAAATCTTGCCTATGCTATGAACCAATTCAGCGCTTGTTTGTTGGCAAAGCTCTTCAATAGCAGCATGGCGATCTTCACGTTCACCTTGTTGAATTTGAACTTTAATGAGTTCATGCGTGTCCAGTGTGATATGGGTTTCTGCAACTACGCCTTCGGTAACGCCATGCTGCCCAATACGAATGACAGGTTTGAGGTGGTGCGCTTCTGCTTTTAATGCTTTGCGTTGTTTGCTATTGATTGGCATAAGGTATGCTCCGTTCATCTGTGATGGGTGTGATTGTGCTGCAGTGTATAAATATCAGCAAAGAATGGTAGCTGTGGACAGTATGCATTGCATGTTTTATGTTCCACAATATCTAAAACTTAGCACATAGGGGGATGGGAATGCAGGACTTTAGAGCGGATCCAAGCCGTGTGGTTGTGCTGGGTGCGGGAAAGGCAGGTATGGCGATGTTGGAGATGCTTAGTGGTGAGCCCTTGGCAGATGTCGTGGCTGTTGTAGATAAAAATCCTGATGCAGAAGGTATGAAGTATGCGCGCTCTATGGGTATAGCAACATATCAGGATGTGAAAGAAGCACTGTTGGCATGTGCGCCTTGTATTGCATTTAATCTTACCAATAATGAAATGGTCGAAGAGATGGCTTATGATGTATTGGGTGCTGGTGGTGTGATTGGAGGGCTTGAGGCGCGCTTTATTTGGCATATGGTGACAGACTTAAAAAAGACAAAAGAAGATTTAGAATATCAAGCTACACATGATCCATTGACGGGACTGTACAATAGGCGCTTTGTGATAGAACAAATGGAAAGAGTGGTGAGTCAAGGCGCGCGTTATGGCGTGGATAATTCATTGGTGTTGATTGATTTAGATCACTTTAAGCATGTGAATGACACTTATGGACACGCTGCTGGTGATTTGGTTATTAAGCGTATTGCTAGTGATTTGCGCGAGAGTACGCGTTCTACAGATGTGATAGGGCGATGGGGTGGAGAAGAGTTTCTTGTGGTATTGCCACATACGAATGTTAAGGATGCTACTGTGGCAGCCAATCAATGGTTGAAACGTGTACAGGAAGAGCCAATATGTTTACCTGATGGGCAAATATTGCATGTAAGCTTCTCTGCTGGTGTGGGAAGTTTGTGTGCTGATAAAGGAAAAACTGTGCAAACATGTATTGATGACACACTGGAAATGACGGATCGTTTATTATACCAAGCCAAGAGAAAAGGGCGAGCTTGTGTGGTTGGTGTTGATGAGTAAAGACACAGAACTAGAGGTTTCTTCAGTAAACCATACTGCTTATGTGCAAGCGCCTAGATTTCCATTGCGGTGGCGCTGGACCATGCTGGTTGGTTTTGCGGTGGCTGTAGCTATATTGGTTTTGGCATTGGTGATTCTGGATATGGAGCGTGATGCTTGGTTAGAATCGCAGGAATCTCAGGCTGAAGTGTTGGTTGGTCGTTTGGCCGATGAATTAAAACTTCCCATGCTCAGTGGTAGTACTGCTGAAGTGGATGTGATTGTTCGAAGCTTTTTATCCACAGTGCCCGCAGTGCTGGCTGTGCATGTACAATATACGGATGGAAAACATCAACAGTTTGGGCAAGCAACGTTGGATGCCAAGCTTCTTTCGCAAGTTGCACAAGCCAAACACATCAGACGTCTACAAGGTGATGATTTATGGTTTGCCAAAGGTGTGGTATATGGTGGCACTTCGATTGGTGCGGTTGCGGTTCGTTATTCAGAAGATGCATGGGAATCATTAGCCAGTCGTTTGGTTGTGCGCATGGTCTTAGCGGCAACATTTGTCATTATTTTGGCAAGCATATTGGTGTATTGGATTGCAGGTCATATGAGTAGACCCATGGAGATGCTTGCTGCAGCTGCAGCTCGTGTTGCTGCTGGCGATTACAGTACACGCCTTGCCATCGAAGGGAATGATGAAATTTCGGATGCGACTATTCAGTTTAACCATATGGTGGAAGAATTAGCACATAAAGAGGAAATGCGGGATGTGTTTGGTAAATATCTAAATCCAAAACTGGTAGCAGAAGTATTTGAAGGTGGTGTGAATCAATTGGAAAATAGTCGGCAAGAAGTCACTGTTTTGTTTGCTGATATGGTTGAGTTCACCTCCTTTTCTGAAAATACAGACCCAGAAGAAATTGTGGATGTATTGAATCAACATTTTGAAGTTTTTCATCGTATTATTGATTATTTTGGTGGTCATGTGGATAAATATATTGGTGATGCTGTGATGGCTGTCTTTAATCATCCCAATGAAGATGAAGAGCATGTTACGCATGCGGTCATGGCGGGATTGGCGATGGTCGTGGCATGTAGTAAGCTTGGTGTGTTGCGTTCCAATGGAGAGGCTATTTCTTTTCGTGTGGGATTGAATTTTGGCTCAGTGATTGTAGGTAGTATTGGTGCAGCGGAACGATTGGAATACACCGTGATTGGCGATACAGTGAATGTTGCTTCACGTATGGGTGGCATGGGTGAAGGTGGTGAAGTTGTGCTTCCAAGGGCTACATTTGAACAAGTAAATGATGGTTTTGTGTTTGACTCTATGGGCAAGAAACATGTAAAAGGTGTGAAAGAAGCGCTTGAGTGTGGGCGCGTACACGTGATAGATGGTGATATGGAAAGGAAAATAGCGCATGCTGTGGCATTAGCATTTGATTTAACATTACCTTCGGATGTTCGTGTAATGATTGGAGATATAAATACATGATGGGAATAAAACAATGTAGGTTTTATCAATTGTTGTTGGTGTGTTTAGCATTGTTGCTAACATCATGTTTCACTGTTGGGCCTGGCAAAAGCGCTACAGCATCATCATTTGCTTTTTTGAACACCTACGATATGGCATTGCGTGATTACAATGCAGGTAGGATAATGGAGGCAAGAGCGCGAATCTTGGCTATGGATAAGGCGAGGGAAGATTATCCACAAGCTAAAAAATTATTGGATGGAAAAGTTAATCCAGCAAGGATTCGTTTGCTAAGGTATTACAAGGCGAAAGCTAAAAAGGCTGAAAAATACGGACGTTGGGTGGAAGCAAAGGGTTTGTATGAGCAAGCTGCAGAATTCTCAACTAAGCCTAAAATCTTTTTTGCATATGCCCAAAATATGGATATAAAAATACGCCAAAAACGCTTAGATAGATTGTTGAAATTGCGTCGAGAGCAAGATAACACTTGGATGCAATGGTTGAATGCTTATAAACCACCGCATGGCTTGGATGCGCATGATGTGGCTTTTGAACGTATGCGAGAACGTGTGCAAGATCAGCTAGAAGAAAGGGCTCATCTTGCCTATAGGGATGCTCGCTATTATTTGAAACATGACATGTCTGGTGTGGCATATGTAGAAGCGGAAACCTATTTGAGATTCATGCCTGATTCTGAGAAAGGTCAGCATTTAATGAAAGAAGTGCGTGAAGCTATGCCTAAAGCATTAAAAATTAGAAGTATAAAGAAAAGTAGGTATTCAAAATCTGTGAGTAAGAAGCAATCTGAGCATCATAAAACTTATAGTAAAGATGATGTGCAGAAGTTGATGCGAAATGGAGAGTGGTTAAAAGCCAAAGAGGCAGCATTGGTTTATCATCGTAATGAAGGTAAAGGTGCGGATGAGCTTCTGAAAAATATTGAGCATGAGATGGAAAAAGCCGCTTCCATGTGGTATAAAAAAGGCTCTGTAGCATTTCGTGTAGAGCATATTGATCAGGCTGTAAAAGATTGGCAGAAAGCTGTGAGCTTACAACCCCAGAATGCTGAATATGTGAATGCTTTGCGTAGAGCAATGCAGCTACAAGAGCATTTGCATTTGTTACGCAGTGATAAGAAGTAGAGATAACACATGAGAGATACAATTGTGATGCCGCGCCGTCAAACACGGCAAATTATGGTGGGTGATGTGCCTGTGGGTGGAGATGCACCAATCGCCGTACAATCCATGACCAATACTTTAACCACGGATATTGATGCCACTGTCGCACAAGTGCATAGCTTGGAAGAGGCGGGCGCAGATATTGTTCGTATTTCTGTTCCTGATGCTGAATCAGCAGCTGCCATGTCCGATATTTTGGCGCAAATCCATATTCCTGTGATTGCAGATATTCATTTTAGCTACAAAATGGCATTGCTATCATTGGATGCGGGGGTACATGGTTTGCGACTCAATCCTGGGAATATTGGTAGCCGTGATAGGGTGGAGCGTGTGGTCAAGGCGGCTGCAGAGCGTGGCGTATCAATTCGTATTGGCGTGAACGCGGGCTCTTTAGAAAAAGAAGTGAACGAGAAATATGGTGAGCCATGTGCAGATGCGATGGTGGAGTCTGCTTTGGGGCATATCCGTATTCTCGAAGATATGAATTTTAATGATATTAAAGTGTCATTGAAGGCCAGCAATATTCCCATGACGGTGGCTGCATATCGCAAACTCGCGGATAAAGTGGACTATCCTTTTCACTTGGGGATTACTGAATCAGGAAGCCTCTTTGGTGGTACGGTCAAATCATCAGTGGGTTTGGGTTTGATTTTAGCCGATGGGATTGGTGATACAATTCGTGTGTCTTTGGCAGCAGAGCCCAAAGAAGAAATTAAAGTCGGGTTTGAAATCCTTAAAAGTCTTGGCTTGCGACACCGTGGCGTGAACTTGATTGCTTGCCCTTCTTGCGCACGTCAAAAGTTTAATGTGATTGAAACGGTGCAAGAATTGGAAGGGCGCTTGGCGCATATTCAAGAGAATATTGATGTGGCAGTGATTGGCTGTGTGGTCAATGGGCCTGGCGAAGCTAAAGAAGTGCAATTGGGGGTAACAGGTGGTTATCCTACGCACACCTTTTATCATGATGGTGAAAAATTTGGGCGTGTAAAATCAAGTGATATGATTGATAGCTTGGTGGAAGAAGTAGAAAAGCGGGCGGCTGCGATTCGAGAAACGAACGATAAAGAAGCGTTATAGCGGATATAGGTATGGCGCATATTCACCTTTTCCAACCCAATCTTATCAAGCTTCGTCTTGGCGAGCTTGCGCCGATTCCTGAGTCTCATCTTGCTTTGCTCACACGCTGGCAATCGGCATTTGAATCGGGGCTACTCAATAAAATCAAGGAAGTATCGCTGCATGGTGAGTTTTTAACCGATATATTCGGGCATATTCTTGGCTATGATGGCATCACATCGGCACATGATGGCGTGTGGAACTGGCAAGCTGAAGTGCATATTGCAGGTTCAGGTCAAGCTGATGCGGGGCTTGGTTTTATCACGGAAAAGACAAGTCGTTTGATTGCACCCATTGAGCTTAAAGGCGCAATGACCAGCTTGGATCACACCATGTCCCGTGGTTACACCCCTGTGCAACAAGCATGGCGCTATGCCAATGCTATTGCTGATTGTCGTTGGGTGCTTGTTTCCAACTACAAAGAACTAAGGCTTTATGCCACCAGCCGCACCCCCTCGGAATATGAGTCGTTTGAAATTAGCAAGCTTACTGAACCTGCTGAATACTGGCGTTTGTGTTTATTGTTGCACAAAGATAATTTTTTAGCGGGCAATCTTGAAGAAGCTATCGCAAGCAGCACAGACAGACTGCTCGAAGAATCAGGTGCTGCTGAAAAAGCCATCACCAACCGTTTATACAATGATTATCGTGCTATCCGCAGCGATTTATTCAGTCAACTTCATGCCAACAACCCTGATATTGAAGCCAACATCCTTATCTCTGCCGCACAAAAGATACTTGACCGCGTATTGTTTATCGCTTTTGCCGAAGATGTAGGGCTGCTTCCGCATAATATTCTGCTCAAAGCCTTTGAGAGCAGCAATGCATTTAACCCTGCCCCGATTTGGCATAATTTTCAGGGTTTGTTTCAAGCTGTGGACAAAGGCAACCCAAGCTTAAACATCCCAGCCTACAATGGCGGTTTGTTTGCACCTGATGCTTTGCTTGATGCTTTGATATTGCCCGATACAGCCTGCGAACATTTCAAAGCCTTAGCCACCTATGATTTTGCTTCGGAAGTATCGGTGACTGTGCTTGGTCATATTTTTGAGCAATCCATCACCGATTTGGAAGAAATGAAAGGCGGTGATATTCATCTTGGTAAACGTAAAACCGATGGTGTGTTCTACACCCCCGATGCCATCACCCGTTTTATCGTGGAAGAAACCATTGGTGGCTATCTCAAGCAACAGTTTGAAGCCTTAAAAGCGGCGCAAACAGGGCGCAGCAGTAAAAAACGTGACATTACCTTTTGGGAATCATACCGTGATGATGTGTTGAAAACGCTGAAGATTTGTGACCCTGCTTGTGGTTCGGGCGCATTTTTGGTGGCGGCATTTGATTATCTTCATGCTGAATATCGCCGTGTAGCAGATGCTTTGTATGATTTAACAGGTGGCTATTCTGTATTTGATTTAAACAAAACCATTTTAACGCAGAATATTTATGGTGTGGACATCAACCCTGAATCCATTGAAATCAGTAAACTCTCGCTTTGGCTAAAAACCGCCGAACAAGGCAAACCATTAACCAGCCTTGATGCCAATATTCAGCAGGGCAATAGCTTATTGGATGCTGAATTTAACTGGCA
>JALWPO010000339.1 GCA_026994965.1 Mariprofundaceae bacterium | reverse complement strand
GGACAGTTAACCACCACCACAGATGTGGATAATTATCCAGGTTATAAAGATGGCGTTCAAGGCCCTGAAATGATGGAAGATTTAAAGGCGCAAGCTGAGCGCTTTGGCACAGAAATAATTTGGGATCATATCAATGAAGCTGATGTGAGTACGCGTCCGTTCAAATTGAAGGGTGATGAGGGTGAATACACATGTGATGCTTTGATTGTAGCCACAGGCGCATCTGCTAAATATTTAGGTTTGCCCAGTGAAGAAGCCTTTGCGGGTAAAGGTGTGTCTGCATGTGCTACTTGCGATGGTTTCTTTTATCGCAATCAAGAAGTGGCTGTGATTGGTGGTGGCGATACGGCTGTAGAAGAAGCGATTTATTTATCCAATATTTGTTCTAAGGTGACGTTGGTGCATAGGCGCGATGCCTTGCGCGCAGAAAAAGTGATGCAGGATAAGCTGCTTGCCACAGAAAATATTGAAGTGAAATGGAATAGCACTTTGGATGAAGTGTTGGGTGATGATTCTGGTGTGACAGGTATGCGTTTGAAATCTACACAAGATGGATCAACCGAGGAAATTTCTGTGCATGGCGTGTTTATTGCGATTGGTCATAAGCCGAATACAGATTTCTTTAAGGGTGATATTGCATTGGATGATGCAGGCTATTTAATCACTCAAGGTAAGAGCACAAACACTTCTGTGGAAGGTGTGTTTGCAGCAGGTGATGTGGCTGATCCCGTTTATCGACAAGCGATTACCAGTGCTGGCGAAGGCTGTAAAGCGGCATTGGATGCAGAGCGTTGGTTGTCTGCACAAGGTTGATTTAGCGGCGGATATAAACGCTTTCGCCAAGCCTGCAACGCTCAAATAAGTGTAGCATATCTTGGTTTAGCATACGTATGCAGCCATGTGAAACAGGTGTGCCGATATGGGCTTCATCATGTGTGCCATGAATATAAATATAGCGTGCATGGGTATCGACTTTACCACGTTTATTGATGCCTGTTTGCATACCGCCCAACCATAAAATACGCGTTAAAATCCAATCCTGTTTGGGGTTATCGTTGCCATGTTCATAGATTTGTACGGGCTCGCGCGCACGAAATGCAGTCATGATAGGCATATCTGCACCAATTTTATTGCAAATGCGATGTTTGCCTAAAGGCGTTTGAAAGCTGTCGCGTTGATTGCCAGCGCCTTTGCTTGCTGTGGAGATGGGATAACGTGTCCATATCCCCGCAGCATCACGGTGGTATAACATTTGTTCGGCAATGGAAATACGAATCATAATTTGAAGCTTAGCATGAAATAAACTTGTGTATGAAGTCTTTTCGCTTGTACCTATGCTTTTCGCTTCTACAATGCGCATATTTACAATAAGCAAGGAGTGGGTTTATGAACATCAGTAAAATCCCAGCGGGCAATCATCCGCCTGAAGATATTAATGTTATTATTGAGGTTCCGCAGCATGCCGACCCTGTAAAATATGAGCTAGATAAAGAGTCTGGCGCATTTTTTGTCGATAGATTCATGCATACAGCTATGCATTATCCATGCAATTATGGTTTTGTACCGAATACACTTTCCGATGATGGAGATCCAGTTGATGTGTTGGTGGCATGTAAATTTGCACTGATTACAGGCTGCGTCATTCCTTGTCGCCCTGTGGGTGTTTTGATGATGGAAGATGAGGCAGGTATGGATGCCAAGGTTTTGGCTGTACCTGTGGATAAAATCAAACCTGTTTATGAAGATGTGACAGATATTGATGGTATGCCAAGATTTTTACTGGATCAGGTTCAGCATTTCTTTGAGCATTACAAAGATTTGGAAAAAGGTAAATGGGTGAAAGTGCATGGCTGGGAAGGTGTGGACGCAGCCAAGAAAGAAATCTTAGAATCGATTGAGCGCTACAAAGCTTAAGTTGTTGTAAAGATTTAGTACAATATTTTAAGTGGTCATTCCGAGCGAAGTCGAGGAATCTTTCAATAAAGGTTACGTTAAAAGATGTCTCAACTACCTTCGATCAGGGGAATGCCGTAGGCAGAGAGTATCCCCTAGGGGGCAGTGAATCAAAAGGGTGGCTGAGCAATCAGTCGCCCTTTTTTATGGTGATTGGAGTGCTTGTTGAATAAAGCTGCGTTGAATAGAGATTATGATGTCATTGTGTTGGGTGCTGGTGCGGCAGGCTTGATGTGCGCGTCTGAAGCTGGCAAAGATGGAAAATCAGTGTTGGTGCTTGATCATGCTGAAAAGGCAGGAAAAAAAGTGCTTATCTCGGGTGGCGGACGTTGTAATTTCACCAATCTTTATTGTGAAGCAAATCATTTTGTGTCGCAAAACCTGCATTTTTGCAAATCCGCATTATCGCGTTTTAATCAGTATGATACGATAGCCATGTTTGAAGATGCTGGTATTGCTTGGCATGAGCGAGAGCACGGGCAGCTGTTTTGTGATGAATCTGCCAAGCAGGTTGTGGACATGCTGCTTAAGCGATGTAAGGCATCCCAAGTGAGCATATTGCTTGAGTGCGCTATTCAATCGGTTGAAAAATCAAAGCAGTTTCAAATTGCGACTTCCAAGGGCGTGTTTTCGTGCGCATCGTTGATTGTGGCTACAGGTGGTTTGTCTATCCCCAAAATGGGAGCAACAGGCTTGGGTTATCAGATTGCTAGGCAGTTTGATATGGATATTGTGGAGACCAAGGCAGGCTTGGTTCCCTTTCGTTTAACAGGTGAGGCATATGAATCACTCAAGGGCTTAGCGGGGATTTCATTGCCAGTTTGTATCCAATGTGGTGGGCAAAGCTTTTCCGAGGCTATGCTTTTTACCCATCGCGGGCTTAGTGGCCCTGCGATTTTGCAAATATCATC
>JALWPO010000338.1 GCA_026994965.1 Mariprofundaceae bacterium | reverse complement strand
CACGCAAATCAGGCATACCAAAAAGAGGCGTTGCATTGGTGATTTTATCAATCACTGACCAATTGATTAAAAGCGCACGTGCTGCGCCTTCATCAATGCCATAATTGTCGTAGCGGAATAATGCCATATATAAAAAAGCTAGCCCGCATAGTGCAAGTAAGCCGATATGTCGGGGTTGTATAGCATCGGTAATTTTAGATAACATAAATATTCCTCAAATTGCTGTGTTGTGGTGTAAGCTTATAGCTCGGCGGCATGATAAACCAGATGTGTGATAAAACGTATAAAGAATTGATAGGGGGGTGGTTGTGGCTCTTTGGCGCGAAGTTATTTGCCTTTTACTTGGATGGTATCAATGGGTATGTGATGCTTGGATGGGGCGTTTGTTGCTGGTAATAAGTCTGCCAATGTATAAGATTGAAGTACATCCATAAAACTTTTTTTAGCTTGAAACAGAACGCCTTTTAGGGCACATGCTTCGGTGATAGGACAGGTATTAGATGCATCATCAAAACACTCCAAGATATTCATATGTGGTTCCATATGATGGATAACGTCTGCAATGTTAATATCTTTAGGGTCATGCGCCAATAGCATGCCACCTGATTTACCACGAATGGTATGGATTAGCTCAAGTTGTGACAGATTATGAACAACTTTTACAAGATGATTGCGAGATATGCTATAGTAATCTGAAATTTGGGTGATGGTTGCACGCTCACCTGGACGCTTGCCTAGATATAGCAATACGCGTAGTGAGTAATCTGTGTAGAGGGTGAGCTGCATGAGCGTACTTTATATATAGTGATAACCATTATCAATATAAAAGATATATATGCTTGACATCTTATAGGGATATAAGCACATTGTCGGAATATTAGAACATGCCGTATATTGATATGGTGATGTAATCGTGAAAAATCGAAATGATATCAAATAGTAGAGGGAGTGATTTATGAGCTTATATGAAGAATTGGGTGGTGAAGCAGCAGTCAATGCAGCGGTAGATATCTTTTATCGTCGTGTTTTGGCAGATGCTTATGTTATCCGCTTTTTTGAAGGTGTAGATATGGAAAAGCAAGCTGCCAAGCAGAAAGCTTTTTTGACTATGGTGTTTGGTGGCCCAAATAACTATACAGGTAAAGATATGCGAGAAGGTCATAAGCATTTGGTCGCGCAAGGTTTGAATGATTCGCATTTTGAGCATATTTTAGCACATTTGCGTTCCACTTTGGCAGAGCTTGGTGTGGGTACAGATAAAATTAAAGAAGTTATCGATATTGCAGACAGTGTTCGTGCTGATGTGCTAGATAGATAAGGGGAGATTGATTATGGGACAGCAATTATCAGCGTTCGTTTATCCGCTTATTATGTTTGCTATTTTAGGCGTGATTTTTCCAGTAATTTTATCTAATGCAGCAGTGAAGGCGCGTGAGGAAGGGCGGGATGATGCTCCAGCGGCGGGAGATGATAATGATACACTTTATAATCAGCTCGGTGGTGAGGCAGCAGTCAATGCAGCGGTAGATATCTTTTACCGTCGAGTCTTGTCTGATGCCTATGTGACTGTGTTCTTTGAAGGTGTAGATATGGACAAGCAAGCTGCCAAGCAGAAAGCTTTTTTGACTATGGTGTTTGGTGGTCCAAATAACTACACAGGTAAAGATATGCGAGAAGGTCATAAACACTTGGTGGACAAGGGTTTAGATGATTCGCATTTTGAGCATATTTTGGCACATTTACGCTCCACATTAGCTGAATTGGGTGTGGGAGAGGACAAGGTGGCAGAAGTCATTGCGATTGCTGACAGCGTTCGTGGAGATGTTTTAAACCGTTAGTATAAAGCTTTATTCGTATAGCCTAGTTTCTTTATTTTCTATATCTTTCCCCCTAGAAATAAAGAAGCTGGGCTATTTTTTTGCATGTTATTAGGGAAATGCTGATTTGTTGCAAGATAGCAATAAATCAGTGTTGACTTAGATAAAGGAGTTTATATGCCTATCATCACATTTGAAGAAAATGATTATGATTGCAATCAAGATGAAACCATACTTGAGTGTCTTACGCGCCATGGTCAAACCATACCATCAGGTTGCCAGAGTGGTGTTTGTCAAACCTGTATTACAAAAGCAGTCAAAGGCGTGCCACCAGCTGATGCACAGCAAGGCTTAAAGGATACGTTGGTTGCACAAAATTATTTCTTAGCATGTGTTTGTAAGCCAACATCTGATATGGAAATCGCTATTGATAAATCCATCTCACAAGATATTGCTGGCACGGTGGTGGATAAATCTTGCTTGAATGAATCCGTGATGCGGATTCGTTTGCAAACAGAGCAACCTGTAGACTATGTAGCGGGGCAATTTATCAATGTAAAACAGCCCAATACAGATATTACCCGAAGCTATTCGTTGGCGAGTTTGCCTTCTGAGGATGCTTTGGAGCTGCATATCAAACGCGTACCTGATGGAAAAATGAGCGGCTATCTTCATGATGATGTGCAATTGGGCGATACTTTGATGTTTAATGGTCCTTCTGGGGAATGCTTTTATACAGATTCGAATATAGAGCAGCCTTTGTTGTTGATTGCTGTAGGTACTGGGCTTGCGCCTTTGTATGGTATTCTTAGGGATGCTTTAGCACATGGACATCAGGGTGATATTCAAATTTTTCATGGCAGTTTGGCGGTTCAAGGTTTGTATTATATGGATGAGCTTTATGCTTTAGCTGAGAAAAATGAGCATGTTCATTATACACCATGCGTATTGCATGGTGATGCACCACGTGATGGTCAACAGGGTGATATTCAGCAAATTGTTCAGCAATCAATACCTGATTTGAAAGGTTGGCGGGTTTATATTTGTGGTGACCCTGCAATTGTAAAATCTTTGAAACAAGCTAGTTTTATGGCTGGTGCAGGCATGAGCGATATTTATTCAGACCCATTTGAATTTTAATAGATAGATATTTAAGGCTTGCCACGCCAAGTTGTAATGTTTAATGTTCTCCCCAATGTACGATTTTAGGGAGGATTTTTAATTATGTCACAGCAACTTACAGCATTTGTTTATCCATTGATTATGTTTTTTATCTTGGGTGTAGTGTTACCTGTCATTTTGGCTGGTGCGGCAGATAAGGCTAATAACAGCTAATTTGCTTATTGAAACATTGAAGAGCCCAGTCATTTGACTGGGCTTTTTTCGTTTATGGCGATGGGAGAAAAATAGGAGAAATATATGACACAGCATTTTGTTAGAGGCAAAACCACGCTTTTAATTGTCATGGATGGTTGGGGTATGGGTAGTGGTGGTCAGGAAGATGCTATTGCATTAGCTCATACACCTGTGTTTGATGCCTTATGGAAACAATATGCACATACGCAGTTGATGACATATGGTACGCATGTTGGTCTACCTTCGAATAAAGATATGGGTGGTTCAGAAGTTGGGCATCTTACCATGGGCGCAGGAAAAATTTTAGATCAAGGTCCAACACGGATTAATAATGCCATAGCCGATGGTTCCTTTTATGATTCTGAAGCTTTAGCGCAAGTGATTGAAAAAGGTTTGGCTGGTGGGACTATACATTTAATAGGTCTGCTTTCAGATGGAAATATTCACTCCCATATTGATCATTTTATTGCAGTTGCAAAGTATGCTTTTAAGCAAGGTGTTCCACGTTTGCGCGTGCACGCACTATTGGATGGACGTGATGTGGGGATTCAAACAGCACAGGATTACGTAGCTCAGCTTGAAAATATATTTGCTGACATCAATGCTCAAGGTGGTGATTATGCCTTTGCTTCGGCAGGTGGGCGCGAACGTATTGTGATGGATAGAGATAAAGATTGGCATAAGGTAAAGTTGGGTTGGGATGCTATGGTACATGGCGTGTGTGATTTGCAATTTACGTCTATGCAAGATGCGATAATAGCATTACGAGCCAACAACAGCGATATTATCGATCAAGATTTGCCAGGTTTTATCATTGTGGATGCTGATAAGCAGCCTGTGGGCACGATTCAAGATGGTGATGCTGTTGTGATGATGAATTTTCGTGGTGATAGAGCGATTGAAATAACAGAAGCATTTGAATTGGATGATTTTGATGGTTTTGAGCGAGGTACGTGTCCTGATGTATTATTTGCAGGTATGATGGTTTATGATGAGGATAGAAACTTGCCTCATTTGCAGTTGATGGGTCCTACAAAAGTAGATCGACCATTTGGAAAACGTATTTTAGAGATGGGTATCAAACAATTTCGTTTGACTGAAACACAAAAATATCCTCATGTGACTTTCTTTTTTAATGGTGGTTATCGCGAGCCTTTGGATGCAAGTATGGAAGACTATATTTTAATTCCATCGGATAAAGGCGTATCATTTGCAGATGCGCCAGAAATGAAAGCGCCTGAAATTGCTGCAAAAGCTGTGGAGCTTATCGCCTCGGGTGAGTATGGCTTTGGGCTTATTAATTTTGCTAATGCAGATATGGTGGGGCATTGTGGGAAAATTGAGCCAGCAATTGCTGCCATTGAGGCGGTGGATAATGCAGTTGGGAAAATCATTGAAGCTTTGAAAAAAGATGGTGGCTATGCACTGATTACAGCCGACCATGGCAATGCTGAAGAAATGCAGGTTTTTAAAGATGGTAAAGTGGAAGCTTGCACCAAACATTCCATCAATCCTGTGCCTTGTATTTTATTTGATTCTACTTTTGATGGTTCGTATGCTTTACGTCAGCCTATGGATGGCGATGTACAACCACCAGGTTTGTCGCATTTGGCGGCGACTTTATTTGAAGTGATGGGTTATACGCCACCAGAAGATTTGAATCCATCGCTCATAGAGGATATACAATGACACAAGATAAAAATCGTAGGCAAGCCGCACTGGATCAGCGTGCGCTTAAGACGTTAGCGATATGGATAGTCTGGGCATCGATTTGTATTACAGTATTGATGCAGTTGTATCAAATGGCAGATATTTGGACATATATTCAGCATGATGAATCTCATATTACTTGGGCGATTGTAGGTATATTTCTTTTGGGTGTGGTTTTAAGCCTGATACATGTATTATTATTAACACGTGAGTGGTTTTCAGCATACCGACTTGTTGCATCATTAGCACGCCATGGTTTGCATGGTGTGCGTAGGATAAGAGGCGTGGTGTGCAGTCGTTTTATCAGTGCCTTGCAGCATATTGAACAAACAGGTGGTGGTGTTGATTTTTCTGATTTAAGTACGTTGGAGTTTGCAGGTCATATTCGGGCTAGTCATTGGGTAAGTTTATTGGGGAGCTTGCTGATCACTTTGGGTTTGATTGGAACAGTGCTTGGTCTAACCATTACATTGAGTGGGTTAGATGGTGCATTGGAAAATGTAGCTGCTGATAGTATGTCTGTGTTGATTGGTCTAAGGGAGGCGATGAGTGGTATGGGATTGGCTTTTTATACCACATTATTGGGCTCTATCATGGGCGGTGTATTTTTGCGCGTATTTGCACGTATCAATGATGATTCGATTGAAGCCTTGCAAGATATGATGGTGAGAAATTGTGTGGTGTATGCATCATCTGATTTTAAACGTTCTTTGCAACAGGAATTCCATGTTGTTGATCAAGTGGTTGAAGGTATGCAAGCGCGTATGGATGCATTAACACAATCTTTGCAACAAAGTAGGGCTGCCATTGCCGCATTTGCAGAAGAGATTCGTGATTTGAAAGATTCCACACGTTTAACAGAACATGATGATGAGATATTTAAATCCATTGCTGTGCATAGGCATTATGCCAAGATATTGCGTTATGAGCTTAGTTTGCAAAAAAGGCTTGCCAATTTTAAACAACGGTTATCAGCTGCTTTAGGATTTCAATCCACCCGTAATACAAAGGATTCATAAGCGTGCGTACACGCAGAAGGCAAGAAGAAGGCTCTATTTACGAAGTTTTTTCTGATATGGCATTATTGATGTTGGCAGCATTTATTTTTTTGCTGGCAATGATTTTGATGGTTTCAAAGATGCAAGGCTCTGGGGAATCTGAAAAAAGCAAAGCTCAAATCGCGCAATTGGAAAAAGATTTGGCATCGGCGAAATCACGAAATTTAGAACTTTTACAAGAAATGAATACATTGGTTGGTTCGAATACAGCAGCACAGATGCAAAAAGTTTTAAGTTCAGTGGGGCTTGGTCAAGGGCAGGGAAGAAAAGATTTTGAGCTGATGATTGAGGGCTTGCGAGCCTTGCCTGGCAAGGATTTGCATCTGGTGATTGATGCAACAGGTTCTATGCATGGCGTTACTGCATTTTTAATTCCTGTATTGCGGGTGATTGCTATTCGTTCGGGTAAGCATTTGAGTGCAATCAGTTGGTATGCAGATAGAAAAACAGGTACATACACAGGCTCTATGGGTGAGATGTTTGATTATTTGATGCAAGCTGCTCCCTTTATCGGCAATGATGAAACCATTGGACATGCATTTGATGCGATTAAAAAGAACTCACCTGTGCCAGGAGCATATTTATTGATTGGTGATGAACCGCCAACAGATGTTGTGCATTATCATGCCATTCCAGCACCTGTATTTACGCTTCCCTTGGGTAACAGTGATTCCAGCACCAAAGTCGCATTTCAAAAGATTGCAGATATTTCTGGTGGACGGATGTTGGAGCTAAAATTTCGTTAAATTCAAATCGCATGCATATGCGTATTTGATAAAGCTGGGTTGATAATCTTTTCGGGGATGTTTACATTGTAATCATGCATGTGATGACAACCGTATTTCGCTTTTATATTTTGCCAGCCCTAATCTTTATCATGGGCTGTTTATTGAGTTTTGGCGCTTTTCAATATGAATATGCGATTGAGGAAGAGGGTATTCAACAAGAATATCAATTTCGAGCTGAAGGTCATATGGCAGCTGTGCTTAATGGCATCACTAATATATCAGATAGACTTCATATTTTTCATAAAATACTGGAGCAAGAAATTCGTAATCATAATGCTAAGCCAATAACATTGCGTCATTTTGAGCAAGATAGGCAAACCGTATTAAGTGGTGTGGTAGGTGTTCGAGATGTTGTTTGGATTGCCCATATATCCCCTACATTCCAATACAATGATGCAGATATTTTCAAAGCGCTTGATAGCCACTCACCATTACAGCAAACCACTGGGTTACTGTTACCTAGCAATCTAAAGCTCGCTGTAGAGCATGCGATGAAGCGCAATCAATCATCTTCATTGGTATATGCTGTGGATGACCATACACCTTGGATTTATGAGATATTTCCATGTAGGGGAGTGAATCAAAATGGTGTACTATTAATAGCATGGGATTTTCAATCAGTAGTGGAGCATGCTATTGCTGAACTGCCTATCGCAGGTCAGGATATTCATTATATTTATACAAAAAAAGATCATACTAAAATTGAATATTTCCATGTATCAAGAAGCCGTGAATTGTACCCTTCATTCACAGATAATAGGCATTTTCACTGGAATGTATTATTCTCAGTAGAGGGTGAGCGTTGGGAAGCCCAACATGATAGTGCGCCCGCATTTTCTATTCTTCATCCTATAAAAAATGCATGGTTTGTATTGTATCTAGGTTTATTGTTCACATGCTTACTCACGTTGTTTATATATTTTCTATATAGAAAGCAGCGTTTAATTGAAAATCAGGTCAATATAAAAACACATCAATTGGTATCAGAAAAGCATCGTGTTGAGCGCTTAATGAATGCGATGGCAGAAGGCGTGCTTGATGTGAATCATCAAGGTTGTTGCACGTATGTGAATGCGAGAGCCTTAGAGATATTGGGTTATCAAGAAGAGCAAATATTGGGTGAAAATATTCATGTGCTTATTCATCATAGCGATAAGAGTGGGCATGAGATTCCAGTTGAATCTTGTCCGATTCTCAATGCTCTTCATACTGGTGAAGCCATATCTATGGAGAATGAAGTGTTTTGGAGGGCTGATGGAGAAGCTATTTCTGTTAACTATCATGTGGTTCCCATGTTTTCTGAATCTCAGTCCATTACAGGGTTGGTGGTCACTTTTCTTGATGTTTCTTGCCATATTCAAGCCAAAGAAAATGAGATGGTATTACGTAGGCAAGTTGAACACACACAGCGTTTAGAATCACTGGGTGTGTTGGCTGGAGGCATTGCCCATGACTTCAATAATCTATTGACCAGTATTTTGGGAAACACAGAAATGGCATTGCAACACACCAATGATTTATCACCTGCAAGCATTCATTTGCAAAAAGTTGAACGCGCCAGTCAACGGGCGGCTGATTTATGCCAACAAATGCTCGCATATGCAGGTGAGAGTCAATTTGTATTGAAATCTGTTCAACTGACTGAATTGGTGGAAAATATGCGGGAGCTGTTAGATGTGACAGCACATAAAGCGGTGGGATTGTATTACAATATTCCAGATACTCCACTTGCTTTGATTGAAGGCGATGAAGCACAGCTTCAGCAAGTTATACTTAATATACTTACCAATGCTGGAGAAGCCATTGATGCTAATGATGGAAAGATTATCGTATCTATAGGTGAGGTTGATGTGGATACGGCGATGTTACAGGCTGCTTATGCTGAGGAAGGTGTAAAGCCTGGAAAATTTGTGTATATTGAGGTTACAGATAATGGCTGTGGCATGGATGAGGTGACCATAGAAAGAATGTTTGAACCTTTCTTCACGACCAAAGTTACAGGTCGTGGTTTGGGTATGAGTACAGCATTGGGGATTGTACGCAGTCATAAAGGCTTGATACAAGTGGAGAGTGGGCAAACTTGTGGTACACGTATTCGAGTCTGTTTCCCTGCATTGCAACAACGGCAAAAAACAAAAAAAAGTATTGAAGCTGGTCAGACCATCACCACACAGAAGTCTGTAGGGTCAGTATTGGTGGTGGATGATGAGGCTGCTTTACGCGAATTGGCGGGTCATGCATTGGAGGGCATGGGTTACGATGTGCTTTATGCTGAAGATGGTGAAAAAGCGCTGCGTATATTTAAAGAACATAGTGATGATATTATATTGGTCATACTTGATTTAACGATGCCTAATATGGGTGGAAAAGCATGCTTTGATATATTGCGTGATATGAAAGAAGATGTTCAGATTTTATTCAGTTCAGGCTATAGCGAGGAAGCATATGCCTACTTAAATATTCCATTTCTTTCCAAGCCTTACACATTAAAAGAGCTCTCTGATAAAGTAAAAGAAGTTTTGGGTGAATAATCATCAAATCACACCTTCTCATGATATGATGAGAAGGTGTTTTTACAATGTGATGCTTATGCTTGAATCAGGCTCTTTATTTCTTCTTGGGTGAGTGGATTAGGTAGCCTTGCTCCCAATTGTGCTACAATTTTTGCAGCGGCATGTGAGCCCAAGAGTCCAGCTTCTTGCCAGCTTAGACCATTGGTAATGCCATACAATACGCCAGCAGCATACATATCACCTGCACCTGTAGTATCAATGGCTTCTACTTCCACGCCTTCGATTGGAAATGCTTCACCACCATGCATGATGATGGAGCCTTTTTTACCCAATGTAAGCGCAACATTGCTGCAATGCTTATGAATGGCATGGGCTGCATGAATAGGGTCTGCTTCTCCTGTTAGGGCGTGGGCTTCATCTTCGTTGCAGAAAAGTAAATCAATGGATTGATTGTTGATAAGTGTTTCAAAATCAGCGCGACAAATATCAATCAAGAAGGGATCTGAAATAGTCAGTGCGACTTTGATACCAGCAGCCTTAGCCAGTTCGATAGCTTTGAGTGCAGCGGCTTTGGTAGATTCACCTGCAAATAAATAACCTTCGATATACACATATTTCGCTTTGGCAATGGCATCGGCACAAATATCCTTCTCAGATAATGTGGCAGATACACCCAAATGGGTAAGCATGGTGCGCTGCGCATCAGCAGAGATTAAAACCACGCAAGTGCCTGTATCGCCATCACTTGCAGGTGTATGGCAATCAATACCCAATGCCTTAAACTCATCTAAATATTGTCGCCCAAACTTATCATTGCCTGTTTTGCTGGCATAGGCGACTTTGCCACCCATATCTGCAATGCCAACCATAGTATTGGCAGCAGAGCCGCCAGAACAATAGTGAACCTCGTGCTCACTTAATGCATGCAGTATGCTTTGTTGACGCTCTGGTTCGGTTAAGGTCATGATGCCTTTATCAATGCCATTGGCATCCAAAAAACTATCCTCACAGCGTACTTGCAAATCCATAATGGCGTTACCTACGCCGTAAACATCATAACTCATTTATAACTCTCCTATTTGTCACCCGCAATCATCATATTCGCAATAGCGATACTGGGTACAGCACTGGCACCGAACCATGTCAGGTCATCACCAATATGTGAAATATTAGCAAACATATCTTTTAAGTTGCCTGCGATGGTAAAGCCTTGAACAGGATGTGTGATTTGCCCCTTTTCAATTAAAAAACCAGCAGCCCCACGGGAATAATCACCGGTTACACCATTGACACCAAATCCCATCAATTCTGTAATCAGCACGCCTTCGCCTATATCTTGCAGCATGGTTTGCACAGATATATCACTGGGCTCTAAAATAAGGTTGGATGTGCCAATGCCAGTGTCGCCAGTTAAGCCGCGTCTGGCATGCCCTGTTGGTGTAGTGCCCAAACGTTTGGCGGCATAACGATCGGTTAAAAAGCCAGTTAATACACCGCTTTCAATGATATTCATGGGCTTGCAATGTGTACCTTCACCATCAAATAGGCGATTGCCCATCCCGTGTTCATGTTCAGGTTTATCACTGATATGGATAAAATCAGGAAAGATAGGTTGCTGAATAGCATCGGTTAAAAATGATTGTTTTTGCAATACATTGCGCCCATTGATGGCGGATATAAGATGACCAAGTATGGATGTTGCGATTCTAGGTTCAAATATAATGGTGGTATTGTGGCTGTGAAGTGGAGCAGCACCTTGCCTACGCAAGGTTCTTTGTGCGGCTTCTTCACCAATTGACTCTGGGCTGGCTAATGTTGTAGCAAGGCGTGCGCGATCATAGGCGTAATCACGTTGCATAGATTCATCTTTTCCTGCAATCACTGATAAAGATAGGGAACATGATGTACGTGTATAATCGGCAGCAAAGCCATCGGATGCAGCATAAGCCACGGCTGTTTCGCCAAAGCTTGCGCTTGCGCCTTCGCTATTGGAAATATCATTGGAATATGCCAAAGCAGCATGCTCACATGCTAGAGCAGCTTCTTTTGCTTGATGGGTATCCCAACCATGATGTT
>JALWPO010000337.1 GCA_026994965.1 Mariprofundaceae bacterium | reverse complement strand
TAACCAAAGGCTTGTTGTTTATGCAATAAAGTTGTGTGGTCAGGCTGTTGAACTTTGACATCAGCTTGTAAGTCTTCAATTTGAATTTGCGTTTCAGCTAGAATCTTGGCGTAATCTTTTTCACTGGCAAGTTCATCTTTGATGGTCTCATCATCAATGATTTGACCCCTTTCCAAATCAATCAAGAACATTTTACCCGGTTGTAAGCGCCATTTTTTGACAATTTTTTCTTCAGGGATATCCAACACACCCATTTCCGATGCCATAACGACTAAATCATCATCGGTGACCAAATAGCGGGCAGGGCGCAGTCCATTTCTATCTAAAGTTGCACCGATTTGACGACCATCGGTAAATGCAACCGCAGCAGGACCATCCCAAGGCTCCATCAATGCGGCATGATGCTCATAAAAAGCCTTGCGTTTGCTATCCATCAAATCATTGCCAGCCCAAGCTTCTGGAATCAAAAGCATGGCAGCATGGGTGAGGGAATAGCCGCCCATCAACAAAAGCTCCAAGGCATTATCAAAACAAGCGGTATCGGATTGATTTTCTGCAATCACAGGCCATATTTTATTCAAATCATCACCCAACACGGATGATTTCATAGAATGACGACGTGCATTCATCCAGTTGATATTGCCACGAACGGTGTTGATTTCACCATTATGCGCCACCATGCGAAAAGGATGCGCTAACTCCCATGCAGGGAAGGTATTGGTAGAGAAACGTTGATGCACCAATGCCAAAGCTGATGTCATGCGGGCATCATTCAAATCATCATAATACGCACCGACTTGATGCGATAAAAACATGCCTTTATAGACAATGGTACGGCTGGACATCGAAGCAAAATAGAAATTGGCTGCATCCTTAAAATTCAAATCTAAAATCTGATTCCGTGCAACTTTACGAATCACATATAATTTGCGTTCAAGCGCATCTTGATTCTTGATATCAGAGCCCATACCGATAAAGGCTTGGCGAATCACAGGCTCGCAGCATGTCACGCTTTCTGGCAAATCAGCACGTACAGCATCTACAGGCACATCACGCCAGCCCAAGAAGTTCAAACCTTCCGCGGCTGTGGTTGCTTCGATAATGTTTTCGCATGTTGCGCGATGTGCATCATCTTTGGGTAAAAACACCATACCCACGCCATATTCACCGTTTGCAGGCAGTGTGATGTCCGAATCAGGGGCAACGGCTTGGAAAAAATCATCAGGAATTTGAATTAAAATGCCTGCACCATCGCCTTCTCTTGGGTCAGCGCCAGCAGCACCCCTATGGGTTAAACGAAGCAGAATTTCCAAACCTTTTTCAACAATGCTATGGCTTTTTTCATTTTTGATATGTGCAATAAAGCCAACACCACATGCATCATGCTCATTGTGTGGGTCGTATAAGCCTTGTTTAACTGGTAATGCCATCAGTATCCCCTATAAAACTTTTCAAAATATCATAAAATGTATATTCAATATGTACTAATATCATGCATGAACTATTGAGCTATCATGTTATGTGCTGTGAAATAAGCTTATGATTTAGCTAGCCTGTTTTCACGCGGCGACGCAATCTAGCGAAAGTTGGCAAGATTCTCCAGCCGTTTTAATCACTCTTTTCATCACATGCCAACATACGATTCAATTTTATGATGAGGCTGACGTTATCATCAGATTGGTGTAGCTTCGCATGCCTTCTTGATGCTGCAATCATCGATTGCATTGAAGAAGTGATTTAGGGGGAATATATGCCGCTTTCAACGCAAGCTTGGGAAATCATTGAAGCAAGAAGTCATGATCCGTTTGCCTATTTGGGCAGGCATGCCGAAGCTCAAGGTATGGTGGTTCGGGCATTCAAACCAAGGGCTGAACATGTGTGGCTGTTATCGGATGGAAAAGAGATAGCGATGTCTCGCATTGAAGGCACGGACATCTTTGAACTGCTATGGACTGATGGTGATTTTGAAAAAGCGTATCGCTTACGCATTGAAAATAAAGAGGGTTATTGCTGGGAAGAGGAAGATGTGTATCGCTTTTCCCCCGTTTTGGGCGATATGGATTTACATCTTATTGGAGAAGGCAATCACTTTGAGAAATATAAAATATTAGGTGCGCATGTTCGTGAGCATGAAGGCGTTTCTGGTGTAGGCTTTGCTGTTTGGGCTCCCAATGCCAGTCGTGTATCAGTGATGGGTAATTTTAATCATTGGGATGGGCGAGAGCATGGTATGCGTTTGCGTGGTGGCTCTGGAATTTGGGAGATATTTATTCCTGGTTTGTGTGAAGGTGAAGTGTATAAGTTTGAGATTCGCACCCAAGAAGGAAATATCTTAGAAAAAACAGACCCTTATGCACAACAAATGGAGTTAAGACCCAATACAGCAAGCATTGTGCATGATGCAAAAAAATATGATTGGCATGATGAAGGCTGGATGGCTGCACGTCCGCAAAAACAAGCCTTGGATCAAGCCATGTCGATTTATGAAGTACATTTGGGCTCATGGCGTAGGGCAGATGGTAATTATTTAAGTTACCATGATTTGGCGCACCAATTGGTGGAATATTGCCAATGGATGGGCTACACCCATATTGAATTGATGCCGATTACTGAATACCCCTTTGATGGCTCTTGGGGCTATCAAGTGGTGGGTTATTTCGCGCCCACAAGCCGTTTTGGTTCACCTGATGATTTTCGGTATTTTGTGGATTATTGCCATCAGCATGGCATTGGCGTATTTTTGGATTGGGTGCCTGCGCATTTTCCTAAAGATAGTCATGGGTTAGCGCGTTTTGATGGCACAGCACTTTATGAACATGAAGACCCTAGATTGGGCGAACATAAAGATTGGGGAACCTATATTTTTAATTTTGGACGCAATGAGG
>JALWPO010000336.1 GCA_026994965.1 Mariprofundaceae bacterium | reverse complement strand
CTTCAGGCTCTTGCACGGTTGCCAATAATGCGAGAATACGCTGGGTTAACAGCTCTGTTTTACCTGAACCGGCTGGCGCTTGTACAAGAAATGAGTGTTCAGGTGAAATGGCTTGCGTACGGACTTGCGCACTCATGATATGCCCTCATCACGTTGTAATTCATCAACTCTACACACCGCCTCCATGTGGCAATATTGGCAAGCTTGTTTATCACGCGGGGCGACATCACTACGCCCTTGAATAAACTCTGTAGCCAAGAGGTCGATATTGTCTTGCCAATGGCTAAATACAGCAGCCCAGTCATCAGGTCGTTTGTTTTTACCATCACAAGTTGCAAAACCCTTGATGCCCAAACTTTCACCGCTCAAACCTTCAAAGCCCATATCATCACCACTGCGTACCGTTGCAAAACCCACTGCATCATCCATACCTACTTCAGCCGCCAGTGCATAGATGGGCAGTTGTGGCTCTGCAATGCGCTCACCCAACCAATCCTTGGCAGATTGTTTTTTGCCTGTTTTATAATCCAATACAATACGATGACCTTGTGCATCTTGATCAATGCGGTCAATTTTAAGGGTGATGGGCAGTGCTTTATCCGCATGGCGGGGCAAGGATAATTGGTAGGTTTTCTCCAATGCTTCCACTTGAAAAGGTGGGCGCTCTTTTTCAATGTTTAGCCATTGTTGCAACACCTTATGCATACGTTTGCATTCAATATCTTGGGTATCATTATCCAAACCATGACGGCTATGTTCCCATGCATATTGTATAGCTTGTTCAATCAGTTTCTCCTGTTGCGCATGATTCAATTGAAGTAGGGCTTGTTGGGTGAGCAATTTTTTCCAAATATATTCTAAAGCAAGGTGAATCAATGAGCCTTGTGTGCTGGGCTCAATGCCAGCAGATGTTTCACCCAACACATCCATGCGTAATCGATGGATAGTAAAGGCACGAAATGGGCAGGCTGATTGATGTTTTAAAATGCTTGTACCACCGCGTATCTTTTCATGCTCTTGACATGGAATCAGCGCATCATCATCAAAGTCTTCAAGCGCCCATGATTGCGCTTGTGTTGGTTTTAATAAAGGCGTTTGTGCTGTGAGGTGGGTAACCCATGAAGAGGGCTGCACAGGTTGCCCATCACTTTGCATGGCATAACTCACATGTATATGCCTTGTGTTTTGCTGCAAGTTATTCCACAACCATTGGCAGTGTTCAAATACTTGTGAAGCATGGCTTGCAGGGAGTTTAAAATCTTGTTGAATACGTAGCGGTAATAGGGGTTGTGGCGCGATTGCAGGTGGAAAGTTTCTATCATGCATACCGCATACAATCACATCATCGAAGGCCAGCCCTATGGCTTGTTCCATGTGTAAGAGTTGTACATTGGGAAATAAAGCGGACTTGTTTAACATTGATTTGCGACAAGCTGTATGCAGTTGGGCTAAAAACTCTTCCCAACGCCATTGTGGCTGAACCACATCCATGGCAATCAGGCTGCCCATCGCTTCTTGCAGTGCATTCATCTGTTGAATCTCATCATCACTGCGTATGCTTTCATGTTCTAAACCCGCTTGCATAAAGCCTAAGTGTTGCAAAAGTTGTTGTGCAGATTTTATCCATTCAGCCATGCTTTGTTGTTTGGGTTTGCTTGTTTGCCAAGCATGCAATTGTTGCAATATGGTGTGCAGTCTTGGAATTTCTTGCACCGACTTGGATTGAATTAAACCTCTAAAGCTAACCCTATGCCGATTTTGGCTGCGAAATATGGCATCCAGTTGTGCGCGTGCAGAGCGCTCTTGCTCAAAGCCTCGCAACCATGGGCATAGCAACAATAGAGAAATATCATCCCATTCCATTTTATATAATGAAACTAGCCCAAGCAGATGCAGGGCTTGCTGCACCATAGGGCTTTCAGCCAAGCTCTCTTGAGGCATGGTGATGGCTTGCTGTTCATGATGAGGCAGTAATGCATGATGGGGTAATAATTGTTGCAAAGCATGTTTGAGCATGTTGCTAGCAGGTGTATGGGTGCAAATAGCAATCCTAGCTTGCGGATTCTGGTTGAGAATCATGGTTACTTGTTGGACGATATGTTCACATTCTTGAGCATCATCTTGGCAAGCTGTGAGTGTGATTTCTGTGTTATGTGTAGCGTGTTGAACCAGATATAATGGTACACCTAAGCTTTTCAGATGATTGAGTATGGTTTGTTGGGCAGG
This sequence comes from Mariprofundaceae bacterium, assembly GCA_026994965.1. Taxonomy (GTDB): domain Bacteria; phylum Pseudomonadota; class Zetaproteobacteria; order Mariprofundales; family Mariprofundaceae. The sequence goes on along the minus strand of JALWPO010000336.1, from coordinate 664 downwards.
GGTGTAATCTTCAAAGCCATCCAGAATAATTTTTTGGGGTAATTGCAATGCATCCAGTTGCCCAAGTATGTTTTCAACTTTATCGGCAATCAGGGCGTAATGCTGATATTTCTTCTGTGTTAATATCTGTTGCAGAGCCTTTATCCATGCCAGTAATGCTCGAGTTTCATCATTTGCATGTGTTTGAAGTGCATGTGTGGGTATGTGGTATGTTTTCATCAGTGCATAGGCTTGCATGGCTTGTTGGGCCAAACCCTGTATGCTGCTTTGAGGAATACTATATTGGCTTGCTTGTATGGCTTGTTTCCACAGGTGCAATTCTTGTGAGGGCGTAAAATAAACCTTATCAAAACATAATTTGGAAAGCTCGGATAACCACGCAGACCAAGCATAAACTTGCGCACTTTCGCAAGCGGGGTGAGTATGAGCGGTGGCATAACGGCGCTTCCAGTCGGCTGCCAATGCTGGTGTAGATGTTAAAAGCGTGTTGCCATGAGCCAATTCAGTGAGTGTCTCTGTCTCTGAAATTTCTATGGACTTGATTTTTTCTTTCATATCACCTTCAATTGCAGCTATTGAATTGTATGCACCTTGGGAGGAACCATGAAGCAGGTTAAGATGACATGTCCGCGTTGCAAAGAAAAATTTCAATCCGAAGAAGCTG
>JALWPO010000335.1 GCA_026994965.1 Mariprofundaceae bacterium | reverse complement strand
AATGTGTTGATGATTAAATGCGCCTAAAAGTTTCAAATTCGGATTGATAAGCATGCCATTGCCAAAAACATCGCCACCCATATCACCAATACCAATGGTGGTGATGGCATCGTGATAGGCATCTTTGCCCAATGCCTTGAAATGATGGGCTGCGCATCGCCAAGCACCTCGCGCTGTAATGCCAAATACTTTGTGGTCATAGCCATGCTTTCCACCACTGGCAAAGGCATCATCCAACCAAAAGGATGCTATGCGTGCTTCGGCATTGGCATCATCAGAATAGCGGGCAGTTCCTTTATCTGCGGCGACAACCAAATAAGGGTCGTGTTGATCATCGGGGTGAATATAAATGCCTGTAGGCGGAACGCTTTGTTGATGGATTAAATTATCGGTGAGCTCTAACAAGGCACGAATGAATAAGCGGTATTGTTTGAGAACAAAAGCCGCCTTATCGCTTTGCTGGCAGATGCAGCGCACAATAAAACCGCCTTTGGCACCTGTGGGCACAATTTGCCCATTTTTCACCACTTGTGTTGCCATCAATTCCAATATTTCGGTTCTAAAATCAGCAGGTCTATCCGAATAGCGAATACCACCGCGCGCTACAGCACCAGCACGTAAATGCACACCTTCCATATGTACACCATGCACAAATATCTCACGGTATGGATGCGGATGTGGTGCAAAATCCAACAATCTAGGGTTGATTTTTATGGATACTGGCTCACCAACCTGCCGAATATAGGCATTGGTTCTAAGCCCAGCTTGAATCAGTTTTTGCAAAGCGCGAAACCAGCGATCATCGGTTAAATTAGTGACATACATCATTGTTTTTTCAAAATAACGATGGGCTTGTTCACAAGTATAATCGGCTTTTGCAGGGCAGTGCATGGCTTCAAAGATTTGATAGAGCGCCTTTGCGACAGCAGGATAGGTATTAAACATATCGGTTAATGGCGTGGGGGCAGCATCTGCAACCAGTTGAATCAGATGGTTTCTTAATGTAATCAATACAGCAATGTGTTCAATTTCAAGTTCAGCATGAATCAATAATGCGTTCATATCATCATGGTCAGATTGTTGGTTGAGCACTTGCGTTAAAGCTTGTTGTAGTCGTGATAAAGTTTGGCGATGCAAGTTTGGCGGCGTAATACATTGGATTTCATTGATGACAATACTTTGTTGCATATCAGCGCCTAAACGCACCGACGCTTCTTGCATGGCAACCAAAGAGAAGGATTGAATTTTATCAATCAACTCACCCAAGGGTAGGGCATCTTTGGAGAGCACTTGTATTTTAAGTATCTCATTTTGATGCTCAATGTGTACGGTATGATGATGGTGTTTCAAAATATATTCACGGGCTTGGTAGTGATGCAAAAAGGTTTGAGGTGAGAAAATATCTTGATAGATGGAAGGGAGTTGCTCCAATTCAGTCAATGCAGAAGGCACATCCAGCATATCTGCATGTTCAAGAATATGTTGGCGTGCATAATCCTTCCAAAACATCACACAAGATTGAATGGTTTTCTGGAGTTGATGCTGTGTTGGTGAGTGTTTTTGTTTGCTGATGGCAATGATGATAATGCGGTGTGGTCCGATGCCAAGGTTGTCTTGACGTAGAATAGATAGCCCCAATGCCGATAATTTTTCTTGAATACCATGCCATACATTAGGACCAAAACGAAGATTATCCATAGCAACCAAAAGATATTCCACATCATCAGATGCAGGGGTTAAACGATTTGCGACCACATGGGTGGGTACGGTTAAATCTACAATTTGGCGTAAAGGCTTGAGCCATGTTTTTGCAGGCATGCTTGCAATCAAGCTTTTGGGCATGCGATCAAATAAGGTGCGAATTTCACGACGATAAAAATCAGAGTGTTGTAATAAGGATTGCTGCTGTAATTGTTGCCAGATATGGCTGATGCCAGGTAATTGGCTGGCATTGGTATGGCGAGCACTGCGCGAAAAATAGCCTAAAAGCACACAATGCTGGTCTTGTTGATGATGCTCGCGCCAATGGATGTGTAATATATCCATGCGTGTATTGCTGTATAAATGCTGTTGCCCTTGGGCAAGGTGTAGCCATGTGAGCCCTTCTGCTTTGGGTAGTTCTAAGCTTTGTAAGGTGTTGAATAATTGTGGCGTGATATGTTCCATGATGCGCGAATCACGCATCATGCCCAAGCGTTGATGCTTGCCCTTGGGTGAAAAACATTGCATGCCAAAAAGGATATATCGCCCTTGGTTCATCCATGCCAATAGTTCGGCATCATGGGGATTGTCTTGTTGAAGATGGATTTGGCATTGCTGTAATTGCGATGTCATGGCATGAAAATCCGTTACAGATAGATAAACAGCACGTAAAATAGCTCGCATATCTTTTACAATTTTATTGCAATCGTGTACTACGGTTGCTGATAAATATAGCGCAATAAACATAAAATTTTGTGAGGCATCTTCTTTGGGTTTACGCAATGTAATAGCACACCCATTGGCGCTACAATGCATGGATGCAACCATAGTTTGTTGACCAATAGCTTGGATTTGATGCTGTTGCAAATAACCTTTGATGGCATCCAAATAAAAAGCCTGATCAGGGCAACGCATCAGAATAAGATGACGATGCATAGCACCATGACTAAGGGTTTGTGCAACCAATGCAGTTGGCTTTTTGCCCTCGGGGAAATCAGGGTGAGGCAGTAAGCGGGTGGCATGATGAATCAGGGCGGCTTGCAAGCGTTTGGGAGGCAATGTTAAATCATGTTGTTTTCGTGTATCTTCTAACATGGTTAATAATTGTTGCCTAAGTACACGCATACACAATCCTCCCTTTTTACGCTATGATGCCTAGTGTAGTCGAAATTATGGGTTGATGTCATGTGGTCGATGGAGGGAAT
>JALWPO010000334.1 GCA_026994965.1 Mariprofundaceae bacterium | reverse complement strand
AAGAAGCTGCTGTGCTTCTTTGTGTTCAACCCTTAATCGTTATTTGGGTCTCTTCTTGGATCTCTAAAGCCGATATTTTCGGCATCTTTGAAGCCAACTTTTCCGCCTACAAAGAAGTAAGCAGATAGCCATATCAATATAGATAGTATCATCACAGTATAAACAACGACAATACTGATGGTTTGCTCTACTGCTAGAACAAGATGAATATAGCCGTTACCTTCAGAAACTTTTGCAATGCTTAATGAGGATGCTTGGTTTCTTAAATTGTCATCTTTGATGGTTTCAATGGCTGTTTTCTTTAAGAATGCGTTGAGTTGAGGCGTCATGTTTTTGGCAAGGGTCTTAGCATCGGTATTCCATACGCTAAAGTTTTCTTTGCTCGAATCTTTGCCAGGAAGTTTAATGGTTACAGTATTTGGAATTTTCAAATAGAAGGCATTATTTTTATTATCAATAGCGACCTTGGCTGTAAAAATAACCAGACCCCACTGCACATCTGTACCTGATGTAAGCGTTAATTCTGATTTGACAGTGACATCACCTGATTTGGATACACTCACTGTTGGATTCTCAATTTCATAGGTGACATTGCTTTGGTTTAGCGTTTTCTTGAAATAATAGATGGGTTCCATTCTTGATTGGATACCAGATTCTGAAATATTAATTTCGATATCGTCGACCTTAAAAACGGTCAATCCCAGTATTGACACGATGAAAAATATAATACTTAAAGCAAATAGTAACTTTTTACTAAACATGTTTCCTCCCATTTGGATGTAACTAATAATCTAAAGCTAAGTTATAGCATAAATCATTCCATATGCATAATTTAGCGGCATCATAACAATGTTTTTCATAAAATACATTATAAATACATCTATTTTAACCACTTATATTTTATGGGTTTATAGTTGGATGGTAAAAGTTTGCTATGCATTCAAGCTTTATCAATCAAGAAAACTATGCTTGGATACGTGAATGACATTGCATGCATTGCCTCATATTACTGTAGAAACCCATTCAAACCCAGATGCCAGCATTATTTGGTTGCATGGTTTAGGTGCAGATGGGCATGATTTTGAGCCCATTGTGCAGCAGCTTGGGCTTCCAGATGATTTGGCATTGCGCTTTATTTTCCCGCATGCACCTCCTATGCCTGTATCCATCAATGGGGGTTATATCATGCCTGCTTGGTATGATATTAAGCAGCAAGATTTAGGTGTGGAGCATGATAAACAAGGGGTTCATGATTCTACATTGGCAATCAACATGTTGATCGAACAAGAATTGATGCGGGGTATTCCTGCCAGTCGCATTATCTTAGCTGGATTTTCTCAAGGTGCTGCGATGTCGATTTATGTGGGATTGCGGCAGGAAAAGGCTTTGGCTGGGATCATGGCGTTATCGGGCTATCTATTGCTCGAAGATGAAATGGAGCATATTCACCCCAATAGCTCAGAAACACCGATTTTTTTGGCGCATGGTCGGCAAGACCCCATCGTTGATTTTAAGCTTGGCAAAGTAGCATGCCAACAACTACAACAATTGGGGCATCCTGTGGATTGGCATGCCTATGATATGGAACATAGCGTTTGCGCTGAGGAAATTGCAGATATTGGGCAATGGCTTATCGCGCGATTATCTTAGATTTTTCTCAGGAACTAGAAAGCTTATAGCTATCGTAAGGGGGAGAGGGACATTTCGACCGTTTCGACCGCAGGGAGAAATCTTGTTTAACACGCTGAAGACCCCTCAGCTACGTTCGGGGTGACAGGAGAGATGCTTCGACACGGGCGCATGACATTTATCTGTGTCTATCTGCGTTTATCTGTGGTTTATATTCTTCTTCCCTCTGTATATTTTGCGGTTAGGTCTTTCTTCATTTCTTTGCCATCAAAGAAACGAAGCAAAGAAAATGCCCCTGAAATAGCTGCGTATATCCTCATCAAAGCTGGAAATCGGGCGCAAAACAAAGCACGTGTTTTGCTTTTATCCCTTCTTCCATCTTTGTTTCGGCGCATCTATAGCAAGGGGGAGAGGGTCGTTTCGACCGTAGCGGAGAAATCTTGTTTGACACACACTGAAAGACCCCTCAACTGCGTTCGGGGTGACAGGAGAGATGCTTCGACTACGCTCAGCATGACACTGTTTCTTCGTGGTGAGTTTGTCTTTTCGACCTTGTGGAGAAATCCAAAACATGACTTTCTAAGGAAACGCTAACTTAATGTATTCTCGATCCAAATATAATGATGCACATACCAAGAAAACAAAAGGCGACCCCTATCATATCGCTTAAAGTGGGGCGAATACCATCTACAAGCCATAGCCATAGAATCGCGACACCGATATAAACTCCACCATAAGCTGCATAAATACGCCCAGAAGCTTGGGGGTGTAGTGTGAGTAGCCATGCAAATAAGCCTAAACTGATAGCGGTGGGCAAGATAAGCCATGCGGATTTTCCTTCTTTTAGCCAAAGGTATGGCAAATAGCAGCCGATGATTTCAGCTAATGCTGTGAGTAAAAATAATCCTGTAGTTTTTATCATGGTGTGTGTGTACTTGATGGTTGAAAAAAGCGCAAGCGATTGGCATTGGAAACCACAGTCACTGAACTCATTGCCATGGCAGCCCCTGCAATCATGGGGTTCAATAAAATACCCAAGAATGGATACAATACGCCAGCAGCAATAGGAATGGCGAGTGCATTGTAAACAAATGCCCCAAATAAGTTTTGGTGAATATTTTTTATGGTTGCGCGAGAAATGGCGATGGCATTGGGGATAGCATCTAAGCTTGAATGGATTAATGTAATATCAGCAGCTTCCATGGCAATATCTGTACCTGAAGCCATGGCAAAGCCCACGTCAGCTCGTGCCAGAGCCGCTGCATCATTGATGCCATCACCCACCAT
>JALWPO010000333.1 GCA_026994965.1 Mariprofundaceae bacterium | reverse complement strand
CCCACCACTGCAATACGCTCTGCTGCTTGTGCACATACACTTATCGTCAACAATGCTACGACGCATAATATCTGCTTTATCACCCATACCTCCCTGCATTTGCTAGCCTACAATCATCCATGCAATCTCTAGTCGATAGCAGTGCCCATCCCTTACAAACTAAGCCAAACCAAGTTTACTGAATCAATGCTCGCAAAGCTTCCACACTGGTCACAGGCTGATTGCATTGAAAATGATTACACACATAAACCGTAACTTTTTGATTCACTGGTGTTTGCAAAGCAATAAAAGGAATTATCGCTTGGCTATGCTTATCCCGCCAAAGGCTCACAGCATGCGGCAAATAAACGGCATTGAATGTATCCAGCATGGTTTGCGCTTGCTCGCTTTGGATATCCCCTGCAAAGACCACTTCCATACCATCACCCTCTGCCAAAGCCAATGCGGATAACATATACATAAATCCATCAGGCACTTGCGTGATGGATTGTGAAAATGCTGCAAAAATATGTGCTGCCTCTTCTTCCAGTTTGGTATTGCCCGTCAATCTTGCCAAACGAATCATATTCTCTGCTGCTACAGCATTGCCCGATGGCAATGCCCCATCCCAAGCATCCAAGGGGCGAATCAAAAGCTCATCCGTATTCGCTGCCATATACAAGCCGCCATGCTCGGCTTTAAAATCTTTAAGCATGATGACATTCAAATCCAAGGCTGCTTGCAAATAGCGAGCATCATAATTCGCCTGATACAATTCAATCAGCCCCCAAACCACAAATGCATAATCATCCAAATGCGCATCAATCGCCGCATCGCCTTGGCGATAGCGATGCAACAACGCCCCATCTTTTTTGCGCATGGTATGCAATAAAAAATCTGCACTTTTTTGTGCGGCTTCAAGGTATACAGGCTCATGCAATACCCGCGCTGCCTTGGCAAAAGCTGCCACCATCAAACCATTCCAATCGGTTAAGATTTTATCATCACGAAATGGATGCACTCTTTTTTCACGCGCATCAAACAGCTTTTTACGTATGCCTTGTATATCTGCGGCATGCGCCTTGCCCTGCCATGCACTTAAATGAGGAATATTTTCGCCTGTTTTCTCGCCTGTCGCCTCATCATGAAAATTGCCATTTTCTTCAAGATTGAAGTATTTTTGGGCTAATTTTGCATCATTCTTGCCTAAAATGGACTCAATCTCTTGATTGTCCCACACATAAAATTTGCCTTCCACGCCTTCAGAATCTGCATCTTCGGCTGAATAAAACCCGCCTGTTCTATCTCGCATATCCCGCAATAGATAAGTCGCAATCTCACGCACAACATCGGCATGGCGTTGATGCTTGGTCAATTGATAGCATTCAGTATATGCCATCATTAACATGGCTTGGTCATAAAGCATTTTTTCAAAGTGGGGGAGCAGCCATTGCGCATCGGTGGAATAGCGATGAAACCCAAACCCAATTTGATCAAATAGACCACCTGCACGCATCGCATCCAAGGTTTGCTCGACCATGGCAATACTTTCTTTATCCCCTGTCTTTTTCGCTTCTCGCAATAAAAACAATAATTTATGTGGGCTAGGGAACTTGGGCGCGCCGCCAAAACCGCCATACTCGGGATCAAAGCTAGATTTCAAATTGGAAATCGCTTTTGCCGCTAATGCTTTGGCATCCAAATCCACACTTGTATCGGATACACCGCTACGCGAGGTCAATAGCTCTGTAATCTTTTCGGCAGAGTCTTCCATTTCACTGCGCTTGCTTGCCCATAAGGCTTTGGTTCTTGAGGTCAAATCCAACATGCCAATACGTTGATAGCGTGTGTATTTGGGAATATATGTCGCTGCATAAAATGGTTTTTTATCGGGAGTCATCAATATATTAAGTGGCCAGCCGCCTTGCCCATTCATCATCTGCGCCACTTGCATATACACCTGATCAATATCGGGGCGCTCTTCTCTATCCACTTTAATCGCAATAAAGGTATCATTCATTGCCTTAGCCACTTCCTCATCTTCAAAGGATTCATGCTCCATCACATGACACCAATGGCAGGTGGAATAGCCAATAGAGAGAAAAATTGGTTTATCTTCTTTTTTTGCTTTGGCAAATGCGGCTTCACCCCATGGATACCAGTGAACAGGATTATGCGCATGCTGCTGTAAATAGGGGCTAGGCTCGTTAATCAGCGCATTGGTATATTGGGTCATGATGCCTCCAGCTAGTGCTGGATATGACCAGCACAATACAATCCATAAACTACAAAGCTTACAACATAAATACGGCGACTGATAAAGCCGCCGCATATATTGCTTATTGATATTCAACAAATCTGATTACTTGCCATCACAGGCTTTTTTATGTTTTTTCCACTTTTCTTTCATCGCTTGATGGTGCGCCTTCATTTCAGCCTTGCTGACAAAGCCATCACCATTGGCATCCATTTTTTTGAACCAAGAGGCTGCCATAGCTGCATGTTCGGCGGCACTGATTTTTCCATCACCATTGGTATCCATCTTCTCAAACCTATGATGACCTTTTTTACCTGCTTTATCACCATCTTCATGTGCACTTGCCGTGGCTATGCTTGCGCCAGTAAGCAGCGCTGCACCCAACAGAAGTGAAATGATTTTCTTATATGATGTCATAGATACAACTCCTTTTTTCCGCTTTTGAGATACACAGCGTACATATACAAAGATGAACGCAAAATGAAATTTGCCGTATAGCATCATGTCATATAGAGACCTCTGCACCGCAGTGATTTTTTGAGCGAATCAAGGCAAATAAACCTGAAACCCGCAGTTTGCTGTTTGCAAATGAGGATTGAAAGGCTGTTTTTAACGCAGATGCAGCCAAAAAGGTGCGCGATGCAGTGGTCTCATACATCAACCTTCAATACCTCCGCTGCCTTTTTCACTTTGGCACGAGCAGCTTCAATACTCGCTCCACGCGCTAAAATCACCGCCATACGCCGTTTGCCATGCACTTCGGGCTTACCAAACAAACGAAGCTGCGTATCAGGCTCTGCCAAGACTTTTTCCAAACCACCAAAGCTTACTTGCTTAGAATCCCCTTGCACCACAATCGGACAAGATGCCGCTGCGCCATGTTGCATAATATTTGGAATAGGGAGCCCAAGAATCGCGCGCGCATGCAGCGCAAACTCTGATAAGTCTTGCGAAATCAGCGTGACCAAGCCTGTATCATGCGGGCGTGGTGATACTTCACTAAATATCACATCATCACCTTTCACAAACAATTCCACCCCAAACAAACCATAACCACCCAAGGCATCGGTGACCTTTGCTGCCATGCTTTGTGCATGTTGCAGCGCTGTATCAGACATCGCTTGTGGCTGCCATGATTCCCGATAATCACCATCGATCTGCACATGCCCAATCGGCTGACAAAATGAGGTGCTAACTTGAGTATGAAACGAATGAGCAGATGTGCTTTTTTCAGCCTGTGATATACATTCTATTTCACTGGGTGAAAAAGGCTCATCTGCGTTGTGGCGAATGGTTAACAGCGTGATTTCATAATCAAAATCAATAAAACCTTCAACAATCACTTTGCCCTTGCCCGCGCGCCCACCTTCTTGCGCATAATCCCATGCCTTTTGAATATCAGCATCGGTTTTTATCACCGATTGCCCTTTGCCTGATGAGCTCATAATCGGTTTGACCACGCATGGCATACCAATCTTTTGAATGGCAGCTTCAAATTCGGCTTGTGTTGCAGCAAATTGATACGGCGAGGTGGTTAAACCCAACGTTTCAGCCGCAAGGCGGCGAATGCCCTCACGATTCATGGTCAATTGTGTGGCTCGCGCGGTGGGAATCACTGTGAAACCCTCATCTTCCAAGGCTGCCAAGGTATCTGTGGCAATCGCCTCAACCTCAGGCACAATCAAATGCGGTTGCTCTTGTTCAATCAGAGCGCGCAAGGCATCGCCATCCAACATATCCACCACATGCCAGCGATGCGCTACCTGCATGGCTGGTGCATGGGCATAACTATCCACGGCAATGGTTTCCACGCCCAAGCGTTGCAATTCAAGCACCACTTCTTTGCCCAATTCGCCTGAGCCGAGCAACATTACCCGCTTGGCTTTGGATGTGAGTGGTGTGCCAATATGTATATCTGTCATCTTATACTCCATCATCAATTAAGGAACCTCTGAACAAGTCCGACATGGCTGCGACACTGGCTTTACGAGATGAAATGCAAGGCGCGAGGCGAAGCGTATGGTTGTTCCATTTGCAAGCCGAGCAACGCAGCAGTTCGCTCGCAAAGCCTTGTCCCGCAAGGGTTGCGCCCCAATCCTGCGCTTGCGGCGTCAGACTCCTTGGCATCGTAGCTACGGCTACGACCTGCGTCGCCTTCCTTGCATGCATCACGATTGGGGCTGCAACGCAACTCATGGGCGACTTGTTCAGAGGTTCCTTAAGCTTGAAGATAAGCGCTTAGCTCACCTGCGCCTTGCTTGATATCTGACCACTGCTGCACATCCCATTGTAACACTGCAACCGTGCAAGGTGCCATCCCATGCACAGATTCACTGCTCAAAGCATCTGCCAATGCTGAAATGCCAGGATTGTGTGCCACTATCGCTAAAGTCTGCACATCATCATCGGCAGCCTTAATCTGCTGAAGCATCATGTCAGGCTCAGCAAGGTATAGGCTTTTATCCCATTGAATCGCATGATGCTCAAACAAGCGTTGGGCAGTCATCTCGGCTCGAATCGCTGTGCTACTGCATACCCTATCAGGCACAAGCTGTTTTTCTTTTAAGCGCTTTGCCATATCATCTGCTTGCATCAATCCGCGTGAGGTGAGCGTGCGCTCTATATCATTTTGCCCAAAATCGCCCCAACCTGCTTCTGCATGGCGAATCAGCAACAGCGTTTTCATGATACAATGCCTGAATGTCGCAATAGCGCATCCACATTGGGTTTGCGTCCACGAAATGCCACAAATCCATCCATAATATCTTTGCTACCGCCAATGGATAAAACTTCTTTGCGGAATCGCGCTGCTGTTTCGGCATTATTTATGCCCTCTTCTTCAAATGCGGCATAAGCATCGGCAGATAGCACTTCTGCCCATTTGTAGCTGTAGTATCCTGCTGCATAGCCACCTGCAAAAATATGTGAAAAGCTATTTTGAAATTGATTAAATGCTGGCGGTGTCACCACAGCCACTTCTTGACGCACCGCATTCAACACATCTTGTACCGACCTCTCACCATCAGGCTGATATTCACTATGCAACACAAAATCAAACAATGAGAATTCAATTTGCCTAAGCATTTGCATACCCGATTGAAAATTCTTTGCCGCAGTCATGCGCTGAAACAAATCATTAGGAATGGATTCGCCTGTTTCATAATGCTTGGCGAATAAATCCAACACCTCACGCTCCCAGCAAAAATTCTCCATAAATTGACTGGGTAATTCCACAGCATCCCAAGGCACGCCATTGATACCCGATACCCCGCGCACATTGATTTCTGTTAACATATGATGCAATCCATGCCCAAATTCATGGAATAAAGTCATCACTTCATTATGCGTCCAAAGCGCGGGTTTATCGCCAATCGGCGCATCAAAATTGCAAACCAAATACGCCACAGGCAATTGCAATGTGCCATCTGGCTTTTGCCAGCGCACCACGCATTCATCCATCCATGCACCACCGCGTTTATGCGCTCTGGCATACGGATCCAAATAAAAGCCTGCTATTTTCTGCGCTTGCTCATCAAAAATATCAAAGTATTGGGCATCCTTATGCCAAAGCGGAGCCTCGCCTTGTTGAATATGAATGCCATACATCTTCTCCACCAAAGCGAACATGCCCGACACCACATTCGCCTCTGCAAAATAAGGCTTCAATTCTTCTTGAGAAATCGCATAGGTATGCATACGCAATTTTTCCGATGCAAAAGGAATATCCCAAGCCTGCAAATCATCAATGCCTAAATGTTCTTGGGCAAACGCTTGGAGTTCTTCAACTTCTTGCTCAGCCATGGCTCGGCTTTTATCTGCCAGTTCACGCAAAAAGGCTGTGACTTCCTCTGTTTTGCTTGCCATTTTGGTTGCCAGCGAATAATCAGCATAATGCTCAAAGCCCAGCATCTCTGCCATCTCCTGCCTTAGTGCCAACAATTCATCAATCACAGGCGTATTATCTAAATCACCATCACTGGCTCGGCATACATAAGCGCGATACATCTTCTCGCGCAAATCGCGATTCTCGGCATATTGCATCAGTGGTAAATACGATGGAATATCCAAGGTGAACAGCCAACCTTCCAAACCATCTGCCTTGGCTCTTTGCGCCGCAGCATCGCATGCTGAATCGGGCAAGCCTTGTAAATCATCTTGGTTATCTGTGTGAAATGTAAATGCGCGCGTAGCATCGAGTACATGCTGCTCAAATAAAGTCGCCAACTCAGATAAGCGCAAACGAATGGCTTTGAATCGCGCTTTATCTTCGCCTTTTAATTCTGCACCTGATAATCGGAAATCCCGAATATTTTGCGCCAGCAAGGCTTGCTGCTCTTGGTTGAGCACCTCCGCTTCATTGGCTTGCACATCTTTAATCGCGGCATACAGCGCCTCATTTTGTGCCAGTTCGGTATGCCAAGCCGAGGTTTGTTGCACGCCCTTTTGATAGACTTCGCGCAAGGCATCGGAATCACATACCGCATTCAAATGGGTCACAGGCCCCCAAACGCGCGATAATTCTTCATCCATACTCTCAAGCTGAAGCATCAGGCTATCCCATGTGGGCTTTTCCTGCGCCACAAGCACTTGCACAAGCTGCTTTTGCTTCTGCAATACCTGCTCTAAAGCAGGCAATACATCCTCGGCTGTGATTTTATCAAATAAGGGTAGGGGTGTAACAATACTATGCAATAAAGGATTCATGCGGCGAGCTTACTTGCAAAGATAAAAAAGTCATCCCAAGGCTAGAGTGGTTAATGCTAGTCTAGCATGATGAGGAACATTGGCGCAAATTTGACAGAAAAAATAATTGCGCCACCATCAGCCTATGGATATGCAATATAAAGGAAAAGATGTTCGCCTAAGCATAGATAAATATAAGGACTCTCAATTCCTTATATTTACATTATTAGTGATGAATAAGGTATGACGAAAAAAATAGTTTTTGTTGCTGGGATTCATGGAGTTGGTAAAACGTATCTTTGTCAGAGGCTTGAAGAGTCTATGGATATTGGTCACTTTTCTGCCAGTCAGTTAATAAGTGAGTTTAAGAGCGAAAAGTTGAGCGGCACAGATAAAAGCGTCAAGGACATCAGCAATAATCAAGATCTGCTTTTAAAAGCAATAGAAAAATATATCCCCCCAACTAGACCAACATTGCTTGACGGGCATTGCTGCTTGCTGAATTCGGATAACGAGATAGAGCGAATTCCAATAGAAACATTTATAGGAATTGAGCCATGCTCAGTCATCGTACTTTATGATGAAATCAGTAGTGTTGTCGAAAAGATATCTGGAAGGGATGGAGTTTCATATGATGCTAAGCTTTTATCCTGTTTTCAGAATGAAGAAATAAAATATGCTAGAGAAATTGCTGAACACTTACGCGTACCATATTTAAAATCTAGTGTTGATAAAGGACTTGATGGCGTAAAATATTTCATTGGAAATCTGAATATTGACATGGATAAGACATGAGAATACTGCTAGATACTAATATTTTGATTCATAGAGAGGCTAATCGAGTCTTAAATGAGGATATAGGTACCTTATTCGGTTGGTTCGATAAACTACATTATGAAAAATGTATACATCCTCTTTCATTGGCAGAAATACAGAAACATAAAAATGATGAAATAGTAAATACTATCAAGGCTAAAATTCAAAATTACGCTCTTCTCAAAACAGAAGCTCCTGAGTCCCAAGAAATTGAGACTATCAGGGATAAATATGACCGGAATGAGAATGATGCAATTGACACATCTCTATTAAAGGAAGTATTTGCTGAGCGTGTAAATTACCTTGTAACTGAAGATCGTAAGATCCACCAAAAAGCAAGCGACCTCGGAATAAGCAATCGCGTATTTTCTATAGATAGTTTCCTTGAAAAAGTCACTGCCGAAAACCCTACACTTGCAGAATATAAAACATTATCGGTCAGAAAAGAATATTTCGGAAACATTGATATAAATGATAATTTTTTCGATTCATTTCGCAGTGACTATCAGGGATTCAATAAATGGTTTAACTCAAAGGCTGATGAAACGGCATATATTTGTCGTTCTGATCAAGGTCAGATTGTTGCATTTTTGTATGTAAAAGTAGAAGGTGAAGGTGAAAACTATTCTGATATAAATCCAATATTTAACAAAAAGAAAAGACTAAAAATAGGAACATTTAAAGTAGTTTCTAATGGTTACAAACTTGGCGAGCGATTTCTAAAAATAATTTTCGATAATGCTTTACGGAATAAGGTGGATGAAGTTTATGTCACTTTATTTGATAAAACTGAAGAGCAGGAGAGGCTTATAGGATTGCTAAGCGACTGGGGGTTCGTTCTGTTTGGGGTAAAACATACCCCGACGGGTGATGAAAAGGTATATGTAAAAGATTTTAATCCAGTTCCAGACGCAGAACATCCAAAACAAATTTACCCCTTTATTGACAGAAAAAGAAGATATTTTATTGTCCCAATTTATCCTCGATATCACACAGAGCTATTCCCCGATTCAATTCTGAATAACGAATCACCAGATGACTTTATAGAAAACCAGCCTCATAGAAATGCGATACAAAAGGTTTATATTTCACGGTCATTTTACAAAAACTTAAAGCCTGGTGATGTAATAGTTTTCTATCGAACAGGCGGGTATTACAGAGGTGTTGTTACAACAATTGGTGTCGTTGAAAATACAATTGTAAATATACAAGATGAAAATGAGTTTATAAGTCATTGTAGAAAAAGGAGTGTATTCACAGATAATGATTTGCGAGAACACTGGAATTATAATCAAACAAACAGACCATTTATTGTAAATTTTTTGTATATATACTCACTTCCTAAAAGACCCAACTTACGGTCTCTAATCGATATGGGTGTTATTCGAGATACATCTAGTGTTCCTCGAGGTTTTGAAGAAATAACGAATGATCAATTTGAACTAATTTTAGGAGCATCAAATACAGATGAAAGTTTTATTATCAATTAAGCCAGAGTATGCCGAACTTATTTTTTCGGGCAAAAAGAAATATGAGTTTCGAAGAGCCATTTTTAAAAAACCAGGTATTAGTAAGGTGGTGATTTACGCATCAAGCCCAGTAAGTAAAGTTATCGGTGAATTCGAAATTGATGATATTTTGTCATTGGATATTGGCGAATTATGGCATATAACAATGGAACATGCTGGAATTGATAAAGAATTCTATGACCGTTATTTTTCTGGCAAAGAAGTGGGGCATGCAATTAAAGTGAAAAAGACAAAAAAATATCCTAAACATAAAGATTTACGAGAGTTTAATGTTAAGTGCGCCCCGCAATCATTTGCATACATATAAAGTCGCTAACAAACACATATACACTCGATTTCGGGGATACAATACTTAATTCAAGGCTTTATAAGTTTTCTAAAAACAAAAAAGGCAGGGTGCTTGAAGCCCTGCCTTATTGAGTATTACATGAAGTTCGTCTTTCGACTGCTGCTATGGAGAAGTCTATCGGCAACTTTGAGGAAATCTGTAATCTAAATCACACTTTTTTATTTTAATGCTTCTGCCGCATATAGATAGCTTTCTTCTACTAGCCTTTGATTTTACCTTCCGAGCATGCGAAGCAATGGTCGGACTATATTCCGGATATTGAATGGAATATGTCCCCACATACGAAAAATAATAGCCCGGATTTTTGTGCCCAACAAAATACGCTGTAATGTCAAAGTAGAAAATCGTTTGGCCGCATAGCGAGGACTCATCGCAAGCGCAAAGCGGTAGCCGAAATCTGTATAGTAATGCCCTGACCTCTGTATAGATTTTGCATTGAATGCATCGACAACGGAGGCATCAAAGTATTTGATAAATGTTTCATAAGAATACTCTGGGTTTAGTGCAATTTCTTCAAATGTTCTATCCGCCATCTTTTGTAGAAAAACGTTATCCTTCAATACTGATAATACCTCATCAAAGTTGCTGAAGTCCTTTTTCAAAGGAATATAATGCTTCCAAGGCTTCAAAATTCCTGAATATGCACCTTCAAATAAAATCATAACTGTTCGAAGAGCCGCTGACTCAAAACAACGTGGCGATATCTGATTCAAATAAATAAGGCCTTCATACGGTTGCAGAAACTTCTCCTGTATTTCGGGAAAGGTAATATCTGGATGTTTTGCAACATAGGCATCCACTTTCTTTTGCAATCCGCCAGTGAAATCAAAGACACTGGCACCGCTTTCTACACCAAGCATTGTTTTTGTTGAGGAGACAAATTTAACCCATTGATGACCATAAATTCTGTCTGCTTCATCATACGAAATATCCAATTGAAGATGTTTGTCTTTTGCATATTCATTAAAATGGTCTGCTATTTGCCATTTTTCATAAGCAAGTTCACCAAGCCAGAATGGTGGTTTTCGGGTCCTATAAGCAACATCTATGGGTCTTTCAGCTATGGATGGTACCGATACCTCAGTCAAGGATTTAGGCACATAGCCAGTTAATGTATTGATCTTGATAATATCTGGCAGTTCATCCTCTGAATAAACTTTATTAATTTCACTTTCAGGAAGACAGGTGAAAAGCATGTCAATATCCAAATAACGCAACGTTTCCAAAACAGACTGAACAGATCTATACTCGTCTTGGATGAATACAATTTTCATGCCTTGAAAATTTCGAATCCGATCTTTTGCCTCCTGATCAATATAGTGGTCACTCAAATAACCGATTGCGATTGTGTAATGAATAATGATTGCATCGAATCGGCTCAAATCTAATTGACTCGGCAAATGACGTATAAATGAGAGTTGAGTTACTTTATGTTCTGAAAAGTTAACAAAGGCATCAAGGTGGTCTGTCACAGTAGATGCATCCGCATTCTTCACGGGTCTGTTACAGAGAAGAAGTATATTTAATGGTGTCATAATAATAAAAACCCCTTAATTGGACAAGTCTATGTCGCTCTTTGCTACCATTACTATTTACTTTCTCAGCCTAAGAATCATCGTTACTTCAATCGGGCGAAAAAAAGTTGCCATTATTGCTTGTTTTTGTGATGGTACAATATTGGAAAGTGTACGCAAAAATTGCACAAACAGTTTTCGCCCCCGAAAAAATTGTTTCCCTTTTATTGCATCTGGATACATTGTGTAATCAGGCATGACTCCTTTCAAAGAAAAATCAAACACCCTGCAAAGCATAATCTCCAGAGAAAACTCATCAAAACTTCTTACATGTGCATATTTGTA
>JALWPO010000332.1 GCA_026994965.1 Mariprofundaceae bacterium | reverse complement strand
GCCATGCGTGAGGCAAAAAATGGTGCATTATTTTGCCAGCAAGTTGCTACTGAAACCCATATACATATTCAAATCATTCAAGGCACCGAAGAAGCCCATTTATCCTTACTTGGTGCTTGTGCTGTACTGCCTGAAGATGAAAGTCATGATATGCTATTATTTGATATTGGTGGTGCTAGCACGGAGTTTGTACGCGCTTCCCAACATACCACCATAGATACCATCAGTTGTAAGCTTGGGGTGGTACGCTTGGTGGAGGCTCATTTGCATAGCAATCCACCATCTGCATCTGATTATCAAGCTATGAAGCAAACCACCCATACTCATCTTGATGCAGTAGAAAAATACTGGCAAATGCACCAAAACCATTTTCCAAAATATCTGGTAGGTACAGCAGGCACAGTCACTACATTGGCAGCCATTGATTTAAATATGTCAGAATACGACGCTGATATTGTGAATAATCACCACATCACTTACCCACGCTTTTGCCAATTGCGTGACAAGCTTTTAAGCATGAGCCTTGAACAAAGGCAAGCCATGCCCGCCATTGAAAAAGGTAGAGCTGATTTGATGATTGCAGGCTTAGCCATCATGGAGAGTATTATAGAACGCTGGAATTATGACGTGTTTAGCACTGTGGATGCAGGTTTACTTGAAGGCGCTTGGTTAAGTATAGCCAAGGCTAATTGAAATAATGATCCGCCTTTTCTTGCACCTCATCCATCGCTTTTTGAAATAACTTTAATGTTTCATCATCATGTTCAAGCGCATATACAGGCTCACCAATCACAAACACACCCCGTGTAAAGGGTAAAGGCACATAAAACCTATCCCATGATTTTGCCCGCCAATGCCGTTTACTAGCATAGCATACTGCTCTTAATGGTAAGCCCGACTTTTTTGCCAATTGTACAGTTCCAAGCTGTACAACCTCGGCAGGTCCTTTCGGACCATCAGGTGTAATCCCAAGTGAATGACCATCTCTTGCTAAACGTATCATTTTTAGAAATGCACGCGCACCACCTTGAGAAGAAGAGCCTCGTGAAGAATGCAAACCCATAAGTTCAACCGCATCTGCAATATATGCCCCATCTTTATGCTCTGAAATAAGCATAGATCCATCCCATCCATGATATGCATGCGGCATCATCAAAATTCGCGCATGCCAAAAACTCAAAATATAAGGCGTACAACCCACTTGATAACGTTCACCGATAAAATCCCAACGAATCGTATATCTTAAAAACATATGAATACAATAAATGAATCTTGGGACGAGCCACGCTAAAAGCTTACGTTTCATGTTGATTGTGATTCAAACTGCATATGATACAACTCAGCATACAAACCACCTGCTTTAAGGAGCTCCTCATGACTTCCCATTTGAGCAATACCACCTTTATCCAAGACTACAATCTTGTCTGCACCTCGAATGGTGGACAAGCGATGTGCAATCACAATCACCGTACGCCCTTGCATCAAACGTTCAATCGCTTGCTGCACTAGCTTTTCAGATTCAGTATCCAAACTACTTGTAGCCTCATCCAAAATAAGAATCGGCGCATCTTTGAGTAATGCCCTCGCCAATGATATCCGCTGCCTTTGCCCTCCCGATAAAATCACACCTCGCTCACCCACTAACGTATTGTAACCTTCTGGAAGTTGCATGATAAAATCATGGGCATTGGCTGCCTTGGCAATCATCTCCACTTGAGTATGGTCAATATCATCATGCCCATAAGCAATATTATTTAACACGGTATCATTAAATAAAATAACATCTTGTGTGACCAATGCAATCTGTTGGCGCAATGATGCTTGTGTTAAATCTCGGACATCCATGCCATCCAAAAGCACTTGCCCTTGAGAAACATCCATAAAACGTGGCACAAGATTTGCCAGCGAGCTTTTTCCTGCACCACTGCGCCCAACCAATGCCACAACCTCTCCTGCTTTAACTTCTAAATGAATCCCAGAAAGTACAGGCTTGTCCGCAGTAGGATACTGCAAATAAACATCCTTAAAACAAATCGATTGTTGAAACTTAGGTAATGATTTTGCATCAACTTTATCTGATACAAGCACATCTTCATCCAAAATATCAAATACTCTTTCAGCAGCGGATAGACCTTGCTGAATTTGATTGTTTGCACCAGATAAACGTTTTACAGGCTCATAAAGCATAATCACAGCAGCTAGAAAAGACATTAATGTTCCCGCTGTGGCTTCCCCTGAAGACACACGTAAACCGCCATAAAACAACACACCTGCAATACCAAAACCTGCTACAAGCTCCATAATCGGAAATGAGAGTGCATTCACGCGAAAAACCCGCATTTGATGCTTCATAAAACCACCAATCAATGCAAGAAAACGCCCACGTTCGTAATCTTCCATGCCAAAAGCCTTAACCACGCGAATACCACCCACTGTTTCTTCAACCAAACTGGACATTTGCCCCATAACAACCTGCCCATCATATGTGGCCGAGCGCATTTTTCGCCCAAAGCGTAAAATAGGATATACAATCACAGGAAATACGCCCATAGCAATCAATGCAAGTAGCCAATCTTGGTAAAAAATCACACCCACAAGAAATATAATTGTCATGGAATCGCGCATCAATGCTGTTACGGATGTGCTCACTGCGGCTTGAACCAAAGTGACATCATAACTAATGCGTGTAAGCAATTCGCCTGTTTTTCGGTGCGCAAAGAAGGCTAAAGACTGTCCAATTAGACGGGTATACAGCCTATCACGCAAATCATAAACCACACGTTGACCAATCCATCCCATCAAATATGCCTGCCCAAAATAGGCAACGCCTTTGATGACATACAGACCAATAACCGCAATGGGAATGATATAAATATATTCAGGGTTTTTCCCCGAAAGGGCATGATCCAATGCGGGCTGCAATA
>JALWPO010000331.1 GCA_026994965.1 Mariprofundaceae bacterium | reverse complement strand
ATGCACAGTACAAACGTTTGGATCAAATGTTGGAACAGGGTAAACAGTTTGAAACGCTCACCTTTGCTGACCGCAAACATGGTATTTATCGCAAGGCATGGTTAAATGATGGTCGCTTGGTTGCCGTGCGTTGGGTGGGCGGTGATATGGATGAGGCGAAGTGGCTTCGTAAACTCATGCTTGAAGGTCGTGATGTGGGTGAATTGCGCCCTTATTTGCTCGCTCCAGGCGGGCCAATCGATAAACATGATACCAAGGGCAAGATGATTTGTGCTTGTAATAATGTTGGAGAGCTTGAACTTAAGGCTGCGATTGAGGCGGGTTCAGATTCCATTGAAAAATTAAAAAGTTGTACGATGGCAGGTACGGGATGTGGCTCGTGCATACCGGAGATGAAAAGACTATTGTCTGGCTCATGAACGCCCAGCCCATTAAGTTTTATCCGCAAAGCAAAGCGTTGAATAAACGCCAAGAATTGCATGATTCTTTTGGGCGCAAGCTCAATTATTTGCGCATTTCAGTCACCGATAGATGCAATATGCGTTGTGATTATTGCAGGCCATCTGCCGATGCCTATCAAGCTGAGCCACGCTCCCATATTTTAAGCTTTGAAGAGATTGCGCGCATTGTGAAGGTTGCCGTATCCTTGGGTGTGAACAAGGTGCGGATTACAGGTGGTGAGCCTTTGGTGCGTAAAGATTTGCCTGATTTGGTCGCGCAATTATCAGCCATAGATGGCATCACCGATTTGGCGATGACCAGTAATGCGGCTTACTTGGCAAAGTATGCAGAAGCATTCAAAGATGCAGGCTTAAATCGCATCAATATCAGCTTGGATACGCTCAATCCTTTGCGTTTTAAGAAGCTCACAGGTAGCGATATTCAGCCTGTGTTGGATGGTATTCAAGCAGCTAAAGATGCAGGTCTTTTTCCTATCAAACTGAATACCGTGTTGATGAAAGGTATCAACAATGATGAGGTCGCTGCGTTGATTGATTTTGCTTCGGCTATGGGCGCAACGATTCGATTTATTGAGCTGATGCCCATGAAGCAGGGTTTGGATTGGGGTAAACATTATATTTCGATTGCGGATGTGTTGGCGCAAGATGATGTGCAAGCGCGAGTGGATATATCTCCCATGCAAACTGGTAACACGGCAGCGCGATATTTGCCGCTCAAACATGGCAAAGGTGAAGTTGGGTTTATCATGCCCATGTCGGACAGGTTTTGTGAAGGCTGTAATCGTCTGCGTTTAACGGCAGACGGGGGTCTTCGTTCATGTTTGCCAGAGGATAAGCATATGAACTTACGTGATGTGATTCGCCGTGGTGGTAGCGATGATGATATTTGTGCGGTGTTCCTCCGCTCGGCACTCATCAAACCTGAAATCGGTACGTATGCCTTTGCTGCTGATGCCGATAAACGCTCCATGATTCATATTGGCGGCTAAATTGGCTGTAAATATTCACCACCAAGACACCAAGGCACAAAGAAAAATCAAAACAATACTGTTCTTTGTGTCTCTGTGTCTCTGTGGTTTTCCTGCTTTTTCCAGCGAGACTTTAACAGTCGCCGTAGCATCCAGCTTTTATCCCCAAGCCATGCAATACAGCAAGCAATTTGAAGCCAAGCATGATGATGTTGTGCGCTTGGTATCAGGCTCTACAGGTCGTTTATATAATCAAATCAAACAAGGTGCACCGTTTGATATATTCATTGCCGCAGGCTCACAACATATAGATTTGGATAATCCGAACAAAGCTATGGGTTATGGTTATTTGGGGATTCAGTTTGGTAATCGTTTCACCACTGATTTGCAAGAGCTTCTGCAACCTAACATTCATAAAATCGCTATTGCCAATCCGCAAACCGCACCCTTTGGTGCTGCTGCTAAGCAAGTATTAGCGCAAGCTGGTTTATGGGAAAAGCTCACACCTAAACTTGTGTATGCGCAAAATGCCATGCAAGCTTCCATGATGGTGAATCAAGGTTTGGTGGATGCTGGGTTTGTGCCTGTGCAAGCAGCGCAAGCTGTCATAACGCGTATTCCGTACACCGTCTTTCTGCTATCAAACACAGTCATAGCAAAAGACTTTTATACACCACTACCAGCAGCGTCATTCCCGCGAAGGCGGGAATCCACATCCCACACTACCTTATCACTGGATTCCCGCCTTCGCGGGAATGACAGGTAATAGTTATGCTTGATGCTTTAATCATATCTTTACAACTCGCGCTCACCACTACACTACTTTTATTGCTGATAGCTTTGCCTTTGGCGTATGTGTTGGCATTTGTCTCGTTTAAAGGGCGTACGGTATTGGAAGTGATTGTCGCACTACCTTTGGTTTTGCCGCCTACGGTATTGGGTTATTATGTACTCTTGATGATAGCTCCTGATTCTTGGCTGGGTTCAGCTTGGGCTTCTGTATTTGATAGTTCGTTGGCATTTTCATTCTCAGGCATGGTGATTGCTTCGGTGTTGTATTCGTTGCCCTTTGCCGTGCAGCCCATGCAGCAAGCATTTCGTGCTGTGCCGAAATCATGGTTAGAACTTGGTAAAACACGGGGTATGAGTATCAAACCAATGCTGCGTCATATCATCCTGCCCGCATCCAAGGGTGGTGTGCTGGTTGCCGCAGCACTTTCATTTGCGCATACCATGGGTGAGTTTGGTGTGGTGCTGATGGTGGGTGGTTCGATTCCAGGTGAAACCAAAGTGGCAAGCATTGCTCTGTTTGAACTGGTGGAAATGCAGCAGCAACAAGAAGCCGCGCAACTTGCTTTGATATTGTTGGCTGTATCATTCGTCATGTTATCCGTGGTGTATAGCATCAATCGTAAACCCTTGGTGGCTGGCTCATGAATCATATTCGCATCACAACTAAGCTAGGCAGTTTGAACCTAGACGTACAAGCTGATTTTGCCCATGAAGTGATTGTGATTTCAGGAGAGAACGGCGCGGGCAAAACCACTTTGTTGCGTTGTCTTGCAGGTTTAGAAGCTTGCCAAGGTCAATTGCAGATAGCTGGTGATGTTTGGCTGGATAGTGCGGCTGGATTTGTAAAGCCCACTGAACAGCGAAACATTGGTTTTGTGTGGAGTGATGCCGTGCTTTTGCCGTGGTTGGACGCACAAGCCAATATCACATTGGGTGTGAAGGATGGTGATGCGGCTTGGTTCAATCAAGTGTGTGAAGCTTTGGAAGTCAGTCCATTGCTTAAACGCAAGCCAGCTATGCTTTCCACAGGTGAAGCGCAGCGGGTAGCATTGGCTAGAGCATTGTATATCAAACCTTCATTATTGTTGTTGGATGAGCCCTTTTCAGCCCAAGCCCCAGATATTCGATTGCGGTTGCGGCAAGCATTAAAGGATTTACAACAAACTTTGGATATTCCTGTATTGATGGTCAGCCATGATGCAGAGGATGCCAAAGTATTGGCGCAGCAGCATTGGCGTATGCGTGAAGGAAAGTTGATGAATAGCGTCGCAAGCACAAAAGTGTTCGCCACAGATGCACGCAGATGAACATAGGTGATATCCGCGTTTATCGGTGTTTATCCGTGGTTAGGAGTGAATAAGTATGAGTGAGTTAACCCATTTCAATCAAGCAGGGTGTGGGCGCATGGTGGATGTGTCGGACAAGGAAATCACCACGCGTATTGCCATGGCTAGCGGTGAAATTCATATGCTAGAAAACACGTTGCAGCATATCCAACAAGGTAAACTTAAAAAAGGTGATGTGCTCGCTATTGCCGATGTGGCAGCGATTATAGGCGCGAAAAAAACACCTGATTTGATTCCCATGTGCCATCCTTTGATGCTGTCGGGTATTGATGTGTCCTTTTCAGAATTGAGGGAAACCTGTGGCTTAAAAGTTGAAGTATCAGTCAAATGCAAAGGTAAAACAGGCGTGGAAATGGAAGCTTTAACTGCCGTTAGTGCAGCGCTTCTCACCATCTATGATATGTGCAAAGCTGTGGATAAAGGCATGTGTTTGACTAACATTCAACTTGAAGAAAAGGCGGGTGGTAAGTCGGGAGACTTCAAGAGGTAGTGTTCATTTTACCATTGACTTTCCGTTAATAAAACGATTATTATCGGATAATAATAGGAGAATGTCGATGAATACTGCAAGATTTACACCCAGTGAAATGCTTTCGGCAACGGACTTATCCAAAAAAACTAGCTCAATCCTTACCGAATTGTCTGAGCGAAAGCATGATAAATTTGTTATTGTTCGTAATAATCAGCCCAATGCTGTGCTGCTGTCTTTGTCTGCTTACGAATCACTGTTAGAAGATATTGAAGATTTACAACTGGCAAAAATAGCTGGTGAAAGGTTGGAAAGCTTTGACCCAGCGACCGCGACTGTGCATGAGGACATGAAGCGTAAGTACGGATGAGTTGCGAATGAAGCAAACATGGAAGGTTTTGTATCATCCAGAGGTGGATAAGGATTTAAGGCGGATTGGTAAAAGCAGGGCAAAAAGAGCTATCAAGGCGATTGATGAAAAACTGGTCACCGAGCCTGAAAGCTTTGGCGCACCGTTGCGCAAGGGTTTAGCGGGCTTACGCAAATTAAGGGTGGGTGATTACGATTGGCAAGCGGGCAGATGGTGATGTGTATAAGGTTGCTGGCTCGCGTAAAAATAAGGGATAATGGCATGGCTTTGCCTGTAATGAGATTGACAATCAAGTATATTTGCACATATACTTTAGTTATTAGTGAGGTGTATCATGGGTCAAGTCACGATTTATATTGATAATGAAACAGAAGCGAATATGAATGCCGCTGTGAGGGCATCGGGTGTTTCCAAAAGCAAATGGGTGGCGCAAGTGATTCGTGAAAAAGCAGGTACTGAATGGCCGCAAGAGGCCAAAGCGTTGGCGGGCAAATGGCAAGATTTACCGATGGCAGAAGATATTCGCCAAACTGTGGCAGATAGCCAACGTGAATCGTTTTAAATGTATGTTCTCGACACCAATACGCTGATTTACTATTTCAAAGGCATGGGCAATGTCGCCGATAAGCTGTTGCAGACAGCACCCCGAGATATAGCGATTCCTGCTGTTGTGTTGTACGAATTAGAAGTTGGACTTGCCAAGTCAAACGATACCAGCAAACGCCGCAAACAATTGGATGATTTTATAGCCTTGTTGACGGTATTACCTATGGGCATAAAAGAAGCCAAAGCCGCAGCAAATATTCGCGCTACCTTAGAAACAAAAGGCACGCCGATTGGCGCAATGGATACCCTGATTGCAGGCACTTCTCTTGCCAACCAAGGTGTATTGGTCACACATAACACGAAAGAGTTTTCACGGGTGCAAGGACTTGTGCTTGAGGATTGGTTTTAGGTATATGGATGAAACAGAAAATCTATTAAGAAAAGCTGAAAATAATAAGCAGGCAAGGGAATCAGTAGAAACATTGAAAGACTGCGCAAAAGATGATTTCTTTGGTATTTGGGCAGGTAAACAGCAAGATGTTTATGATGATGTGCGAGAAATGCGACAAGGGCGTAAGGTTTAAAAGGGCATGGTTAAAGTTCTCTTTTTCGGTGCAGTAGCAGATAAGCTCGGTAAACGCAGTGTTGATGCTCAGGCAGGTCTTTCTCTGGAGGAATTAATTGCGCAGCTTGGATGCGCGGATATTCAGCCTTTATTGGTGGCGGTGAACCAAGAGCAGATTCAGGATATGGATTATATTGTGCAAGGTGACGATGAAGTGGCGATGATGCCGCCGTTTTCAGGTGGGTAAATATGAGTGACATGGCAACACCCTCACCCCAACCCTCTCCCTTAAAAGGGCGAGGAGGAAATAGGGATGCGGTTCGTATTCAGGAGCAAGATTTTTCTGTGGAAGAAGAAGTGACTGCACTTCGGAAAACTTCGCAGCGTATGGGCGGTATTGTGACCTTTTTGGGTTGCGCGCGTGATTTCTCAGAAGGCCGTGATGTGTTTTCGATTGAATTTGAGCAATATGCAGGGATGGCGGAAGCTGCTATGCAAAGTTTGCGTGATGAGGCTTTGAAAGCATTCGATATTATAGATGTGCGAATCGTTCACCGTGTCACCACGGTACATGCAGGCGACCAGATTGTGTTGATTGTGGTGGGGGCTGAGCACCGTAAACCTGCATTTGAAGCGTGTGAGTGGATTATTGATACGTTAAAACAGCATGTACCTATCTGGAAAAAAGAAGTGACCCCTGATGGTGATGCTTGGGTGACACAGCACCCATGAGTGCTCCAGTTTTAGCCATTGTCGGCTTTTCCAATTCGGGTAAAACCATGCTGATGGAAAAGCTAATTGCAGCCCTTTCGGTAGAGGGTTTGGATGTTTGCACCATTAAACATTCGCACCATCAACCTGAGATGGATACACCGGGCAAGGATAGCTGGCGACATAAACATGCAGGGGCTAAAGGCTCGCTTCTGGTTGGCCCTGAACAGTTATTGATGGTGGCGAATGTTCAAAAGCCATTAAGCCCACAAGAGATGGCAGATGCGTATTTCCCTCATGCCGATTTGGTGTTGGTGGAAGGTTACGCGTCTATGCCTTGCGCTAAGATTGAAGTGGTGCGAGAAGCACGCTCGGCGGATATGAGATGTAACCCATCTGAACTGCTTGCTGTGGTTACGGATATGCAAGATTTGCATGTGAATATACCCAAGCTTGATTTGAATGATATGCAGCAAGTCGCAACTTTTATACTGGATTGGTTAAAGCGTGATAAAGTATTGTAAATCATGGATTCCCGCCTTCGCGGGAATGACGAGTTGTTACCGCTCATGTTTATCAGATTAACCATGTACATCATATGTCATTCCCGCGAAGGCGGGAATCCATCATAATATGACCAGAACTAAACAACCCTGTGTGTATATACTTGCAAGCCGAAAAAGAGGTACATTATATATTGGTGTGACTAGCCACTTGATTCAACGTATATGGCAGCATAAGCAAGGTTTGGTTCGTGGTTTTACGGATAAGTATCATGTGCATAAGTTGGTGTATTATGAGATGCATGAGAGTATGGAGTCGGCTATTTTGCGTGAAAAACAAATGAAGAAATGGAATAGGGCGTGGAAAATCAACTTGATTGAAAAAGAAAATGTTAATTGGCAGGATTTATGGGAAACTTTGCATTGAGTGTTTTCTATCCTGTGCTTTGATAATGAATCAGCATAATACTTGTATCCAACATTGCGCCGCAGTGATACTTGCAGGTGGGCAGTCCAAACGCATGGGGCAGGATAAGGCTTCAGTGATATTTGAAGGGCAAACGCTTTTGGCCAGGGCAGAGCAACGCTTAACGCCGCTGTTTGAGCATGTGGTGGTGAGTACACGACAAAAGCGAGATGATACGCTATTGCCGCAAGTGTTGGATGATAGCGAGCATAGAGCGCCCATGATGGGCATTGTTGCCGCATTTGAAGCTGTGGATACGGATTGGTTGTTTGTGGTGGGTGTGGATATGCCGTTTATTTCAGCGGATTTGCTGAAACATATGGCGAAACATCGAGCAGGGTATGATGCTGTGGCTTTGCATGTGGGTGGTATGGCGCAACCTTTGTGTTGCTTTTATCATCGCCAAACCTTGCCTGCGATGCAACAGCATATTAAGCAAGATAAGCGAAGTTTGAAATGCTTGTTGGAAACGCTGAATACATATTTGATTCCCGAACAAGAAGCGCGTTTGTATGATGCCGAGCTGCGTAGTTTGGTCAGCTTAAATACGACTGCGGATGTGCAGCAATGGAGCAAGTCATGAATTATTTATCAGTCCCCGATGCTTTGGCAGAGGTGCTAAAACATGTTCAAACCAAAGATGTTGAGCATGTGGCTTTGCATGATTCACTTAACCGCGTGTTGGCTGAAGATGTGGCGGCAAATCGCAATCATCCGCCGTATGATGTCTCGGCAATGGATGGTTATGCCGTGCGCTTTGCCGATATTCAGGATGCCAGCTCTGAAAACCCAGTGCGACTGAAAGTGGTGGATGATATTCGCGCTGGGCAAATGCCAACGATTAAGGTGTTGCAGGGAAGGGCGGCTAGAATCATGACGGGTGCGCCAACGCCGCAGGGCGTGGATACGGTGATTCGGGTGGAAGATACCCAAGAAGATGGGGATGGCGTTTTAATCCTCACGCCACCCAAGCAAGGTGCAAATATCAGGCCTTTGGGTGAAAACCTGATGGATGGTAAAACCGTGCTTTCCAAGGGCACGGCGATTACGCCAGGGGTGCTGGCGATTTTGGCGATGGTGAAGCAAAAGCAAGTGCCAGTGTTTGCCAAACCCAGCGTGGCGATTTTGTCCACGGGTGATGAGCTTGAAGGATTGGATGAGGCTGTGGACGCGCATAAAATCCCTGATGCCAATTCCCATGCCCTGTATGCGCAGTGCAAAGCTTTGGGCATTGAAGCCAAACTGCTGGGCATTGCGCGGGATAATCCGATTGAATTGAAAGCGAAGCTGGCTGAAGGGCTGAAATATGATGTGCTGCTTGCCAGTGGTGGCGTATCGGTGGGGCATCATGATTTTGTACGCCCAACTTTAGAAACTTTGGGTATTACCATGCACTTTTGGCGTGTGGCCATGCGCCCAGGGCATCCGCTGGCCTTTGGTACGAGTGAATCAGGTTGTGCGGTGTTTGGGCTGCCGGGTAACCCTGTATCCAGCATGGTATGTTTTGAGCAGTTTGTCTCACCTGCGCTTAGGCGGATGATGGGTTTTCAAAAACTGCATCGCAGAACCATCAGCGCAAAGCTTACCCATGACATCAAAGATAGGGCAGGCAGAGCCCATTTTGTTCGGGTTGTGTTGGGTCAGGGTGAGCAAGGTTACACGGTCACTTCCACAGGCACGCAGGGCAGTGGTGTGTTGATGAGTATGGCTGTTGCAGAAGGTTTTGTGGCTGTGCCTGAGCAGTCAGAAGGGTTAAAAGCAGGCGATGAAGTGCAGGTGCAATTATTGCAGGGTATGAATTTTCAAAATGAGAGTTTTGGGTAAATAATTCTGTCATACCCGTGCAGACGGGTATCCACGACTTCAATGATGGATTCCCGCCTTCGCGGGAATGACGCAAGAAGGGTAAATATGAAAGCGAAAATTGGATTTGTAACGGTATCAGACAGAGCAAGCCGTGGTGAGTATGAAGACCTAGGTGGCCCTGCCATGTTGGCATGGTTTGAACGTGTTTTATCATCGAAATGGGAATTGGTATCTCGGGTGATTCCTGATGAGCAGGCTGGTATAGAAGATACACTCAAAGCACTTGCTGATGATGAGGGTTGCTGTTTGATTGTCACCACAGGGGGCACAGGCCCCGCGGTGCGTGATGTGACCCCTGAAGCCACTGAAGCTGTGTGTAAAAAGATGATGCCGGGTTTTGGCGAGTTGATGCGTCAAGAATCATTAAAATTTGTGCCGACCGCGATTTTATCCCGACAAACAGCAGGTATTCGTGGCAAGGCTTTAATCATCAACTTGCCAGGTAAACCTTCTGCTATTGATGATTGCTTGAATGCTGTATTCCCTGCCGTGCCGTATTGTATTGATTTGCTTGAAGGTCCTTATTTGGAAGTAGATGCAAGTCAATGTAAAATCTTCCGCCCGAAGTATGCGAAAAAGAAGTGATTAACCTTCCATTTTAGGGGAATAGAGGTGATAAAAAAGCCTGTAAACAGAAATTGTTTACAGGCTTTATTTGATGGTACCGAGGGCCGGAGTCGAACCGGCACGACCGAAGTCACTGGATTTTGAATCCAGCGTGTCTACCAATTTCACCACCCCGGCATATTACAAAAAACAGTGTTGGTAAGACGCGGCGAACTTTGTCATGTGTTTTTTTACTGTCAAGGCTTGTGAACTGCTTTGAATCTATCAGTATTGCACCTATGCAAAATGCGGATATGAATCCATCACAAAAAGATTTTGATATAACCATTGTGGGTGGTGGTGTTATTGGTGGGGTTTTGGCGCTGAAATTATCGGCATTGGGCTATCGCATTGCGATGATTGAAGCGGCTAACATGCCTTTTGAAAAAACAAATCCAGAACGTGTTGTCGCTTTATCGCATGGTTCGCGCTGTTATTTGGAGAGTCTTGGTCTTTGGTCAAGCGTAGTGGCTGCTGGCGTGGGTGATATTCGTCATATCGAAGTGCGGGAATCAGGAAACCATGGTTTTTCACAACTTCAAGCGGGTGAAGCGGATGTGGATGCCTTGGGTTATGTGGTCGAAATCGCAGATGTGGTGCAGCCTATTTATGAGGCATTGGAAGGTAAGGTGACATGGTTTCGTCCAGCCCGTGTACAATCATTGGTCTATAAAAAAGATGCTATTCAACTATCCATATTCCAAGCTGATAAGCTTGAATGTATGAACACATCGCTTTTGGTGGGCGCAGATGGCACAAATTCTCAAATTCGCCGAATGGTAGGCATAGGTACACAAGGCTGGGATCATAATCGCTTTGGTTTGGTGGCTTCAGTGGCGTGTGAGCGCGGGCATGCGGAAACGGCTTATGAATGTTTCCGAGCATCAGGGCCATTGGCTTTTTTACCGTTGGCAGATAATCGTTTTTCTATTGTATGGGCGCTTGCGCCCCAAGAGGTATATCGCATGATGAGTTTACCTGATAAAATGTTTCTAAAGCGCTTGCAACGTGCAGCAGATGAATCGGTGCTACCGCGCTCAGGCAAGTTTATTGGCGTGAGTCAACGCGCGTGTTTCCCATTGGAATGGCGGGTTGCCAAAGCTTATACGACCTCGCGTGTGGCACTGATTGGTAATGCTGCACACACATTGCATCCTGTGGCGGGGCAGGGCATGAATTTAGGTTTGCGTGATGTGATGGGGTTGGTGGATGCTCTATCCAGTTCATTGGCAAAAGAAGATGTGGGCAATGCAATGGTATTGCAAAGCTATGCTGAAGCTAGAGCCATAGATGTGTTGGCTGTGAGCGCGTTTACTGAATCCATGCTTGCCACATTCGCACCTGATATTCCGCCTTTAAAATGGTTACGAGGGCAGGCATTGAATGCTTTTCAAATTTTGCATCCCTTGCGGGATACTTTGGTGAAACATGCAGCAGGTCTCACCACATTTGGAGGCAAAGCATGACACAGCGCATCGCAGAGCAGGTCGATGTTTTGGTGGTTGGTGGGGGTATGGTGGGGTTGGCTTTTGCCTGCGCATTAAAAGATTCAGGCTTGCATATTGTTGTGATTGAACGTGGTGAACCGCCTGTGTTTGAATCCTTGGGTATGGACTGCCGAGTATCTGCGATTGTGCTTGGCAACCAACAGATACTAAAAGGTTTGGGTGTTTGGGAACATTTACAGCATGATGCTGAGGCGATGCGCAGCATGAAGATTTGGGACAATCAAAATCCTGGTGGCATTCGCTTTGATGTGGATGAAATTGCAACAGGTGGAAGCATACCTGATGTCTTGGGTTATTTGGTTCAGAATTCACATTTGCAACAGGCATTAAAGAAAACGCTGCTTGCCTATGACAATGTAGAGATGCTATGCCCTGCAACGATTAAGACGGTGGAATGGTTAAATGATGCGGTATATATTCAGCTTGAAGATGGGCATGCTTTATCCGCGCCGCTGATTGTGGGTGCAGATGGTGGTCGCTCTTGGTTGCGTGAACAAGCTGATATTGGGGTGTATACGCGGGATTACAAACAGCAAGGCATTGTGGCGAATGTGCGCCCTATGCTGCCTCATCATGGCACAGCCTTTCAGCGCTTTACTGCATCAGGGCCATTGGCTGTGTTGCCCATGAACGATGATTTATGCTCTATTGTGTGGAGCCAATTCAACGATGATGTGGAGCGGTTGATGGGCTTGGATGATATTGGTTTTCTTGAAGAGCTCAACCTTACCTTTGGCCCTGTATTGGGGCGCATTGAAGAAGTGGGAGAACGTGCTGCCTTTGCATTAAAAGCGCAACTTGCCATGCATGTGGTTCGCCCACGCTTGGCATTGATTGGAGATGCTGCGCATACCATTCACCCGCTTGCAGGCTTGGGTGTCAATTTGGGTTTGCGTGATGCTATGGTGTTGGCGCAAGAAATTGTGGATGCTAAAAAATATGGTGAAGATTGGGGTGAGTTATCTGTACTCAAGCGCTATATGAGATTGCGTATGCCTGATATATTAAGTGTGATGGGTTCTATGGAAGGTTTGCATCGCATATTTACCAGCCAATTCCCCGGATTGCCCACATTGCGTGGCTTGGGTATGAAAGCTATTGGTAATGCTGGTGTAATCAAATCATTACTGATGAAAAATTCTACAGGTTTGAGTTTGCCTGTACCCAAACAAATCAGTTAAGGGTATGGGTTTAGCATGATTAAAAATTATATTCATGTTTTATCGCCGCAAGTGGCAAATCAAATTGCTGCGGGTGAGGTGGTGGAACGTCCCGCTTCTGTGGTCAAAGAGCTGGTGGAAAATAGTTTGGATGCTGGTGCATCCCAAGTGAGTGTTCGCATTGTTGGTGCGGGCAAAAAACGCATTGAAGTGGATGATGATGGCTGTGGTATGTCGGCAACTGATGCGGAGTTGGCGCTACAACGTCATGCCACCAGTAAAATTGAAACCGCAGATGATTTACATTGTATTGCTTCTCACGGATTTCGTGGCGAAGCATTGCCCTCTATTGCCTCGGTATCACGTTTTCGTATGCAAACTTGTTTGCGTGATGCCACAGAAGCCATTGATGTACGTGTGGATGGTGGTGGTGAAATAAACACACGCCCTGCACCACCGCGCAAAGGCACAAAAATTGAGGTGCTTGATTTATTCTTGAATACACCTGCGCGTTTGAATTTTATGCGTACGGACAAAACAGAAGAAGCGGCGATTGTGGAAGTGTTCAAAGCCTTGGCATTGGCGCACCCGCATGTGGCAATGGCATTGTTTTTTGATGAGCGCAAACGCTTCGATTTTCATGCGCAATCTGAGCATGATCGCGTGTTGGCGATGATGGGTAAAGATTTTTCAGATAACAGCATTACACAACGTATTGAACATGAGGGTATACAAGTCTCTGCGCATTTGGGGTTGCCCACCTTTCATCATCGAGATTCCACCAAGATGTTATTTCTTGTGAATGGGCGTGTGATTCGAGACAAGGCATTGATTGCTGCCTTGCGTGCGGGTTATAGGGATGTGATGTTTCATGATAGATACCCTGTGGCACTGATACGTTTGGAAATCGACCCTGCGGCTGTGGATGTGAATGTACACCCTGCCAAGCGTGAGGTGCGCTTTCAATCGCCACAAGTGGTGCGCGCTGCCATTGTAGCCTGTGTTCGTGCTGCTATTGAGCAAATGGGTCAAGCTGTGGCAACGATAACCACACATCAGGCATTGGATGCCATGCAACCTAAAGCTAGTTCATACAGCAGCATGCCTGATTTTACTTCCAATCATGGGGTGAGCTTGCGCGGCACTGGTGATGCACAATTGCGTCAATTGCTATTTAAAGCACCCATGCAAGTGAGTGAATCATCCCATGATTATACTGTGCATCCATTGTTATCCGAAGGCTTGGATTTGGGAGTGCCTGTAGCGCAACTGCATCGTTGTTATATTGTTGCACAAACCGATACAGGTATTGTATTGGTGGATCAGCATGCAGCCCACGAACGCATTCGTTATGAGGCGCTTAAGAAACAGTTGCAGCAGCAACAGGTGAAGGCTCAAATGCTGCTTACACCTGTTCGTTTGGATGTTTCAAGTGAGCAGGCGGCGTGGTTGTGTGATATGGTAGATAAGCTTGATGTTTTTGCTGTGGAATTGGAGCAGGTTGGGGATGAGATGTTTTTTATTCGCAGTGTACCAGCGCTATTATCACAGGAATCACCAGTATCATTGGTGTTGGAATTGATTGAAGCTTGTATGTTGATGGGTATAGAAGCAGAGGGGTATGGGCGCGTGTTGGAGCGCTGGTTGGGTAATCGTGCTTGTAAGGGTTCGATTAAGTCTGGACGGGCATTGCTGCCTGAAGAGCAAGAGAACTTGTTGCGTGAAATGGAGAAAACGCCGAATATCGCGCAATGCAACCATGGCAGACCAACCTATGTGCGTTTATCCTTGCATGAGTTGGAACGTTTGTTTGGGCGTAAAGAATAAAGGTGGATTATCATGCTTGAAAATCAACAAGAAAAATTGGAAAGAATTAAGAAAACACATGAGAATATTGCGCTCACACTGGGTACAATATTGGCCATCACACTGGTGGTGTATTTCTTTAGTTATTCAGGATTGGCAGATTCAAAATATGCCAATTTTATTTGGTTTGAAGCAGGTTCATCGTTATTGATTGTTTGGGCGCTGATTAAGCTTCAAGCCTTGGCATTGTTTTTGACCAAGTTGCGTTTTAAATGCAAAGCTGAATACAAAGATATAGTGCAAAACTTGGCATTGGATGATTTGCGTCGTTAAGGCGATTTCATGGAAATAAATAACGTATTATTTTCTATTGTGGGTGTGCTTGGTTGCGCCTTTTTGTTCGCCTATGTGTTACGGATGTACAATATTCCTGCGGCTGTGGCGTATATTATTACAGGTGTGGTGGTTGGACCTTCAGGCTTGGGGTTGATTTATGATAAAGAGTTACTGAATCATTTGGGAGAGCTGGGCGTAATTATGCTGATGTTTTTTATCGGCATGGAAGTATCCCTGCCACGTTTGATTGCCAAATGGCGCGTGGCTGTGTTGGGTACGACTGCACAAATGCTATTATCTGTAGCGATTTGTTCGTTGGGAGCTTGGGTGCTGAATTGGACTTGGCAGGCGGGCTTGTTATTTGGATTTATTATCAGCATGAGCTCAACGGCTGTGGTGTTAACATTGTTAAAAGATTCTGGTGAATTGGAAACCCCTTTTGGGCAGAATGCACTGGGTGTATTGTTGATGCAGGATTTAGCCATTGTGCCGATTATGATTATTTTATCTGCTATGGGTGAGCGTCAGATGTCGGTGAGTGAAATCACATTACAAGTGGTGGGTGGCATGGCACTGATTGCACTGGTCATTTGGCTGTTGAAGCGCCCGCATTGGCATATTCCTGAAAGTCTGAGGAAAACGGTAGACAATCGTTTGATGATGGGGCTTCTATTATGTTTTGCAGCAGCGGCACTGACTGCAAAGATTGGTTTGTCTGCACCTTTTGGCGCATTTTTAGCGGGCATGATTTTAAAGGCTTCGGATCAATCCGAGTGGGTGGAAGAACATTTACATTCATTGTATGTGGTATTTGTGGCGATGTTCTTTTTATCCGTAGGCATGTTGGTGGATTTACATTTCGTGGTTGACAATTTTGGTTTTGTAGCCTTGGTGACCTTGGCTATATTTTTCCTTAACTCGGGTATCAATGCATTGGTTTTACGCATATTGGGTGAAACATGGAGCATGTCTTTGCTCACTGGCGGGTTATTATCACAAATCGGCGAATTATCTTTTTTGTTGGCATCGCTTGGTGTGGTGATGGGTGTGCTCACGGATGAAGGGCATCAAATGGCAATCGTGGTGATTGCATTTTCGCTTATGCTTAGTCCATTGTGGATGGTTGCTGTGCGTCAATTTGTCCGTGAAGATACGCAAATGATAGCAGATAAGGCATTGGATGCTGAAATCAAAGAGATGATGCAAAAATTGGAAAAAGCGCGGAGTTCTGATTGACGCGATTATCGCAAAAGCCTTGTCGTGCGATGGCATTGATGGGCGCAACAGGTACAGGCAAATCAGCATTGGCATTGGATATTGCACAAAAGCTGAACACTTCCATTATCTCATGTGATTCCATGCAATTGTATCGTGGCTTGGATATTGGTACAGCTAAAGTGAACCAAGCGGAGCAAGCTTTAGTGCCGCATTATTTGGTGGATTGTGCGGATATTTCTGAAGTTTGGTCTGCTCAGCGCTGGGCAGATGCGGCATTGGCAATCATCAAAGCTGAAAATAGTGATGGTCGGATTCCCTTGATTGTGGGGGGAACAGGCATGTATTTGCGAGCCTTGATTGAAGGCTTTGCCAAAATTCCTGAAGAAAAAGAAGGGGTGCGTGATTATTTTGTAGGTTTACAAAATGAGTTTGGTACGCCTTATTTACATGGCTTACTCAAAGATTGCGATTCAATCTTAGCGGAACGCTTACATCCCACTGATACGCAACGTATTATGCGTGGCTTGTGCATTTATAAGAGTACAAATGTGCCGCTTTCTACATGGCAAGCTGAGCAACAAACCCAAGAAAAAAGTATTGATTGCCCTGTATTTGTGTTGGATATGCCTCGCCCAGAGCTTCGTGAACGTCTAGCAATGCGTATTAGCATGATGATGGATGCAGGCTGGTTGGATGAGGTGGTATGGTTAGATAAGCAAGATGTCGATGCGATGCACCCCGTATTAAGAGCTGTAGGTTATAGGCAATTATTGGCATATATTCATGGAGAATGCAGTTTGGAGCAGGCGATTGCAGATGCGATTACAGCATCACGAAAATACGCCAAACGGCAGGTTACATGGTTTCGCAATCAAACACCTAATGCAGTACAAGGCGATAGCGCAACGATAAAAGCAGCTATATTGGAGCAATATAAACAATGGATATGATAGAGACTGATGAAGGTACCAGTCGTGCATTTGCTGTGCACCCACGTTTGGCAGAAAAGCGTTGGGGCGAGCATGCCAGTGCATCACGTTTTCGCGAGTTTGAGCAATTGGTGTTATCCTGTGATTGTGAATTGGTGGGCTCAGAAGAGGTGGCGATTCGTAAGGCTGTGCCAGCCAGTTTAATGGGTTCAGGGCAAGCGGACATGATTGCTGATTTGGTGGAAGAGCACGAAGCCGATGTGGTGTTTGTGGACCATAATCTCACGCCTGTTCAGCAAAAGAATTTGGAAACAGCTTGGGATGCCAAAGTGGTGGATAGAACAGGTTTGATTCTTGAGATTTTTGGTGCAAGAGCGCGCACACGCGAGGGTGTATTGCAAGTGGACTTGGCAAGTTTAAATTATCAACTGGGTCGGCTCGTTCGTTCATGGACGCATTTGGAAAGGCAACGTGGTGGGCATGGTTTCTTGGGTGGGCCTGGTGAGCGTCAGATTGAGTTGGATAGACGTATGATTCGTGATCATATTAAACGTCTTGAAACAGAATTGGCACAGGTGCAACGCATGCGTGCTACCCAGCGCACAGGCCGTCAACGCAATGAAATACCAACGGTGGCTTTGGTGGGTTATACCAATGCAGGAAAATCCACTTTATTTAATCGTTTAACCGAGGCTGAGGTGTATGCCGCAGACCAACTCTTTGCCACGCTTGACCCCACATTGCGTAAATTGGAGTTGCCTGGCGGTGATACAATTATGCTTTCGGACACAGTGGGGTTTGTACAAGATTTGCCACATGAATTGGTGAATGCATTTCGTGCCACATTGGAAGAAGTGATTGAAGCCGATTTGATTTTGCATGTGCGTGATGCCTCTGATCCTGAATCACCCATGCATAAAAAAGTGGTGGAAGAGACGCTGGAACAATTGGGCTTAGAGGGCGATCACGCACCACCGATTGTGGAAATCCTCAATAAAATTGATCAAGCACCCGAAGTTCAATCATCCATTTTAGATACACTGGATGGCAGCCGTGTGGCGGTCTCTGCCTTAACTGGGCAAGGTATGGATGAATTATCATTGCTTTTGCGCACTTGGATGGAAAAAGACAGTGTACAATGTTCTGTGCAAGTGCACGTATCAGACGGAAGAGTGATTTCATGGTGTTATCAGCATGGGCGGGTGTTAAAGCAATCGATGAAAGGTGAGACTGTGCGCTTATTGGTGTTATTGTCTGAAAAATATGCAGGTATGGTAAATGATATTTAAGGGAATGCTGGTTTAACTATTCAGCATGTGTACTGAATCAACCGCTAATGTGTCATGTCGAACGTAGTTGAGACATCTTTGAGTACAATGCCAACGAAAGATTCCTCGGCTTCGCTCGGAATGACTGCTTAAAAGACAACATGCTGAATAGTTGCGTACTGACTAAACTCTAGTGAGTGAATTTGAAAGGAGTGTGCTGTTGAAAAAGATAATATTATTTGGATTGGCGATGCTGTATTTGGGGCTTGCTGGCTGCCAACAAACACAATTTAGTCATACTATAGAAACGCAATTGGATACGATTCGTGTGCTGATCAAACAATCAGCTTTGATGGCTGCTCAGGTTGGGTGCACCAAAGGAGGGGAGCGTAGCTTATTGATTCATGCAGCGGCTGCGCAAGATAGGCGTGCTATGGGCGGTGCTGAAATGGCGAAAATTCATAGTATGATGAGCATGAAACCAGATACCAATGGTGGTATGGCGATGAAGAAGATGGATGGTGACAAAATGTCATCAGAAATGAAGGTACATATTGCTTTGCATGATGCTGGTGAAAGTGTATTTAATCTGTTGGATGCATTTTCTACTGAAAAACCATCGGATTGTAGCCAGTTTGTAGCGCTGCGCTTTGCGGCAGATGCGGCAATGTTGCGTGAGGCTGGTGGTGATGAGCCATTGGCAACAGCAAAAGCTTTAGATACGCGAGCAACATCATTATTAAAAACATCAAATATACCTACTACAATCAAAGAGCTAACGCTGGCACTACAAAAAATATGATTGGAATATTTTTAAAATATTGAGTGTCATTTCCGCGTTAGTGGAATTCCATGTTCTATCCGTGGTTCAATAGGTTTCTATTTATTTGATAAACCAAAATAGGGGCGGTAAACCGCCCCTATGGATTTGTCATTATTGAATAAGCAATGCATTGATTTTGCGTACAAAACCAGCAGGATCATCAGGCAACGCGCCTTCAGCCAAAATTGCTTGGTCGAACAAAATATCCGAGAAATCGGCAATTTTTTCTTTGGAACGCATTTTTGCCAAACGCTTGATTAAATCATGCTCTGGATTGATTTCCAGAATAGGTATTACCGAAGGCACATCTTGCCCAGCTTGTTTGAGTATGCGCTCCATATTGCCTGTCATATCAAACTGATCGGATACCAAGCAAGCTGGCGATTCGGTCAGCCTATCTGTAGTACGAACATCTTTCACCTTATCGCCCAAAGATTCTTTGAGCTTTTTAATCGCAGGTTCAGCAGATTTCACAGCTTCTTCATGCTCTTTTTTCTCTTCTTCAGCATGTTCACCAACGTTTGATAAATCCAACTCACCTTTGGCGATGGATTGCAGCTTCTTACCATCAAATTCTGTGAGGTGAGAAGTAAGCCATTCATCAATGCGATCGGATAATAGTAATACTTCAATGCCTTTCTTGCGGAAGACTTCCAGGTGTGGACTATG
The DNA here is from genome assembly GCA_026994965.1 of Mariprofundaceae bacterium. Lineage (GTDB taxonomy): Bacteria > Pseudomonadota > Zetaproteobacteria > Mariprofundales > Mariprofundaceae. Next base: position 19,003 of record JALWPO010000331.1, on the reverse strand, counting down.
CTTGGCTGCTGCCAGAGTTTCCGCAGTGATGTAGTAAATGGTATCCTGATTTTTCACCATACGAGAGACATAATCTTCAAGCGAGACGCTCTGTTCATCGCTAACGGTGCTAGAGAAGCGCAATAGTTTAGCGATGCGTTCTTGATTGGCATGGTCTTCAATAACGCCTTCTTTTAAGCAGTTACCAAATTGGCTGTAAAAATCAGCATAATCTGTATTTTTATCATCGCCATCAGCTTTTTCTTTTTTCGCCATATCTTCAAGCAAAGCAAGTACACGTTTGGTTGCGCCTTTTTTCATGGCATCCATGGCTGGACTTTGCTGCAAGATTTCACGCGATACGTTCAATGGCAAATCATTGGTGTCCATAACACCGCGTACAAAACGTAAATAGCGTGGCAACAAATCTTCAGTCGCTTCCATGATAAATACACGGCGTACATACAGTTTTACACCATGCTTGGACTCAGCCTGCCATAAATCAAAAGGTGCGCGCTTGGGCAAATACAAAAGCAGCGTGTATTCATATTTTCCTTCAAGCTTCTGATGTAATCGTGCCAATGGATCTTCAAAATCATGACCAATATGTTTGTAGAAATTATTGTATTCCTCATCAGATATTTCTGATTTTGGACGTGTCCATAATGCAGAGGCTTGGTTGATGGTTTCAATCTCTGCTGGTTTTTCTTCTTCACCTTCCGCCGCTGGGATAGGTGTGCCCAGCATGCGAATAGGAAAGGGGATATGATCTGCATATTTATGAATAATGGATTTGAGGCGATAAGGCTCAAGAAACTCATCAGCATCTTCACGCAAATGTAAGATAATTTCTGTGCCACGCATTTCTTTTTCAATGGTTTCAATATCATATTGACCATCACCAGAAGATTCCCAACGTACACCATGCTCTTTTTCTAGACCTGCACGGCGGGTGTGCACAGTCACTTTATCGGCCACCAAAAAGGATGAATAAAAACCCACCCCAAACTGACCAATCAAATGTGCGTCTTTTTCTTCATCGCCAGATAGCTGACCAAAAAACTCTTTGGTGCCAGAGCGTGCAATCGTACCGATATTGGCAATCACTTCTTCTCTATCCATGCCAATGCCATTATCACGAATAGTAATAGTTCGCTCATCTTTATTGGCCTCGATATACACATGCAAATCAGAGTCGCCTTCATACAAAGCGTCATCTGTGGTGGCTTCAAAGCGTAATTTATCCGCAGCATCGGATGCATTGGAGATTAACTCACGTAAGAAGATTTCCTTATTGGAATAAAGCGAGTGAATCATCAAATCCAGAAGTTGTTTTACCTCGGTTTGAAACGCATGGGTTTCTTTGCTTGCATTGTTTGACATAAATATTCCTCTAATTGCTGATTTTACATGATTGATTCATGTGTTTAATTGGATAGCTGCTTTATGGGGTTGGTAGCTTTTCTTTTCAAGTGCTACGGTGGATTAATTTAATGGAGCTAAGTGTTTATACGGTAGCTAGGGAAGCGCTGATTAAAGCAGCGCTTTCGTGCGAGCCATGGATGGCTTGCCAAATCAACGATGTAAGTCTTTGATTTGTAAGAAAGGTCAAAATCACATTTTTGCCTTTCGTTACTGATTTATTGCAGGATAGCAATCAATCAGCATCCCCCTAAATGACCATGACTGGTATGCGTGATGGCATTATCCTGATTCAAATAAATCAGTGCAGGTTTAAAATGCACGGCTTCATTCGCTTGAAACTCAGCGTAGGTACAAATAATCAGTAAGTCACCTTCTTTTGCTTTATGGGCGGCAGCACCATTCACACCAATTGTGCCTGAGCTGCGTGGTGCAGCAATGGCATAGGTTGTAAAGCGCTCACCGTTGGCAACATTGTAAATATGCAATTGTTCAAAGGGCAGAATATTGGCTGCATCCAATAAATCTTGATCAATGGCACAAGACCCTTCGTAATCAAGTTCGGCATGGGTGACTGTTGCACGGTGAAGTTTGGATTTAAGCAGTGTTAATTTCATAGTATGTCCTTCTCGGTTAAATTTTGGGGAATAGGGGGGCATTATCAAGCAGGCGTGTGTTGCCAATCTTGGCAGCAATAAAAATACGTGGCTGTATATTTTCATCCATACGACGCACTGATTGCAAGCTACGCTCATCACGAATATCTAAATATTCTACTGCAATAGGGTGTGGCTCTAATTGTGCTAAGCCATGTTGCAGAATATTTTCAATATGATGGGTTTGGCTGGCAAAGCTTTGCATGCTTTGTAATGTATTATAAAGCTTGGGCGCGAGAGCGCGTTCTTGCTTATTAAGATAGCGATTTCGGCTGCTCATCGCCAAGCCATCATCTTCACGGATAATTTCACTGCCAACAATTTCAATGGGCATATGTAAATCACTCACCATACGATGAATAATAGCAAGTTGCTGCCAATCTTTTTCGCCAAACACAGCAATATTGGGCTGCACCACATTGAATAAGATATTCACCACAGTAACAACACCATCAAAATGTCCCATTCTTGATGCGCCGCAAAGTGGCTTGTCCAAATTATGCACTTGAAGCGTGATTTTAGCGCCATCATCAGTATAGAGGTTGTGCGGATGAAAGATGCAATCCACACCCTCTGCCTTGCAAATGGCAGCATCATCTTCAAATACTCGCGGATATTGACCAAAATCTTCATTCTCACCAAATTGCAGCGGGTTCACATAAATACTCACCACCACAATATCGGCAAGGCGTTTGGCTTTACGAATCAGGCTGATATGCCCTGCATGCAAACAACCCATGGTGGGCACAAGTGCAATGCGCTCTTGTTTGATGGTGCCAAGATAATGTCGCAAATCACTTGGCGTTTTCGCAATCATCATGGCTGTTTGCCTGTGCGCACATCCTCACTCCACTGACCAATCGCGTTTGTGATTTGTTCACGTAAATTGGCATAAGCAGGGGCAAAGGGCGGATTTTTCTCTGATAGCCCAAGCAAATCATGCCAGACCAAGACCTGCCCATCGCAATCTTTGCCAGCGCCAATGCCTATGGTGGGAATTTCAATGGCTGCGGTGATGCGTGCTGCCAAATCATCGGGGATACATTCCAGTACGACTGCCACTGCCCCAGTTTGGGATACGCTCATCGCATCTTGGAATATTACTTCTGCGGCTTTGGGGTTGCCACCTTGTTTTTTGAAACCGCCAAATTTTTTCACCGATTGTGGTGTTAAACCAATATGTGCTACCACAGCAATACCGCGCTCACTTAAAAATGCAATCGTAGCAGCCATATGCTGCCCACCTTCGATTTTCACAGCATCGCACCCTGTTTGTTGCAATACTTTTGCAGCCGCTTCAAAGGCTTGTTCGGGCGATTGTTGATAGCTACCAAAAGGAAGGTCACAGACCACCCATGCTTTGTCGCGCCCACGCACTACAGCGGCGGTATGATGCATCATATCTTCAAGGGAAACAGGAATAGTGGAATCAAACCCTAAAGAGACCATGCCCAAAGAGTCACCTACTAAAATCACATCAACACCAGCTATTTCAGCTAATGTGGCAGAGGGGGTGTCGTAGGCAGTCAGCCATACTTGTTTACGCTGGGCTTGTTTGTCCGCCAGCAATGTACTTGCTGTGGTACGTTTTTTGAGTTGTGTCATATTCACCTTTTCCGCTTCGGTCTGTTGCCAGTACCGTCTTTTAAGGATGGGGAGAAGCTAACGTGTGTGGTTGTGATGGCAAATATATATAAAAACTCATTTTAGTGCTGATATTGATAAACGCCACCACGTAAATACCCTGCTAAATCGTTGTAAGTATGTAGCATGGTCATGGTATCAGGTGTTTCAGGTAAGCCGCAAAGACCAGTTTCAAGCAATAGATAGCCACCTTGTTTGAGGTGTTGCGGAGCTTGCCAGAGAAGTGTGCGTAATAAACTTAAACCATCTTTTTTATCAGTGAGAGCATGAGCAGGCTCATGATGTAATTCTTGCTCCAAATACTGCATTTTATCGGCAGATACATACGGTGGATTGGAAACAATAGCATCAAACTTTGGCATAGCTGCATCCAAGGCTTGGTATAAGTCACCACACTTGAATTGTATACGCGTTAACACATTATGCTTTTCCGCATTGCTGCGTGCAATGGTGAGTGATTTCTCGGAAATATCGGTCGCAATTATAGTAGCATTGGGATATTCGGCAGCTATGGTGATGGCAATGCAGCCAGAGCCTGTGCCTATATCGGCGAAGCGGTAGGGTGCTTGGTTATCGGGATAGAGTTTGAGTAATTCTTCGATTAAGTGCTCGGTTTCAGGGCGTGGAATCAATACATCAGGTGTGACCATAAAATCACGCGACCAGAATTCTTTACTGCCCACAATATATGCTACAGGTTCACGCTTGCAGCGGCGGGCAATCATGGTTTCGAAATGATGCAACACCTGTTTGGGCAATGGCGATTTGGCTTGAATCATCAAAGCTGTGCGTTGTATGCCCCAAGCGTGCATCAGCAGGCATTCGGCATCCAAACGTGGCGATGCACAACCTACGTGTTCCAGCTTTTTGATGGCTTCTCGCAGGTGTTGGTCTGCCAACATGCGATTAAGCGCCTTGGGCTGCGAGCAGTTCCGCCTGATGATGGGTAAGCAGGGCTTCAATCAATTCATCCATATCACCACCCAAAATTTGTTCCAATTTATACAAAGTTAAATTGATTCTATGGTCTGTAATCCGCCCTTGCGGATAATTGTATGTGCGAATGCGCTCGGATCTATCGCCCGAGCCAACCATATCCTTACGCGCTTCAGCGCGTTCGCTATGTGCAGTTTCTTGCTCTTTGGCAAGGATGCGTGCTTGCAATACTTTCATGGCTTGGGCTTTGTTTTTATGTTGGCTGGCTTGATCTTGGCATTGTACCACTGTGCCTGAAGGAATATGGGTGATACGCACCGCAGACTCGGTTTTATTCACATGCTGACCACCCGCACCAGATGCACGATATACATCAATGCGTAAATCATCGGGGCGAATATCAATATCCACCTCTTTGGCTTCAGGCAATACCGCGACAGTGCATGCAGAAGTATGAATACGACCGCCTGATTCTGTGGTGGGAATGCGCTGCACGCGATGTGTACCAGATTCAAATTTGAATGTGGAAAACACACCTGTACCTGTAATTTGAGCGACGATTTCTTTATAGCCACCAATGCCAATACTATTGCTGGATAATACTTCTACCTTAAAGCCTTTGATTTCAGCATAGCGACTGTACATACGAAATAAATCAGCTGCAAAAAGAGCAGCTTCATCGCCACCTGTGCCAGCCCTAATCTCTAAAATAATATTGCGATTATCATTGGGATCTTTGGGCAATAACAATAACGTTAATTCATCATTGCAAGCTTCAATGGCTTTTTTAAGCGCTTGAATTTCTTCTTGAGCGATTTCTTTAAGCTCCGCATCGCAATCGCTATCTGCAATCAATTCTTGATTGTCTTGAAGTTGTTGCTCCAGTGCTTGGTATGCTTTGGCTTTTTCTGCTACAGGTTCGAGCTCCGAAAATTCGCGAGAAAGCTCGGTGTAGCGTTTTTGATTTGATGTGATTTCAGGGTCAGAAAGCATGACAGTAAGATCTTCATACTTGTGTAGAATATCATCCAGACGTGTGTTCATCGGACTCCTTCTGATTTTCTACAGCCTTGATTTCAGCATCAAATAATTTACGTGCTGCACCCATCAATAAATCACCTTCCATATCATCAGGAAGACTTTTCAATGTACGCAGGCTGGGATGTAAAAAGCGTTTCATCAGTGCTTTACTTAAACGTTCAACCGCTTCAGTTTGTGTTTTATCCAAGCCTTTTAAGTAACGTTGTGCTTTAGTGAGCTCATCTTGACGCATACTTTCAACTTGTTGTTGTATGGTGCGAATCAAGGGCACAGATTCCAATGATTTCAACCACAGTAAAAAAGCTTTTTCTTCTTGGGCAAGTAATTCACGCGCTTGCTTGGATTCTTTTTCACGATTTTCACGATTGCCTTGCACCACTTGTTGCAAATCATCAATGTCATACACATAAGCACCTGCAATATCACCAATACGCGGGTCAATATCGCGCGGCACAGCAATATCGACCAAGAACATGGGGCTGCCGCCGCGCTTTTCCATGGCTTGTTGGACTACATCAGGTAATAATACGTAGGTGTTTGCGCCTGTGCTGGAAATAATAATATCAGCAGCATCCAAATAATCAGGAAGTTGGTCCAAAGTTAAGGCATGACCTTCAAATTCAATAGCAAGGTTCTGTGCGCGGGTTAAGGTGCGATTGGCGACCAAAATATTACTACAACCATTGCCACGCAAATGCCGTGCTGCCAACTCAGCCATTTCACCTGCGCCAATCAACATCACTGTCTTGCCTGTTAAGTCATCAAAAATACGTTTGGCCAATTCTACAGCACAAGATGAAATATTAACGGATTGTTTTCCAATAGCGGTTTCACTGCGCGCACGTTTGGCAGCTGCAAAAGTAGATTGGTATAGTCTATGTAAAATATGCCCAGCTGTACCAGCAGATAGAGCCTGTTCATAAGATGCCTTCACCTGCCCGAAAATTTGAGGTTCTCCCAATACCAAAGAATCTAAACCTGATGCTACAGCATATAAATGCTTCACGGCATCGTTGGTGGTATGGGAATAAAGGTGAGGACAAACTTGATCCAAACTCATCTGTGCTTTATCAGCAAACCATTCATGAATCAGTGCGATAGCAGCATCAGGATCATGGGTTACCACAGTCATTTCTACACGGTTGCAAGTGGAGAGCAACGAAGCTTCACGAATTGCGGGTTGGGCAATTTGAGATTGTAAAATGCCGGCAATATCTTGCTCAGGTACAGCGAGACGTTCGCGCAGCTCTACAGGCGCTGTTTTATGGTTTAAACCAACATGACAAATACGCATCGGGCAAACCTAGCTTATCTGTTGATGCTGTCCATCCTCAAGCAAAAGCAATGGGACTTTTACAGCTTGTTCATCTTCTAATATCCACGCTTGGGATTCTAGACAGCCTTTGGTGTCAGAAATAATTTGAAGGTGAATAAAAGGTGTATCTGTGTGGTCTTTGAAATGGATTTGAAGCATGACTTCATGGTTTTGCATTTGAATTGTATCCATGGGTTGGTTATGAAATATACCACACAATGCAATATTTTCTTTTTGCCATTGGGCGGCGATAGGTGCGATATCTTGGCTATCATATGATGAAATAGTTGTTACAGAATCAATAGATAGATTGTTTCTTCTACCCAATAAACCCATGCTATTTTCTTGTGAAGAAATATTCCAAATAAACTGAATGGTGTGACGTGCGATACATAAAGGGGTGTGGTTGGCTGCTTGCATGTGGCGAAGCATAGGCTAAGGGCTATGCGGGTCAAATGTGAAAATCGTTGACCGTGGGTATGCTTTTAGTGGAAAAGCCAGTGTTGTATAAGGCTTGACTGAAATATAAGAAAAGCATAGCAAGCCGCTTTATCGGGGCAAGGGGTTAGATACATTGAGACACTTTTCATTGATGTTGGTGCCAGATGTAGGACAAGTTCGTAACTATCGAATCAGCGCTCGTGCTGTGTGGATAGGGGCACTTACACTGTTTACATTTATTTCTTTTGGTGTTTGGGGTGTGTACAGCGCGTATCAAGCCAAACAAGCCATGAGCGCATTGAATGCATCGCAACAGATGCTGAGCATGGCACGTCAGCAACAAAGCCATACCTATGCAGATATGCAGCAAAAAGTAGATGCGGAAAAAGAGAAATTGGCTGTGTATGCACGTAAGCTTGGTCAAATGCAGGCACGCGTTTTGCGTTTGGATGCATTGGGAGAGCGTTTGGTTTCAGTATCAAAACTGAATAAAAATGAATTTGATTTTGGTGTTAAACCTGCATTGGGTGGCCCTAGATTGTCACCATCACCAGTGATGGATTTAGATTTAGATGATCAAATGCGCCAAATGGATCACCAATTATCACATTTAGATACACAATTATCTGCCATTGATATGATGTTGCAGGGTGATAGAGATGTGAGAACTGCTAGACCGCATGCGTGGCCTAGTGAAGGCGGCTATCTAAGTTCACGTTATGGTATGCGTATTGATCCATTTAATGGACGAAGAGCCATGCATAAAGGGGTAGATATTGCGAACCGTTTGGGTGCAGCTGTGTTAGCATCCAGCCGTGGCGTGGTGGTTTATGCAGGTAAAATGCATGGGTATGGTAATTTAGTAGAAGTGGATCATGGTTATGGTTATCGCACCCGTTACGGGCATCTTTCCAGTATTGCAGTGAAAGTTGGTGATGAAGTCAAAGATAATCAATTGTTGGGTCGTGTGGGTTCAACAGGTCATTCCACAGGACCACATCTACATTTTGAAGTACACCGCTTTGGCAAGACATTGAACCCAGTCAATTTTTTACCCCGGGTTTAGTTCTATACTTTCATTCAACAAGAAGCGTAAAGCCTTACCTTAGGTTGAGCGCGCGGATGCAATCGCTGCGATATTCACAATATCCTCAGCAGAAGCGCCTGTTTGTAATACATGAACTTGTTGAGGAAGTCCAATAAGAATAGGTCCAATCGCTGTACCATTCCCCAGTTCTTTTAATAGTTTATAAGCAATATTTCCAGCTTGCATGGTTGGAAATATTAAAATATTGGCTGCTCCTTTTAGGCGTGAAAATGGATAGTGATTAAGAATGGCTGCATTGACAGCTGTATCGGCTTGCATTTCTCCATCGACTGCCAAATTGGGATGCTCACGATGTAAAATACGTACAGCATCTGCCACTTTTTGCGCCTCGGGATGTTGGGTGCTACCAAAATTGGAAAATGAAAGCATGGCAATATTGGCATCGCAGCCCAATGATGTGGCGGTGTTGGATGTGAGCACTGCCAATTCAGCCAATTGCTCTGCATTCATATCCACATTCACTGTGCAATCAGCCATAAAATAAGCACGGTCTTCCATCATCATCATGTACATACCATACACATGATGACGTTTTCCTGTGGTGGTATCATGCCCTAAAACTTGTAATACAGGCCGTAATACATCGGGATAATGCGCCGTTCTGCCTGATAACATACCATCAGCAAAGCCTTGGCGTACCATCATGGCTGCAAATGTATTTCTATCATGGCGTAGGGTTTGTGCTGCATCATGGCGTAATACGCCATGACGTTTTCGATCAAAATACCATGCATCTGCAAGACTTTCAAAACGAGAATCTTCTAAATCTGGATCAACCACTTCAATACCATCCAAGTTTAAATGCATGGCATCAATTTGGCTTTGAATATGTTCGGGATTGCCCATCAATATGGGTTTAGCAACACCTTCATCACGCATCATCATTGCTGCACGAATGATGGTTTCATCCTCGCCTTCAGGAAGCACAAGTTTTAAGGCTTGGTGTTTGGCCTTTTCAACAATGATGCGCATAAATGTACGTGATTGATCAATGCGATCACCCAAGCTTTCGGCGTAAGCTGCATAATCTTTAATGGGTTTACGAGCTACACCTGTTTCACAGGCTGCTTTAGCTACGGCAGTAGGCACAACCTCAATCAAACGGGGGTCAAAAGGCTTGGGTAAAATATATTTTGCACCAAATCGAAGTTCTTTTTCACCATAGGCTTGCAGTACAGAAACAGGTACTTCTTCGCGCGCCAACTCAGCCAGCGCATAAACAGCAGCCATTTTCATTTCTTCATTGAACGTGGTGGCGCGAACATCTAAAGCACCACGGAACAAAAATGGAAAGCCTAATACATTATTGACTTGATTGGGGTGATCCGAGCGACCTGTTGCCATGATTAAATCTGAACGGGTTTGCATAGCTAAATCATAATCAATCTCTGGATTAGGGTTTGCCATGGCAAATATAATCGGCTTATCTGCCATACTTTTAAGCATTTCAGGCTGTACTACATTGCCCTGTGATAGACCCACAAAGACATCGGCATCCACCATAACGTCTTCAAGGCTTTGTGCTTGATTACCATTGGCAAAATAAGCTTTATGGGGAGGTAAATCTTCTTCGCGGTTATGATGTATCACGCCTTTTCTATCAAGGAAGAAAATATTGTCATGTTTGGCACCAAGCTGTTCAATTAATTTCATGCACGCAAAACCAGCAGCACCTGCACCCAAACAAACAATTTTCACATTTTCAATATTTTTACCCTGCAATTTCAATGCATTGATAAAAGCTGCCGCCATAATCACAGCAGTGCCATGTTGATCATCATGCAATACAGGGATATTCATACGTTTTTTTAATTCTTCTTCAATAATAAAGCATTCAGGCGCTTTAATATCTTCTAAGTTGATGCCACCGAAGGTTGGTTCCAAGCGTTCAACAGTTTCTACAAATGCCATAGGATCAAGCTCATCCACTTCTAAATCGAAGACGTCAATATCAGCAAAGCGCTTGAATAATACACCTTTACCTTCCATCACAGGCTTGCCAGCCAACGCACCGATATTGCCCAAGCCCAAAACGGCAGTGCCATTACTAATCACGCCTACTAAATTGGCACGAGAGGTGTATTCATCAGCAAGCTCTGGTTTTTTCTCAATGGCAAGGCAAGGCTCTGCCACACCTGGTGTGTAGGCTAAAGATAAATCACGTTGGGTAATGCATGGTTTGCTAGCGCGAACACTGATTTTACCAGGGCTTGGTAAACGGTGGTAATCCAATGCATCTTGGCGCAATAATGATTTCTTTTGTTCGTCGGTTTGCTTGCTATCTGACATACTTACCCCTTATGATGGACTAGTCGCACATTAACATGATACATATTTAAATGAAGTTTGGATACCATGATGTTGATGTGTGAGTTTAGATTCTATATTGAGAGGGTGCTAGATGCAGGTGGAACGCGCAGTGATTTTAGCAGCAGGATTAGGCACACGTTTAAAGTGGATGACACGCCATAAGCCTAAGGCGTTGATGAATATTCAGGGTGAGGCAGCGATTGTGCATGTGATTCGGCAATTGGCAAAACAGGGTATTCATCAAATCGTTATCAATACCCATCACCATGCCGAAATATTGCAGACATTTTTGGGTAATGGAGAACGTTGGGGCGTAAATCTATGGTTTAGTCATGAAGAGATACTATTGGATTCAGGAGGTGGAGTGCGTACCGCACTGCAATATCTACCAGGCGAAGGGGGATTTGTCGTTCATAATGCGGATGTGATTGCAGATGTGGATGTGCACACTTTAGCGGATTTGTGCCCGTATCAAGGTTGTGCTTTGGCTTTGGTAGATAATCCTAGGCATCACCCACAAGGTGACTTTGCTATTGAGCATGGCTTTATTCGCTTGCAAGGTGAGCCTATGTATACCTTTGCTGGTGTGTCGGTTTGGGATGAAGAGGTGTTTCAATCTTATGCTTGTGGCACACCATTTTCATTGCTGCAAGTAATGCATGCATTAATCAAGAAGGATAAGTGTAAGGCATGGCGGCATCGCGGACAATGGTTTGATATTGGTCGCCCCAAAGATGTGATACGTGCCAATCGTGATTGGGTAAGCTCATGATTTTACATGTGCAATTGAAGAAAGACTGCGTGGTGTTGGGGCAATTGGATTTATGTGCGGTATTGTTAATGAAAGATGCTAATTATCCTTGGCTTATTCTTGTGCCACAACGTGAAAATATTTCTGAGATTTACCAATTAAGTGAGGTGGATCAGCAGCAGCTGATGCGTGAATCCTCACAGGTTTCGCGCGCACTTGTTGCATGCTTCCATGCAGATAAAATCAATGTTGCGGCACTGGGAAATATGGTGCCGCAATTACATATTCATCATGTGGTTCGCTATAAACAAGATATAGCGTGGCCAGCACCCGTGTGGGGCTTTGCTCCGAGTAAGGATTATCATCCAGTAGAATTGGAAGAGCGTGTTATGCTTTTACGTGGTGCATTGGGTTTGTGATGGTAAATAAAACACCGTGATAAGCCTATCCTTACCACGGTGTTTATTTTTTTACTGTTACATTGCTTATTCAGCCCAATCCAAGGCTTTGCCTGTAGGGCGGGGGAGTATAGGTAAAGTGATTTTAGGTGCTTCACCTGTTAATGTATTCAAGAATGCAACAATATCGGACACATCTTGTTTTGATAGTTCGGTATCCAATTGTACTTTTGCCATGATTTTCACGGCTTCTTCCAATGTTTTGGCAGAGCCATCATGGAAATAGGGCGCGGTCATTGCCACATTGCGCCAAGATTGAACGCGAAACACATGATCATCTTCATCTTTACCTGTTACCGATTTTAGACCTGTATCTTGACCATACTGGAAATTCACAAATTCATTTGAGGTAAATAAAGGCCCTGAATGACAAGAGGTACAGCCAATTTCAGCCACTTTATGCATACCGCGTTTGGCAGCCTTAGAAATATCGCCCTTGCCTTGTACAAATTTATCAAAAGGTGCATTGGGTGTATTCAATGTTCGCTCAAATGCTGCAATGGCTTTTGCCATATTATCATAATTTAATGAATGTGGACCAAAAACTTTATCAAACAAAGGTGTATAGCCTGCATCTTTGAGACGTTCGATCACAGCCGCTTCACTATCGGATGCCATTTCAACTGGGTTTAATGGCGGACCTTTGGCTTGATCTTCCAGCAATGGCGCACGACCATCCCAGAATTGTTTACTCCAAAACCCAGAGTTTAATACAGTGGGTGCATTGCGACCACCACGTTGCCATTTGTGTCCAATCGAGAATGGCTGATTATCTACGCCCCAAGTCGCTAGATTGTGGCATGAATTACAAGAAAAATGTCCACTTTTGGAAATAGCGGTTTCAAAATATAGTTTTTTACCCAATTCGACTTTTTCTGTGCTCATGGGATTGTCTGCTGGTACAGGCACTTGCGTTGGAAGCACACCCATACCTTCTGGAATATTGGCTGCATGAGTTGTATGTATTCCTAGGAAAGACAAACATATTAGCCCGATTATTTTCTTCATCATAAGCTCCTTTTAGGTTAATGATTTGTATATCAAGCATGCAATCCACTTGGTATACATGGCTTGAATGTGGCGAAGTATAGTTTGAGTATGATAGAATATAAAATTGATTGTTTAGATGGTAATAATTGATTTTATAGATGATAAGTTTAGGGTATGTTGGATGCTATACCCTACCATAAAACAATTACAATGCCTTATTATGTTGGATGAATATAAACATTTTGGGCAAGCTGCCAAAGCCTGTCATATCTCACAATCGGCATTCAGCACAGCTATTAAAGAGCTGGAAAATAAACTACGCGTACAATTGGTGGATAGAACCAATAAACAAGTGGTGTTCACAGATATTGGATTATCTATTGTGCGCCAAGCTAGGCTTTGTACATCTGAATTGGATAGCTTGATGCAATTAGCTTCAGGTAGCCAAGAGCCGTTGAGTGGCAAAATCACTTTGGGGGTGATTCCCAGTATTGCGCCTTTTGTATTGCCTGAATTTATGCCTAAATTGCTACGGGAGCACCCCAATTTACAGCTTTATTTGCGTGAGGATAAAACCCATGTTGTGCATGAGCAGCTTTTAGCGGGAAGGCTGGATGTTATTTTGGTTGCTTTGCCTTTTGATTTAAAGGGTGTGGAAAGCATCACACTCTTTGAGGATGCATTTTTATTGGCATATCATCATCATTCCAAATGGTTTCAAGGTGATGTGAATGCATTTGATATTCAAAATCTGCCTAAAGAAAGTCTTCTGCTGCTGGATGATGGGCATTGCTTGCGGGATCATGCTTTAGAGGCATGTCAGTTGCGCTCTTTAGAGCAAATCAGTCGCTTTGCTGCCACCAGCCTGCAGACGTTATTACAAATGGTAGCTAGTGATTTGGGCGTCACTTTTATTCCTGAAATGGCAAAAAATTCCTTGATGGTAAAAGATTCCAATATATCACTTCTAAAACTTCCCCAACATATGCACCGTCAAATTGGGCTTGCTTGGCGCAAAGGCTCTGCACGTGCTGATGAGTTTCGTTTGTTAGGTGATATACTTATCAAAACAACCGAGCACAGTTAACCTTTATTTTTCAATGCTTTATTCTGCAATCCGTATTACTAAGAAATACCCTTACTTGCTCAATTGATATGGCATTAATCCTGCTACAAACCCCATAAAGATAATTTATGGGATATTGGGGCTTGTATGAAATCTGTTTTTAGTGATCGCGCATTGTTTTATCATCATATGGAATGGGTGCTGATGCATCCACGGTTTGGCTTTATGATGATGGGCTTGATTGCTTTATCCTTTACGCATAATCGTATTTTGGCAGCAGCATTGTTTTTATTCTTTTGTATGGAACTGGGGTTACGACTTGCGATTATGCTCAATAAGCGGCGAACCAATCCTTATCGCTCATCATTAAATCAAAAAATTGACGCTTTGTTTTTAGTGCTTGATATGATTGGTATTGCATCATTATTGATTACTATTTTTAATATTCCACTGGATGGCGAAAATTTGGCTGCAGCACGCTTGATTCGAGCTGTATATTTATTGCGTACCTTGCGCATGTTCCGTTATATAGATTTGCAAAGTGCCATGTATTCACCCACCTATGGCATGCTTATATCATTGATTATTTTACTTTCCTTCTTTGCGCAAGATACATTGATGTGGATTGCGATTATTTTCTTCAGTGTGGAATTGGCGATTCGCTTTTTGATTATGCGAAATATTCAATTTGAAAGTAAAAAAGATAAAATATCTGAATGGATATTTTGGGGCATTGATTTGATTGCTACCATTGTGATGGTTCCTGCCTTTGCTGTGATTCCATATGGCGGCGCATTGCGTATGTTACGATTGATTCGCCTACTCAGACCTTGGATGGTGATTATTCGTAACTTAAAAGAAGTGATGCGAGAAGGTCAGTTTATGCAAGAAATTAACCTGATTGTATTACTGTTAGCAGTATTATCCATTGGTGGTGGAGTGTTTGGACATTACACTATGGGCTCCTTTGATTATGACCAGAATGGTGGTATTGATGCAGCAGATAAAGGTATGTTGGCGCCGATTTGGTTTTCATTTCGCTTATTCACAGATCCTGGCAACTCTATCTTTTATCCAGAAAATACAGAAATCGCTATTTTCTCTGTTGTTGCTGTTATCACAGGCGTATTTATTTTTGCATTTTTTATTGGTATTGGTGCCAGTATTGTATCTGGATTGATGGCAAAATTGCGTAATGAGCGTTTGAATATCACTAATCATATGGTCATGTTGGGTTGGTCATCAGTAGCACCATTTATTTTATCACAATTAAAAACTATATCTGAAAGAAGTTTTTCCAAACTGAAACTGGTGATTCTTCATAATCAAGAGGAAATGCCTAAAGAGCTTATTGAGCATTCTTGGGTATCTTATCGGTATGGACATTTGGAAGAGGTGTCAGCCTTGGAACGTGTTAATTTAAAGCATGCAAGGCAAGCGATTGTATCTATACCTGATGGGCATAGCAGTGCAGATAATCTCGCGTTGGCAACATTTTCATTGATTGCGATTCGTAAAGTCAATCCAGATATTTATATTAATTACGCAACACCAGGGATGGCGCATCCCCATTTGGATTCACATCATCATATGCTGCAAATTGGTTGGGATAACAAAGATTTTTATAATAAACCAACGGTAGTGCATTCCCAAGCCGATGTGCGGGCTAATATATTTCGCAATATTCTGGTATATCGTGATTTTGATCAGGTGATGGAGCGCTTGATGATTCCAGAGCGAACCGAAGAATCATCATTACAAGTAGCTGAATGGGGTGGTGTGTTGGAATCCTCTGATGGGGTACTTACATTATCGTTACCTGATCAAGCGCAAAAGATGAATCTTATCACATTGGCATCAAGGTTATTACTTAGAGGCGTTATTTTGGTGGCATTGGTGGATGAAAAAGGCAGTGTGTATCCACTCTCTGACCTTGATGCATTGGATATACCCATGGTTGTTCCATCCTTGCTTGGTATAGCGATGAACGCCAATGCTCTGCATGCTGAAACCTTTTACACCATCAAACAATTGCATGCATTGCAAGCGCCTAAGAATAATCTTGATACCACAGGTATTAAGCCATTATTACATGGAAAATCATTGAATTTACTGATTACAGGTTGGATAGGAAGTTTACCACTCTTGCTCCAACGTTTATTAGATGAATTTGATATGGTGTATGTAACGCTGATTGATGATTTAACTCAGGAGGAGATGGAAAGTCAGATGGCATACCTACAACGTCGGTGTGCAGAAACCCCAGGCGCTTCTGAGCGTATTCAAGCGGAAGTTGTACGCTGGAATTTCACAGATATGAATTTTTTACGCCCGTATGTTCAAAAAGCAGAACGTATTCTTTTATCGCGTCCTTTACGTGCTAAAGCACAGGGCTATGCTGGCATTTCAACAGTACTTTCGCATTTGGTCACGATTGTTCATGAGCAAGATGGTAATCCAGATATTTTCCCTGTGATGGATGATCGAGAGCAAGCGCGTTTGTTGCAGCAAGAATTGGAGAGGTTTGATTTTCCATGGGAGATTCATGTTACTGTGCCTGATGAGTTTTATGGTACCTATTTGGCACATACCAGTTTTCATATGTATGCATCAGAGAATGAAGGTTCATATGAATTACAGCGTGTGCTAAGGCATAGTATTGATGATTTAATGGGTGATGTTGGTGAAAGTGATAATATGAATTTATTTGCGCTTCATGTGGGGCAAGTATTACCTGAAAATGCAGAGAATCTTTTCGCAAGTTTACTCGCGCAAGGTTATGTTTGGATTGGATATCGCTTAAAGGATAGTTTTATTTGGTCTGACCCTGTCCAAGATACAATTCGCAGAATCTTTCCGCGAGAAGAAGATTTTTCATGCTTAAGGCAGTTTCAAATTGTGCTTAATCCATTTGGTAATCCTGTATCCAGACAATCATGGCTACAGCATCGTGATAGTATTGTGGAGTTGATTGTGATTGGGAAAAGTTAAAAGGATGGGATGTGTGCTTTGGTGAACAGCCAAAGATAAGAAGCCTGCCTCTGAATTGGGTATGCGGGCACTACGCTGAAAGCTTTTTTTTTCATTTTTGTGTAGCCAAAAACGAAGCATAAATCTGCTAAGCTCCTTCTCCCTCTTAGGGGGGAGAAGGTTGGGATGAGGGGGCTAGGAAAAAAATATACATCATAAGAAATGCCTTATCCTAAAGTGTAATCTCAGCCTACGGTATTCACATTAAAACGGAAATCCATGACTTTTTAAGGAAGCTTTAGTGAGTAGCAATGGGATAATGGGCTTTTCTCCAGCCACGCATGCTGGCTTCGTAATTATAGACTTCTTTAAAGCCAGCACTGCGTAATAATGAAGCGGCTCTACTGGCGCGTACGCCTGATTCACAATAGAGATAGAGTGGTTTGTTTTTCGGCACATTTTTCAAATGTTCAGATAAAGTTTGAATGGGCATATTGATAGCGCCAGGTATATGCCCATCCTGATATTCATCAGGGGTGCGCACATCCAGAAAGACAAAGGAAGATTTATCTTGTTGTGACCAAATTTGATAAGCTTCTGTGGTGCTGATGATATTGTCATCGTCATGAGCACTGCATGCGCTTATCCATAGTGGTGTAAAAAGTAGAGCTAGTGTAAGACTTAATATTTTATACATCGTCATCTCCAAATCTGTTCAAAGAAAAAGGGTGTCCGTTTAGACACCCTTTGAAGTTGATATGTTATGATTCACTATCACATTTTTTGCAGCTACTGATACCCAAAATAGGATATAGAGGGCAAAAACGAAATAATGCTGTGACCAGCATGACTGCGCCTACACCCATAGCAACATAGTTCCAAGGTGAAGCAAGACCTGCCAAAAAGCCCGCTGACAATAGCACAACACCCATTAAACCTCTCAAAATTCTATCGATTCCACCTACATTTGCTTTCATTCTACATTCCCCCTTTGTTGATAAAGTAAGCGAAGACTATGCCGTTGTGAAAGTTATTTCAGTGACAATGTTACTTATCTATCAGTAGTGGCAAGTTGTTGTAATTTTTCTATATTGGTAATTTCAATTTGGTTACGGCTTAGTTGAACCAACCCTTTGCGCTCAAAATCTTTGAGTAATCGACTAATCACTTCGCGGGCAGTACCCAGCTCTAGGGCAACACGCCTATGCGTATAATGCAAGATAGATGATTTGGACGTGTGGGCATGTTTCATAAGCATATTTGCCAAGCGGGCATCCATGCGTCCAAATGCCACATCTTCAAGCAATAGCATTAAATCACAAACACGCCCACCAATGGATGCCATAACAAATTGACGAAAGCCATCGGAATGCGACAAAGCATGATTGAAATCTTGGAGCGATAATAATATTAAATCCGCATCGGTTTCTACAATGCCTTCAGCGGGGTAAGGACGTTTACCAAGCATGCAAGTGGTGGTTAAAATACAATTCTGACCTTCTTCAATACGATATAGCACCATTTCATGCCCTTGTGCATCCATTTTTTGAACGCGTACACAACCTGAAAGCACCAATACATAAGCATTACAGGGTTCACCATCACGAAATAAAACAGTGCCTTGCTTGACCTGCATATATTGGGCTTGATGAGAGACGCTTTTCCATGCCTGATCATCAATGCTAGTCAATTCAGGGAAATGTTTTATCCAGTCCATGTCCATTTATTGGGCTCTTGAAGGTTGCATTTCAGTGAGGTGAATTTCTTGGATGCTCCCTGCATCAGGATCATTGAATACATCCATATCAATATTGTCTTCACTGCGTGCAACTATGGTTGTAATGGCGGCATCGCCTGTAACATTGACAGCGGTACGTATCATATCCAGCAGGCGATCCACGCCCATAATCAGCGCA
>JALWPO010000330.1 GCA_026994965.1 Mariprofundaceae bacterium | reverse complement strand
GTTATCGGATTATTTGGAGTTGACGATTCGTAGGGATGGTAAAGTGCATTTATGCCGTTTTGAGCGCGGTGAAACAGTTAAACCCTTAAAAGTGATTGGTGAAGCAGAAGGCACAGGTACAGAAGTTCGTTTCTTGCCCAGTTTAGAAACCTTTTCACATCGGAATATGTCCTTTGATATTTTATCCAAACGCCTGCGCGAATTATCTTTTTTAAATTCAGGTGTACGCATTGAGCTTTTGGATGAGCGGGACAACAACAAAGCTGTGTTTGAATATGAGGGTGGCATCAGTGCCTTTGTTGAGCATTTGAATAAAACACGGGCTGCATTGCATGCTGGTTGTATCAGCATCAATACAGAAAAGGATGATATAGGCGTAGAATTATCCATGCAGTGGACAGATGTATATCAAGAGCATGTGTTTTGTTATACCAATAATATTCCGCAACGTGATGGTGGCGCGCATTTGGCTGGATTTCGCGCAGCGCTCACACGCTGTATTAATAACTATGCCAATGCCAATGGTTTATTGAAAAAGCACAAGGTTTCACTCACGGGTGATGATTGCCGCGAAGGTTTAACGGCTGTGTTATCCGTAAAAGTGCCTGATCCTAAATTTTCATCACAAACCAAAGATAAACTGGTTTCTTCAGAAGTACGCCCAATTGTAGAAAGCAGCGTGAATGAAAAATTATCCGAATGGTTTGAAGAAAATCCCAAAGAAGCACGCACCATTGTAGGCAAAGCCGCAGAAGCGGCGATGGCAAGGGATGCGGCGCGTAAAGCACGCGACTTAACACGCCGAAAAGGTGCGTTGGATATTTCCAGTTTGCCAGGGAAACTTGCCGATTGTCAGGAAAAAGACCCTGCCTCATCTGAAATTTTCTTGGTGGAAGGGGATTCTGCGGGCGGCTCGGCTAAGCAAGGGCGCGATCGCAGAACCCAAGCGATTTTACCGCTCAAAGGTAAAATTCTAAACGTGGAAAAAGCACGCTTTGATAAAATGTTATCCAGCCAAGAAATTGGCACTATGATTACAGCCTTGGGTACAGGCATTGGTAAAGAAGATTTTGATATTGCCAAATTACGTTATCATAAAGTGATTATCATGACCGATGCGGATGTGGATGGCTCACATATTTTAACTTTATTGTTGACCTTCTTTTACCGTCAAATGCCTGAATTGATTGAACGTGGCTATTTGTATATTGCGCAACCGCCATTGTATAGAGTGGCGAAAGGCAAGCAGGCGCGTTATGTGGCATCCGATGATGAGCTGTTTGATTATTTGGTGGAGTTGGGCACAGCCAACAAGAATTTTTATAGCTCTGCAACATCCAAACCGATTACAGGTGAGCGGTTAACCAGCTTGATTCGTAGTATTCATAGGTTGCAGCATTTGCAGCAACGCCTATCCCAGCGTTTGGATTTAAAAGTTTTAAAAATGTTGGTTGAAATTGGTGGTATTAAAGCTGCAACCATGCGTGATAAAGATATGTTGACTGAGCGCTTAAATGCACTTGGTGAGCATTTTAGCAACAATACACGCGTGGATGAAACTCTGAAATGGAATATCCATGAAGATAGTGAGCAAGGTGGCTTTTGGGTTCAATTTGAGCGCCGAGACCATGGTCGTATGATGATGTCTCGTTTGGAGCGTGATTTGGTGATGACAGCAGAATTTGCAGAATCACAAAAATTATGTAAATCCATTCAAGAGCAAGTTAAAGATGGCGCATATTTGGAGCAAGAGGGTAAACGTTGGGATGTTGAGCATTATGCTGATATCGCGTCTATTGTGGTCAAAGAAGGGCGCAAAGGCATGAATATCCAGCGCTACAAAGGTTTGGGTGAAATGAATCCTGAGCAATTGTGGGAAACTACGATGGATTCGGCGAATCGCAGCATGTTGCAAGTGACGTTGGAAGATGTGGTTAATGCAGATGAAACCTTTTCCATGTTGATGGGTGATGCTGTGGAACCACGTCGTAATTTCATTCAAGAAAATGCATTAAAAGTGAGAAACCTTGATGTCTGATAAGAAACAAGAACTAAGCTATGCTGATTGTGGCGTAGATATTGATGCGGGCAATGCTTTTGTTGGTCGGATTAAACATGCTGTGAACAGCACCATGCGCCCAGAGGTCTTGGCTGGCTTGGGTGGATTTGGCGGTTTATTCAAACCTGATTTTTCTGATATGCAGGAGCCAGTGCTTGTATCAGGCACAGATGGTGTGGGCACAAAATTATTGTTGATGCAGGAATATGATAAACCACATGTAGCAGGTATTGATGCGGTTGCCATGTGTGTGAATGATTTGGCAGCGCTTGGCGCTGCACCATTGTTTTTCTTGGATTATTTAGCTACAGGCGCACTCAAAGGCGAAACGCTTGCGGGCGTGGTGGAAGGCATTGCCGATGCCTGCAAAACTTGTGAATGCGCGCTTATTGGCGGTGAAACCGCAGAAATGCCAGGCATGTATGCACCGGGTCATTATGATATTGGTGGGTTCTGTGTAGGTGTGGTGGATAAGCCTAAAATGGTGGATGGCTCTACCATTGCAGATGGTGATGTGGTGCTTGGTCTTGCATCCAATGGACCACACTCCAATGGCTTTTCTATGGTTCGTAAACTTTTGGAATTGGGTGAAGCAGATTTAATCCATGATACATTATCCGATGGCAGCAAGGCGATTGATAAAGTGTTGTCCCCTACCCGTTTGTATGTGCCTGCGATGAATGCACTGATGAAAAGTGGCATTGAGGTTCACGGCTTCTCGCATATCACTGGCGGCGGTATGTTTGATAATCTTGAGCGTATTTTAAGTGATGATTTGGCAGTGACTGTGGATGTAAGCTCATGGGGCGTACCGCCTGTATTTGAATATCTATTGGGCTTTGCAGATGTAGAAAAAAATGAAGCCTATCGCACCTTTAATATGGGCATCGGTTTTGTGGTGATTCTGCCCAAAGAAAATGCAGAACAAGTGGCTGTATTGTTAAGCGATGCTGGGGAAACAGTGTATGAGATTGGACATATTCATCAACGCGATGGTGAAGCCGTTACGCTGGTTGGTTGATGAAGCCTATGGGGGCGATTGCTAGGCTGTTAACATCATGATGGGTAAATTTCTTTTTATAGGTTTATTGATGTTTGCAAGCCCAGTGTATGCTGCTGATATTGATGTGGTGATTACAGGGCTTAAAAACAACCATGGGCAAGTGCTTGTATCTTTATATGACCATGCAAAGGCTTTTCCCGCAGATACAACAAAAGCATTCAACACCATCATTGTACCGATTAAGAAACAAGCTGCACAAGCCAAGTTTAAGGCTATTCCCAAGGGAATATATGCTATTGCTGTGGTGCATGATGAAAATGGTAACGGCAAGCTAGACACCAATTTTTTTGGTATACCCAAAGAAGGTGTGGGTGTCTCCAATCATGCGCGTGGACATATGGGACCACCCTCTTTTCAAGATGCGAGTTTCACACTCAAAGAAGCCGAGAAGCAAGCCATACAAATTCATTATTGATGGAAAACCTTTTGTTTTTTATTTTTGGCGCTATGCTCTCGCTCGACTGAACTGTCGGCTACGGCTGGCAAACAGTTTTATATATAAGTAATAGAGGTTTTTTTATGTCAGTTTCAGGTACTGTAAAATGGTTCAACGATACAAAAGGTTTTGGTTTCATTGAACAAGAAGGTGGTGATGATGTTTTTGTTCACCATAGTGTTATCCAAATGGATGGTTTCAAATCTTTAGCAGAAGGTCAACGTGTAACTATGGATGTTACCCAAGGCGCTAAAGGCCCACAAGCCGAAAACGTTATTCCAGAATAACAGTTCTAACACAAGAGGTCGCACATGGCGCGTCAAGCGATTGCAGTCATGGCCTCAGGGCGCGGTACGAATTTAGCAGCAATTTTGGAGGCTGCTACTCAGGGCAAATGCCCCGTTGATGTTCGCGTCGTCATCTCCAATAAGGCGGACGCACCTGCATTACGTATTGCACGTGATGCAGGTGTCGAAACCATTCTTTTTTTAAACCCCAAAGATTATCAAAACCGCACAGATTATGATTTAGCTTGTGCGGATGTGATTGAAAAAGCTGGCTGCCAATGGGTGGTACTGGCTGGTTATATGCGGATATTATCTTCTGCATTTGTGCAGCGCTTTAAACATCGATTGATTAATATTCATCCTGCCTTGTTGCCTGCATTTATTGGTGCAGATGGTGTGGGTGATGCGTTACGCTATGGTGCTAAAGTGGCTGGTTGTACGGTGCACTTGGTTGATGAAGAAGTGGATAGTGGACCTATTCTTGCACAAGTTTCTGTGCCTGTATTGGATTCAGATACACGCGAAAGCCTGCATGCACGCATTCAAAAAGAAGAATATAAGTTATATCCAGAAACATTGCGACGTATGGTTGAGCAAGGCTTTAGCTTGGATGGTCGCCGTGTGATTTGGAATCAAAGTATATAAAAAGATTAACGTTTTAAGCGGTAATATTGCGATTTTTGAGCCTTCCAAAAAGCTCGGTATTCTTCAGCAGTGACTTCTCCATCATGATTTCTATCCATAGAAGCAAATCGGGCTTTTGCACGCTGCCTGACCATGGCCATATATTCCGCAAAAGATACGCTTTGTGTTGTATCGCTATCCAGCTCCATAAAGCGAGCAACGATTTTATCAGTCGCTGTACGCGGGCCATTACTTGCCTCATCATCTGCCCATGCAATATTGCAACATAACAAAGAAAGAAAGATCAATGATATCGTGGGTGTGCGCATAGTAACTCCTGTGGCATAATTCAGGGGTAGCATATCCAAATTTATACAGGCAGGCGAGGGGCAAAGTGAAAGCATATCTCGATTTGATGCAGCATGTGTTAAAAAATGGTGTTAATAAAGGCGATAGAACAGGAACAGGAACCAAATCCGTATTTGGATATCAAATGCGATTTGATTTGCAACAGGGGTTTCCTTTGGTCACGACGAAAAAGACACACTTAAAATCCATTATTCATGAACTGCTTTGGTTTTTAAAAGGTGATACCAATACTACATATTTACGAGAGCATGGCGTAAGTATTTGGGATGAATGGGCAGATGAGCAGGGTAATTTAGGCCCTGTCTATGGCTATCAATGGCGCAACTGGCCAACCCCTAATGGGCAATCTGTAGATCAAATATCCGAATTGGTGAAACAGATTCAATCCAAACCCAATTCGCGAAGATTGATTGTATCGGCATGGAATGTGGCAGATTTACCTGATGAATCCATCGCGCCGCAAGACAATGTCAAACATAACAAAATGGCATTGCCGCCCTGCCATGCTTTTTTTCAGTTTTATGTCGCAGATGGCAAGTTATCTTGTCAGCTTTATCAGCGTTCAGCGGATATATTTTTAGGTGTACCGTTTAATATTGCTTCTTATGCCTTACTTACTATGATGATTGCACAGGTTTGTGATTTAGAGGTGGGTGAGTTTATTCATACTTTGGGTGATGCGCATTTATATAATAATCATCATGAACAGGTGCAAACCCAGCTTTCACGCGAGCCTTATCCCTTACCCGTGATGACACTTAACCCAGCAATTAAAAATATTTTTGATTTCACGTATGATGATTTCACATTGGAGCATTACCAATGCCATCCGGGCATTCGCGCGCCTATTGCAGTCTAATATGAAGTTATCTTTGATTTGGGCTATGGATAAAAATCGTTTGATTGGTAAAGATAATGCATTGCCATGGCATTTACCTGCCGATATGCAATGGTTTCGCAAACAAACCATGGATAAACCCATTTTGATGGGTAGAAAAACATTTGAATCCATTGGCAAACCTTTACCTGGTCGCACCAATATGATTTTAACACGTCAACAAGGCTTGCGTATTGAAGGGTGTGTGGTGGTACCATCATTGGCTGCGGCGAAGGCAGCAGTGCCACAGGCTGATGAAATCATGGTGATTGGTGGTGCAGAGGTTTATGCATTGCTTTTACCAGAAGCAGATAAGCTCTATATCACGCATATTGATGAAAGCTTTGAAGGGGATGCTTGGTTTCCAGAGGTAGATTTTCAAGCATGGATATTATCACACGCTGAACATCATCATGCTGATGAAAAAAATAAATATGATTATCGCTTTGAAATTTGGCAGAGGAAGGGGTTGAATAAGTAGCCAAACGGGGCTATTTATGCTGATATTCGTAGATGAGCGCTATTCGTACACGTATCAAAATATGCGGTATTACCCGCTTAGAAGATGCATTGGCTGCATCAACTCTAGGCGTGGATGCTGTGGGGTTTGTGTTTTATGATAAATCACCCCGCTATATTGAGCCGATGAAAGCTGCTGCTATTATTCGTCAATTGCCCCCTTTTGTATCTGCAGTTGGTCTGTTTGTAAATCCTGAACAAAGCTTGATTGATGAAGTATTAAGTCTTTGCCCATTGGGTGTGATTCAATTGCATGGTGATGAAAGCCCTGATTTTTGTCAGGCACAATCTAGGCGTGTATTGAAAGCTATTGCAGTGCATACCGCATCTGATTTGGATAAAGCGAGGCAGTATGCTTGCCCTATTCTTTTGGATGCGAAAGCACCGCATGGCATTTATGGTGGTACAGGGAAAAGCTTTGATTGGTCGCTTCTGGATGGTTTCGAGCATGCCTATCCATTGAGTTTGGCAGGTGGTCTGGATACATCGAATATTCAAGCCGCACTTTCCCATCGCCAATGGTTTGCCGTGGATGTATCTTCGGGAGTTGAAACATCGCCGGGTGTAAAAGATGCAGCAAAAATGCATGCATTTGTGGCAGCAGTTCAGGATGAAGAAAGGAATGTTTAGATAAGTATGAGAGAGCATTTTGAATATGATTTAAGCATCAAACATGCACCTGATGATGGCGGGCATTTTGGTCAGTATGGTGGTCGTTTTGCGGCGGAAACATTGATGCAACCCTTAAAAGAAATTGAAGATGCATTTTTTGAAGCTTGGGCAGACCCTGAATTTCATCAAGAACGTTTGGATTTATTAAAAAATTATGTGGGTCGGCAAACACCACTTTATCATGCAAAGCAACTCACCAAAGAAGTTGGTGGCGCACAAATTTATTTAAAACGTGAAGATTTAAATCATACAGGTGCGCATAAAGTGAACAACACCATTGGCCAAGCATTATTGGCGCGGCGCATGGGTAAAAAGAAGGTGATTGCAGAAACAGGTGCAGGGCAACATGGCGTAGCGACAGCCACTGTGGCAGCCATGTTCAATATGCAGTGCGATATTTATATGGGCAGAGAAGATATTCGCAGGCAAGCGCCCAATGTATTCCGGATGAAATTGTTAGGCGCGAATGTTATTCCTGTGGATTCAGGCAGCGCAACATTGAAAGATGCGGTGAATGAGGCATTGCGCGTATGGGTAGCATCTTGTGAAGATACTTATTATATCTTCGGTACAGCCGCAGGACCGCATCCATTTCCATTGATGGTTCGTCAATTTCATACGGTGATTGGGCAAGAAGCACGAGCGCAGTGTTTGGCGCAAGCAGGCAAACTGCCTAATGTGGCAGTGGCATGTGTGGGTGGCGGCTCCAATGCTGTGGGCTTATTACATCCTTTTTGGGATGATGAAAATATTCGTTTGGTGGCTGTGGAAGCAGGCGGTTATGGCTTAAATACAGATGAACATGCGGCATCACTTGCCAAAGGAAAACCAGGTATTATTCATGGTAGTTTAAGTTATGTGTTGGATGATGATGAAGGTCAAATCTCCGAAGCACACAGTATTTCGGCCGGTTTGGACTATCCAGGTGTAGGACCTGAACTTGCACATATGATGGATATAGGGCGTTTGGACATCGATAGCGCAACTGATGATGATGCGTTGCAAGCATTTAAAGCATTGACCAAAGCTGAGGGCATTATTCCTGCTTTGGAATCTAGCCATGCACTGGCAGCAGGCATGCGCATAGCCTCTGATATGACGCCTAATCAAATAGTGCTCATCAATCTATCTGGGCGCGGCGATAAAGATTTGAATACAGTGATGAATAAATTTGGTTTTGATATGGAAGCAGATGTATGAGTAGCCAACTTAGCCATGTGTTCAAGCGCTGTGCTGATGAAAATAGAGCTGCTTTGGTGGGTTATTTAACGGCAGGTGATCCTAATGTTTCCATATCCAAAGCATTGATGTTAACGCTGGCGGAGCAGGTGGATATTATTGAAATTGGTATGCCATTTTCCGATCCCGCAGCCGATGGTCCTGTGATTCAGGCTGCCAGTGAACGTGCTTTAGCAGCGGGAACACATATTTCAGATGTGTTTGCTATTGCAAAAGAGGTGCGTCAAACGCACCCTGATATTGGTATTGTATTGATGGGTTATGCCAACATACCTTACACTATGGGCTTTGATACTTTTGCTCAAAATGCGGTAGATGCTGGTGTTGATGCTGTGTTATTGGTGGATATTCCTCCAGAAGAAGGCGGGCTTTGTGATGCGGTGTTTCAAGCCTATGGACTTGACCGCATATTGCTGTTGTCACCAACTTCGACACAAGAGAGAATCAAGCTTGTTAGTCGACATGCCAGCGGATTTATTTATTATGTGTCATTAAATGGTATTACGGGCGCAGATATGGGCGATATGAAAGCCATTCAAGAGCAAGTGGCATGTATCCGAGAACATACTGATTTACCAGTATGTGTGGGCTTTGGTGTGAAAACGCCAGAGCAAGCAGCTAGTGTTGCGCATTTTGCAGATGGTGTGGTTGTTGGTAGTCACTTTGTAGGTCAAATCCCACAATACCTATCACAAGATAAGGTGATGAAATCATCCATGGGGCAGGCTGCTCAAGCGATGAAAGCGGCTGTTATCGCATGAAAATACAAGTATTAGGTTGTTATGGTGGTCAATTGCTGGGGTTTCACCTTAGTTCTTTTTTGGTAAATGGTAGCATTTTACTGGATGCTGGTTCACCCACGATTTCGCTCACATTAGAAGAGCAGCGCTATATTAAGCATGTGTTTGTTTCACATACACATTTGGATCACATTCAAGATATTGCGTTTCTTGCAGATAATCGAGCCTTAAAACGTATGGGTGATGAAGCGGTATCACAAAGTATTACGATACATAGTCTTCAAGATAATCTGGAGACACTTCAAGAACACTTTTTAAATAATAAAGTTTGGCCTGATTTCACTAAAATACCTACGGCAAGTGATCCGATTTTGAAAATGAATGCCATTGAACCGCTCAAATCTATTGAAGTGGATGGTGTGCGTATCACACCGATATTAATGGAACATCCTGTGCCATGTACTGGTTTTTTGTTGGAGCAAGATGACAAGCAATTTATGTACAGTGCAGATACAGGGATTACCGATGAATTTTGGCGCGTTGCCAATGCACAGCCTAACCTTCGTGGCATTATTATGGACTGTTCTTTTCCCAATGCATATGCACATTTAGCGGAAATTAGTGGGCATTTAACGCCACATAGCATGGCCAAAGAGTTGGAAAAATTGGATAGTTTGGGAACAACGCCCATTTATTTATTTCATATGAAACCAGAAACTTTGAATGTGATGACGGCGGAAGTTGAAGCCGAGGATATTCCTCATTTGCGTATGCTCACGCAAGTGGATGAACTTTTGTTGTAAGGATAAATCATGAATTGGATTACGCGTTTAATCGAAAGCCCCAAAAGCATTCTATCTTCAAAATCTGATAAAAGTGCACCAGAGGGAATGTGGATAAAATGCCCTGGATGTTCAGAAACATTGTACAATAAAGAGCTTTTGCGCTCGCAAATGGTGTGTCCACGTTGTAATCAGCATTTGCGAATCAGTGCTGCAGAGCGTGCTTCGATGTTGTTTGATGAAGATACCTTTGAAGAATACGACACATCGCTTAAATCAACAGACCCACTCGACTTTAAAGATCTTAAACGATACAAAGATCGCTTAAAAGATGCGAATAAAAAAGCGGGCAATCATGATGCGATGCGCAATTATTTGGGTGATATTTGTGGGCAAACAGCATCGGTTTCTATTTTTGAATTTAAGTATATGGGCGGCAGCATGGGCTCGGTTGTGGGTGAGAAAATTGTGCGTGGTATGGAACGTGCAGTGGAGCGCAAATGCCCATATTTATTGGTGACCGCTTCAGGTGGAGCGCGCATGCAAGAAAGCCTGCTATCTTTGATGCAAATGGCGAAAACATCTTCTGTTGCCAATCGATTAAATGAAGCAAAACTGCCCTTTGTATGTTTGTTAACTGATCCTACGATGGGTGGGGTATCTGCATCAGTGGCGTGGTTGGGCGATGTTATTATTGCAGAACCTGATGCGCTGGTTGGCTTTGCAGGGCCTCGTGTGATTCAAGAAACAGTAGGTGAAAAATTACCAGAAGGCTTTCAGCGCTCCGAATTTCTATTGGAGCATGGTTTGATTGATGATGTGGTTGATCGCCGTGAGTTGCGAGATTATTTAAAAGTATTATTTGATCATTTGATGCATAGAGCTTATCGCCAAGCGCAGTAAGACGCTTGCTATGAAACCCCAACAGATTGAGGCGTGGTTGGAGCAATTGGGGCAACCCTCTGCTGATCGCGATTACAAGCCTGGTCATGAGCGTATGCAGGCACTATTAGAACCTCTTGCATGCCGAAAACCCAAGCTACGCATTCGTATTGCAGGAACCAATGGCAAAGGCTCAACTGCCAGCATGTTGGCAGCGGGTCTGCAAGCTACGGGATTAAGTGTTGGCTTGTATGTCTCGCCGCATATATTGCGATTTAATGAGCGAATTTCTATTCATCAACAATGTATTTCAGATGATGATTTGCTGGCATATTTAGAGCGGATTATGCCTATGGCTTTGCAAGCACAAGCATCTTATTTTGAAGTAGCTACAGCATTAGCGCTTTATCATTTTAGCCAAAATCATGTGGATGTAGAAATATTGGAAGCAGGTGTTGGGGCACGTTTGGATGCCACCACAGCAGTACCCGCAGATATGGCATTAATCACACCGATTGGCTTGGATCATCAGGCTTGGCTGGGTGAGAGTTTGGCGGAAGTTGCAGAGGAAAAAGCCTATGTATTGGATGGTTGCAAGTGGGGTATATCTGCTGCACAAGATGCAAGTGTATTGCAGATATTAAAACAACATATGGGTGACTTGCGGGAGGCAAAAGTATGGAAGCAAGATTGTAGTATGCTTGGGTATCATCAAAACATAAATGCGGGATTGGCATGTGCGGCATTGGATGTATTGGTGGATGAAGGTGTGGTTGTAGCGGATAAAGCCACAATTCACGGCAAAGCCGTGCAGGCAGTGATACCAGGGCGTTTGCAGCATGTATCGTATCAAGAGGCGGATATTTGGTTGGATGCGGCACATAATCAGCATGCTGTACAAGCCTTATTACCTGTGTTGCCAAGTCTTGCGCAGCCTTTTGATGCTATTTTGATTTATACGCGTGAAGATAGGAATTTGGAGGATAGTTTGCATATGCTATCTTCTTTGACGAAGCACATGGTTTCTAATATACAACATGATGAGATTGATGTTTGTATCCCAGATATAGCGCAAGCATTGCAATATGTGCTGAAAATACAGCCCCAAGCCAAGATATTGATTCTTGGCTCATTTTTATCTGTT
>JALWPO010000329.1 GCA_026994965.1 Mariprofundaceae bacterium | reverse complement strand
TGGCTTCAAAAATTGCGTGACCTGTCGTATAATTGATATTCGCACCTGGTGCGATACCAATGCCACCCACCTGAGCTGCCAAAGCATCTGATAAATAGTCACCGTTCAAATTCAAAGTCGCAATCACATCAAAATCAGTGGCGCGCGTAAGCACTTGTTGCAAGGCAATATCAGCAATACAATCTTTAATGATAATACCATTAGGAAGTTTACACCAAGGACCACCATCGATTTCGACCGCACCAAACTCTTCTTTTGCTAACGCATAACCCCAATTGCGGAAGCCGCCTTCCGTATACTTCATGATGTTACCCTTATGAACTAGGGTCACCGATTTTTGTTCATTATCAATTGCATATTGAATCGCAGCACGTACCAAACGCTCTGTACCCTCACGTGAGACAGGTTTGATCCCAATACCTGAAGATGCTGGAAAACGAATTTTGGTCACACCCATTTCTTTTTCTAAAAATTTAATGACCTTTTTCGCTTCTTTAGAGCCAGCTTCCCACTCAATACCTGCGTAAATATCTTCGGAATTTTCACGAAAAATTACCATATCCACATCTTCAGGTTTTTTCACGGGTGAAGGTACACCCTTAAAATATTTTACAGGGCGCAAACATGTATACAAATCCAACTGCTGACGCAAAGCCACATTTAACGATGTGATACCACCACCAATGGGTGTTGTTAACGGCCCTTTAATACCAAATAAATATTCTCGAAATGCATGCAAGGTTTCTTTTGGCAACCATGCATCATCCGTTTTACCATACATATTCCATGCTTTTTCACCAGCAAAAACTTCCATCCACTCGATTTTTCGCTCACCGGCATAAGCTTTTTCAACAGCCGCATCCAAAACCTTTTGCGCAGCAGCCCAAATATCAGGACCAATACCATCACCTTCAATAAAAGTGACAATAGGATGATTAGGAATATTCAGCTTTCCATCCTTACCCATGGTGATTTTCTCGCCTGTGCTAGGAACTTTGATTTTATCAAATGCCATCTTAATACCCCTTACTGTTCTTTTTGTGTCACGTGAACTGCTTGTTGAGCCTGTCTTTTTGCTTCTAATGCTTTACTTCGTGCGCGTTCATACTTTTTCTCTTCAATAGCTTTAGAGGCGCGCCTCAATGCCTTTTCAGCATTTTGCAAATAGTGTTTGGAGGCAGGACTATTTCCGCCCAACACCTGTGCCATTTTTACTGCTGAACGAGCTTCTGCCATCTCTTGCACAGGTGGCTTTACCACGCATGCAACCAACAACAAAAGCATGAGCATACTTATCATGATTTTCATACGAGTCACCATGCCTTAAGCATTATCCTCATCACGATTTCTGTCAATCAGATGTTACTTCACTCAATAACTTGCGCTTACGCAAACCAAGCTCTTTCCACTGCATATCATCCACTTCAGAAGGTGAATCAGCCATGGGATCTGCTGCACGTTGCGTTTTTGGAAAAGCAATCACATCACGAATGGATTCAGCACCCACCATTAAACCGACCACCCTATCCAAACCAAATGCCAAACCACCATGTGGTGGTGCGCCATATTCCAACGCATTGAGCAAGAAACCAAACTTATCTTGCGCTTCTTCATCAGAAATATTCAATGCTTTTAACACCCGCGATTGCACATCTGTATCATGAATACGAATCGAGCCACCACCAATCTCTGTGCCATTCCAAACCAAATCATAGGCCTGCGAACGCATCTCAAGTGGTGCGGTTTCTAATTTCTCCAAATCTTCTGGATAGGGTGCAGTAAAGGGATGGTGCAAGGCTTGTGGACGTTTGTTTTCTGCATCCCATTCAAACATAGGGAAATCAACCACCCAGACAAAACTATTCTCTTTTTCATCATACAATGCCAAATCTTTACCCAGCTCCACACGCAAATAACCCAGTGCATTATTCACAATATCTTTGTTATCTGCACCAAAGAACAATAAATCGCCATTTTCAGCACCCGTGCGTTCCAACAAGGCTTTAAGTGCTTCTTCCGATAGATTCTTCACAATGGGTGATTGCAAGCCATCTGGAATATCATCTCTATCGTTAACCTTAATATATGCCAACCCTTTAGCACCATAGATAGATACAAACTTGGTATAGTTATCAATCTGTTTGCGACTCAACAAAGCATTGCCACCCGGCACACGAATCACTTTCACCAAACCACCGTTATTGGCTGGACCACTGAACACTTTGAAATCAACAGTTTTCATCAAATCAGTCACGTCAATATGCTCCAAGTCAAAACGCACATCAGGTCTATCCAAACCATACTTATCCATTGCCTCTGCATAAGTGATTCTAGGGAAAGGAACATTTAAAGATTCATGCATACCCGCTTCAAACATGGATGAAATCAAGCCTTCTGCCACAGCCATTACATCATCCTGCGTAACAAATGACATTTCCAAATCTACTTGCGTAAACTCAGGCTGCCTATCCGCCCTTAAATCTTCATCACGGAAACAGCGTGCAATTTGATAATACCTATCCATACCCGCCACCATCAACAACTGCTTAAACAATTGCGGGCTTTGCGGCAAAGCATAAAACGAACCAGGATAAATGCGCGATGGCACCAAATAATCACGCGCACCTTCTGGAGTAGATTTGTTTAGAATGGGTGTTTCAACGTCAAGGAAACGCTGCGAATCAAGATAATTTCTTGCTGCATGTGTCACTTTATGTCTAAGTTCCAAATTACGCTGCATCATAGGGCGACGCAAATCCAAATAGCGATATTCAAGTCTATGTTGTTCACCAGTATTGCAGTCATCTTCAATCGCAAATGGAGGTGTTTTTGCTCGATTCAGTAAGGTCAACTTCGAAATCTTCACTTCAATTTCACCTGTTGGCAGCTTGGGATTCACCGCATCAACATCACGAGGAATCACTTCACCAATCACTTCAATCACATTTTGTTGACGCATAGAATGTGCTAAAGCATGCATTTCTGGTGTATCAGGATGTGCAACCACCTGTACCACACCTGTCCGATCTCGAACATCTAAAAAAATCACACCACCATGATCACGATTGGTTTCAACCCAACCATTTAATCGAACTTCTTGCCTAAGGTGAGTGCTGCGGAAATCGCCACAGTATGTGCGTGCTATCATTACGAAAGCCTCCAAGATGATTACTTCTTACATTTTGACTTCAAACTTCTTCTCTTAAAAGGCTGCGCAGCATACCTTCATCGCTTGTTTCCTGCAAAAAATCATTACATATAGCTATAGCAGATATACTTAAACCACCACTGGCTTGACGCATCCATTGATTATCACTGCAATTTTAGATAGAACACCGTCCATGAACATATCATTGCTATTCCCTGTATCAGGTCTATTTACACTTATCTGTACCTATTTGGTGTGGAGTCAGATATTAAAACATGAACAACACTCACGCCATGAATCTTTGCTCATGACACTGCAAAGTCTGGCAACATTATGCACTTTAATCGGCATTGTTCTTCTAGATCCTGTTTCCAGTCACACATTATACTTTACACTCGAAGCTGCTGCTGCGACCGCAGTCTTTTTTGTACAAGCTATGTATTTATTTGGCTTGGTTAAATATGGTATTCAAGGCTTGGGTTTATTCTTATTGCCTGTGATTACCGTTTTATTATTTCTTATCCCTATACTACCTGAGGATAGTACAACTGGGCTTGTTCATACATCTTCATTTCTCCAAAGTGGGCACCTATTGCTTTCTATGATTGCATATGCAGTACTCACCATGACAGCTTTTCATGCTGTGATGCACCTGTTGCTTGATCAAGCCCTTAAACGCAAACAAACACATCCTGTGATCAATGCCATGCCACCACTGGTAAAGTTGGAAGGATTGATTGTGTCATTGTTAAACTGGTCTGTATGGTTGCTTGCTTTTAGTATTCTTACTGGGTTAACATGGCAATGGATTGATTTTTCACACTTTGCACTATTCAATCATAAAGTTCTTTTGGCCCTTTTTTCCTTTGCCATGCTTTTTTGGCTGCTTATTCAGCAAAAAAAGGCAACTTGGCATGGTAGACGCACCAGCCAACTAATTTTAACGGCATACAGCTTGATGCTGTTGGCTTATTTTGGTGTTCGACTGATTCATTCTTGGCTAAACTAAAATACAACCAACATGATTGAGTTGGGCATATCGCTTCCTATAGCCAGTATTATTTTGCTTCTTCTATTGCTACTCTCGGCCTTTTTCTCCAGCTCTGAGACAGCACTTACACGAGCACGCCGCGTACGCCTTCGTATTCTAAGTCAAAAAGGCAATCGTGGTGCACAATGTGCAGAATCATTACTTCAAACACCTGAACGTATTTTATCTGCTATCTTACTGGGCAATAACTTTGTGAATTTTGCTGCATCCAGTTTGACAGCGGCTATATGTATTATGCTTTTTGGTGATGCGGGCATTGTTTATGCCACTATTGCCATGACAATTATCGTCGTTATTTTTGCCGAAGTACTGCCCAAGACTATTGCCGTTGCTTATGCCGAGCCAATTGCATGCAAGGTATCCAAACCCTTACATCTCATTCTTCGTGTATTTAGCCCCATCATATCAGCGCTTATGGGTATTGTTAATGTGCTCAAACGGTTACTACGCGTTCCCCAAAAGCAAGAGGTTGGCTTTAATCATCAAGAGTTAGCCGCCATGGTTGATATCAGCGCTGAGTCTGGGATGTTGGATCATGCGCGGGAACAAATGCTCGCCAGCAGCTTGAGTTTACATGAAATTCCTGTAAAACAACTGATGATTCCACGAAAAGATATGGTTATGTTAGACGCCAGCCACAGCGTGAGTGATTGTAAAAAAATTGCCTTGGAACAGCCTCATTCTCGCTACCCTGTATTTTTATCTCATAGCGATAACCTTCTTGGCATTATTCATCTGCGCGAACTCATCAAGCTTAGCGACTCTAATCTCCCTTTGGCACATGCTCTGATTTGGCAAAACCCCCTTTATGTACCCAATAACCGAAACGCATTGAATCAACTCTTTGACTTTCAAAGCAAACATCAACACATGGCTGTTGTTGTGGATGAATTTGGTGATATTGAAGGTTTAATTACGTTGGAAGATATTATTGAAGAAATCGTTGGCGATATCACAGATGAATCCGATATTCCATCTTCATCTGAAGTTTGGGAACAACCCGATGGTTCATGGGTGGTCACAGCTACAGCTAATATCCATGATATCAATCAGTTATTGGACGCGGAATTACCAGAAGATGGCGCAACCACAGTCGGTGGACTTATTGTCGAAACACTCGGTGATCAGCCTGAAAGCACGCTATGTCTACCCATAAGTAATCTTCAACTGGAAATATTAAGCCTTGAGAAAAACCGCATTGAACGCGTTCGCATTATTAGAAACACATGAGTAACGGATACTAATGCAGTTTTTGTTGCAATAAAAGTAAATCATCCCAAGCTTTTTGTTTTTGCTTGGGTGAACGTAGTAAATAGGCAGGGTGCAGTAAAACAAGCACGGGCATACTACGATAATGATGCCATTTCTGACGAAGCGCATCCAAGCCATCATCACTTTCTAACAATGCTTGCGCTGCAATTCGACCAACCACAACCATCACCTTTGGCTTTACACAATCAATTTGTTTATCCAACCATATACGGCAAGCATGCAATTCCTCAGGCTTAGGGTCTCTATGATGCGGTGGTGCGCACTGCACAATATGAAGATTGTAAATCAATTCTCGATTCATCCCTATACTCATCAACATAGCATCAAACAATTGCCCTGTTTCCCCAACATAAGACTCATCTTGCTTATCTTCTTCCGCATTGGGTGGACTACTGACCAATAGCAACTCAGCATGCTCATTGCCATACCCGAATCGCACGTGTTGGCGCGTAGATGCTAAGTTACACTGCTGACATTGCATCACCTGCTCAGCCATTTCATTTAAATTATTTATTTGTGAAGCAGACGCCTGAGCTTCTGATATGTGCTCTGCCCTAGAACGGACAAGGGAAACTGGTGTAACTACACCAATTTCCCTTAAATAAAAAACCTTATCCAACAATGCTAAAACACTTAGCCTAATAAAGTATCTACAATCTTACCTGCTCCCAAATATACAGGTACACGTTGATGCAGGGCTTCTGGCTGAATATCCAAAACTTCAATACCTGAACTCATAGCCTTCCCACCAGCCTGTTCCATAATAAAACCCATAGGAATAGCTTCGTACAATAAACGCAATTTACCTGTTTTGTTTTTGCTATCTGCAGGATATAAGAATACACCACCTTTCAAAATCGTTCTGTGCATATCAGCAACCATTGCCCCCACATAGCGCATACCCAAACCTGTCTCAGATTTTAGATGTTCAAGTTTGGCGCCCATACCATCCAACCATTGATCAGCATTGGATTCATTCACTGAATAATAGCCACCCGATGCAGGAATACGCATATCTCCATGGCTTAATTCAAAACGTGCTGTTGCAGGATTAAAGGTATATCCATCCACACCTTCACCAACAGAACACACTAGCATCGTAGAAGGGCCATACAAAACGTAGCCTGCCGCAATCACTTCACGACCAGATTGCAAAGTATCCGATACATGAGGGCGTTCGGTATTAGCTGTTTTACGTTTCACAATAGAGAAAATTGTACCTACTGGACCATCAACATCCAAATTTGAAGAACCATCCAAGGGATCAACCAAAACCAAATAATCTGCATGACTATACTCATCAATGACCAGCAATTCTTCCTGCTCTTCTGAGCCTACAGCACAAACAAAACCTGTCGAACGCATTTCATCCAAGAATATCTCATCGGAAAGCACATCCAAAAGTTGTTGTTGCTCACCTTGCACATTCTCCCCACCAGCTTGACCCAATGCACCACGAAATACAGCTCCACGCAAAACAGCCGAAATTTCAATCGCTGCACGACCAACACCTTGAATAATCGGCATCATCGCAGAACCATGCTTACCCTGCGTCGCAATATTATTTAATGTCAGTGGCATATAAACTCCCTTCCACATTTTTTTAAAAAACGCACTCTAGCAAAAATACATACAAAAAACAGGTACAAAAAAGGCTGCATACCCAAAAGAGTATGCAGCCTTTTAATGTGGCGGAGCGAACGAGACTCGAACTCGCGACCTCCGGCGTGACAGGCCGGCATTCTAACCAACTGAACTACCGCTCCATTTTGAACAAAAAACATTCCTTCAACCAATAGAATGCATTGATTCAAAAAAAACTTCCTAATTATTAATTAAGGAATGGTGGGCGCTGCAGGACTCGAACCTGCGGCCACCGCCTTGTAAGGGCGGTGCTCTACCAACTGAGCTAAGCGCCCCCGAATTGGGGCGAACCCCTCTTCAGCGCGGCGAAGATTAACGTCTCTTCGCCGGGTTGCAAGTTTATTTTACAGCGTCTTTTAAAGCTTTACCTGCTTTGAATTTAGGCGCTTTTGAAGGACCCACCTGAATCGCTTCACCAGTGCGTGGATTACGCGCTGTACGTGCAGCACGCTCAGCAACTGAGAATGTACCAAAACCTACTAGACTTACACTGTCGCCACTTTTTAGTGCGCCAGTAACACCACTCAATACAGCTTCAACTGCTGCTCCAGCTGCTGCCTTACTAAGGTCAGCACTTGCTGCTACGTGGTTAATTAAATCTGCTTTATTCATTTTTATTCCTCCCAATGGTAATTGTAACAGGCGTACTATAGTTCGAACACCCTATCCTCTGTCAATGTGTTTTTATTACACCAAACAATATTAATGCGTTGGTGCGGATGTTTTATCCAAATAAATATCAATCAAAGAATCTTGAACAAAATCAGCAGGCATACTTATACCCGCAGGAACATGCGTCAAGGCATGACTCAAAACTTCATCCATATATGAAACAGTATGCACCTTTAAGCCCTCTAAAATATTGTCTGGAATGTCCTTTAAGTCCTTAGAATTCTCTTCTGGAATAATAACTTCCGTCAATCCACCTCGATGAGCCGCTAATAACTTTTCTTTAAGTCCGCCAATAGGAAGTGCCTTACCACGCAATGTAATTTCGCCAGTCATACATACTTCTTTTTTCACAGCAATACCTGTTAATGCAGATGTAATGGAGGTTGCCATGGCCAAACCAGCAGATGGTCCATCTTTGGGAATAGCACCTTCTGGTACGTGAACATGGATGTCCACCTTCCTATGAAAATCCGATTTTAACCCCAAACTCGCCGCACGTGAGCGCACATAAGTGAATGCAGCTTGAATCGATTCCTGCATCACATCACCCAATTGCCCTGTCACTGTAAGTTTACCTTTACCAGGCATCAGAGCTGTTTCAATTTGTAACAGCTCGCCACCTACCTCTGTCCAAGCAAGCCCAGTGACAACACCAACTTGATTTTCTTCTTCCGCAATACCAAAGCGATATGGCCGAACGCCCAAATATGTTTCCAAATCATCTGAGCTGACATGCAATGACTTTTGAGGCTTATCCTGCACCCATTTGCGTGCCATTTTGCGGCATAATTTTGCCAATGTACGGTCTAACCCACGCACACCTGCTTCACGCGTGTAGTAACGAATCACATCCAATATCGCCGAATCATCAATATTAAATCCATCACCAACTTTTAACCCATGATTCTTAAGCTGCTTAGGGAGCAAATAACGCTTGGCAATCGCCACCTTTTCAGCTTCGGTGTAACCAGCCAAACGTATCACTTCCATACGATCCAAAAGTGGGCCAGGAATATTCAAGCTGTTGGCTGTGGTAATAAACATCACTTCAGATAAATCATAATCTACTTCCAAGTAATGATCATTAAAGGTGTTGTTTTGCTCAGGATCTAAAACCTCCAGCAGTGCCGATGAGGGATCGCCTCTAAAATCAGCACCCAACTTGTCAATTTCATCCAATAAAATCAAAGGATTTTTTACACCTGCTTTCTTCATCGATTGCACAACTTTACCTGGCATAGAGCCAATATAAGTACGGCGATGCCCACGAATCTCAGCTTCATCGCGCATGCCGCCCAAGCTCATGCGTACAAACTTTCTACTTGTCGCTCTTGCAATAGAGCGGCCCAATGAAGTTTTCCCTACACCTGGAGGGCCAACCAAACACAAAATAGGCCCTTTCATTTTGCGCACCAACTGCAATACAGCCAAATGCTCTAAAATACGTTCTTTAACTTTTTCCAAACCAAAGTGATCTTCATTCAGCACAGCTTCAGCCACACTCAAATCACGACGAACACGTGTGCGTTTTTTCCACGGCAAATCTAAAATCCAATCCAGATAATTGCGTACCACAGTGGCTTCAGAGCTCATAGGCGGCATCATTTTAAGTCTTTTTAATTCAGTACTTGCCTTTTCCTTTGCCTCTTTACTTAACCCGCCATTGGCAATTTTATCTGCCAAAATATCCATATCATCTTGCGCGTCACCTTCACCCAATTCTTTCTGAATGGCTTTCATTTGTTCAGATAAATAATACTCACGCTGTGATTTTTCCATTTGGCGTTTGACACGTGAGCGAATACGTTTATCCACTTGCAAGATTTCCATTTCCGCTTCCATATGTGCATACAAACGTTCCAAACGCTCAATTACACTGGACATTTCCAACAGAGCTTGCTTCTCTTCAAGCTTCAAACTTAAGTGTGAAGCAATGGTATCTGCCAATTTATCCACTTCTTCTACAGCCGCTACAGAAACCAATACCTCTGGGGGTGTTTTCTTATTTAATTTTACGTAAGACTCAAATTGCTGCTCAACCGTTTTGGCAACAGCCTCACGCTCTCTTAAATCATCATCTGCTTCAGGCATAATTTGATATTGCGCTCGCACCAAACCTTGCTCATCACGAACTTGTGCAACACGAACCCTTGCGCCACCTTCTACCAACACCTTGATTGTTCCATCTGGCAATTTAAGCATTTGTAAAATATTGCCTAATGTCCCAACTTCATACATCTCTTCTGGCGTGGGGTCATCTTTATCAGCATCTTTTTGTGCCAATAGAATAATTCTCTTGCCCGATTGCATCACTTCATCCAAAGCTTTGACACTTTTCTCACGCCCTACAAACAAAGGTACAATCATATGAGGAAAAACAACAATATCGCGTAGTGGCAATACAGGCAAAAGCCCTTCTTGACCTACTTCATCTTTACTCTCTTCATTATTTTCCCATTCAGCCAAAATCCATCTCCTTATTGCTTATACATCAATTATGCTACTGCATCATCTGCATGAAAAACCAACACAGGCTTAGCTTTGCCTTCAACAACTTTACTATTAATCACGCATTTTTCCACATTACCCATGGTTGGAATATCATACATCACATCAAGCATGACAGCTTCCATAATGGCTCGCAGACCACGAGCACCTGTTTTGCGCTTAATAGCCTTATCGGCAATGGCAGAGAGCGCATTATCAGTGAATGATACATCCACACCATCATAAGCTAATAATGCCTGATATTGTTTAACCAAAGCATTCTTAGGCTCCACCAAAATTTTCAATAAAGCCGCTTTATCCAACTCCGTCAATGTTGCGATAACAGGTAGACGCCCAACCAACTCAGGAATAAGTCCATATTGAATCAAATCTTCGGGTTCAACTTGTTTAAGCAACTCACCAATCTTTTGCTCATCTTCAGCCACAACATTTGCACCAAAACCAATCGAACGGCTTTTGCCCCTTGATTCAATCAATTTCTCAAGCCCTGCAAATG
This sequence comes from Mariprofundaceae bacterium, assembly GCA_026994965.1. Classification (GTDB taxonomy): domain Bacteria; phylum Pseudomonadota; class Zetaproteobacteria; order Mariprofundales; family Mariprofundaceae. The sequence goes on along the minus strand of JALWPO010000329.1, from coordinate 28,723 downwards.
CACCACCCATAATAAATAGGATATTGGTGGTATCTACCTGAATAAACTCTTGTTGTGGATTTTTTCGACCACCTTGTGGCGGTACATTAGCAACAGTTCCTTCAATCAATTTAAGCAAAGCTTGCTGTACACCTTCACCTGAAACATCGCGTGTAATCGAAGGTGAATCTGCCTTGCGTGAAAGTTTGTCCACTTCATCAATGTAGACAATACCACGTTGTGCCCGCTCCACATCATGATCAGCAGCTTGCAATAATTTTAATACAATATTTTCCACATCTTCACCAACATAGCCCGCTTCGGTAAGCGTGGTGGCATCGGCCATCACAAAGGGAACATTAAAGATGCGTGCTAAGCTTTGCGCTAAAAGCGTTTTCCCGCAGCCTGTGGGACCTAAAAGTAATACATTGCTCTTGGCAATTTCAACATCGCTTTCTTGATTATGGTCAATGCGCTTATAATGATTATAAACAGCAACTGAAAGCATACGTTTGGCAGATTCTTGCCCAATCACATATTCATCTAAAAAAGATTTAATTTCAGCAGGCTTGGGTAGACCTGATAATCCAGCATCCGAAGCTGTTTTCTCAGTTGTTCCTGATAACTCTTCCACCATAATTTCATTGCAAAGTTCAATACACTCATCACAAATAAATACAGTTGGACCAGCAATAAGTTTTTTTACATCGTGCTGACTTTTGCCACAAAAGGAACAAAATAGCGTTGCATCACCATCATTTTGTTTACTCATGCCAAAGCTCCATCGACTTTTTTATTTCATACCAAGTATGATTGATTAGTCTTTCGCCATTTCCGAACGCGATGCCAACACTTTATCCACCAAGCCATAATCGCAAGCCTCTTGAGCACTTAAAAAGTAATCCCGCTCAACATCCTCAGCGACTTTCTCCAATGGCTGGCCTGTATGCTCTGCCATCATTGCATTCATATGATCTTTCAGCTTTAAAATCTCACGTGCATGAATTTCAATATCTGTTGCCTGCCCTTGAAAGCCACCCAATGGCTGATGAATCATAATCCGTGCGTTAGGTAAAGCAAAACGCTTGCCATTGGCGCCCGATGCCAATAAATGTGCGCCCATGCTCGCAGCTTGACCCACACACAACGTGGATACATCACAGCGAATATATTGCATCGTATCATAAATCGCCATACCCGCTGTCACCAAGCCGCCAGGACTATTGATGTACATATAAACATCTTTATCAGGACCTTCTGCTTCTAAAAATAACAACTGTGCTGTAATCAGGTTTGCCATATGATCATCTACCTGACCACTAAGAAAAACAATGCGTTCTTTTAAAAGTCGAGAAAAAATATCGTATGAACGCTCACCTCGTGATGTACGCTCCACTACCATTGGAACCAGATTCATAGCCACTCCTTTTTCTTACAACATCAAGCTGTTATGGGTCTAACCCTAAACAGAAAAATTACGCCTGACCATCTTGCTCCTGCTGCCATGCCGATAATGCTTTGGAAACCACCTTGGTTTTAGCCTCGCTGACAATATGTTCAATGCATTTTTGTTCCAATAAACGATCACGAACACCTGCCAATTGCTCATTCTGAGATTTCACCCATGTTATAAATTGCTCACGTTGCTCTTCAGGATACTGCTCAGCCATACGCACCAACTCAGCATCAACTTCTGCTTCATCCAACTCAAGCTTGGCCATATCTCGTACAGCTTGAATCAACGTAGATAATTTCAAACTGCGTACAGAGCGTTCACGCACCTCTTTTTTAAACGCTTCATCAGCAAACATTTCATTGTTCACATCCATGCCTTGCTGCCTCATATTCTGCGCAACACGCTGCATGGTATTTTTCATTTCTTCTTCAACCAATCTTGCTGGCATTTCAATAGGATTAGCCTCTAATAGCGCATCCAATGCAGCATCACGTGTAGCCTGCTTTGAAGCTTCTTCAGCCTCACCTTGCAAGCGTTTCTCTGCATCATCACGCAAGGCTTTTGCATCATCAAAACCAAGTAATTTTGCCAAATCATCTTCGTTTTCAGCTGGCACAGCTTTAGCTACTGACTTCACATCTGTTTCAAAACGCGCCGCCTTTCCTGCCAAATGTGCTGCTTGATACTGTTCAGGAAAAGTAACTTCTACAGTCACGTGCTCACCTGCTTTTTTACCCACCAATTGCTCTTCAAAGCCTGGAATAAACTGCCCAGAGCCCAAAACAAGAGCATGGTTTTCGCCATCGCCACCTTCAAAAGCTTCATCATCCACAAAACCAACAAAATCAATGGTCACTTGATCACCATTCTCAGCTTTGCGACCATCTTCAATTTCATAACTGACTTGTGATTTTTGCAAGCGCTCAATTACAGCATCTACATCTGACTTTTCAACACTAACGCTTACTTCATCAAATTTTAGCTTGGAAAGTTTTGCAACTTTAACTTTTGGCCAAGTGGTTACATTAAGCGTAAATGTAAACTCACCATTGGGTTGAACTTCTGGCATATTCAATTCAGGTTGCACCGCAGGCGTGAGACCCGATGATTCAATCGCCCCCACATAATGGGCTTGTAATAATTCAGACACTGTATCTTCATGTAATTTTGCGCCAAATTGCTTTTGAATCACATGTGCTGGTGTTTTGCCTGGACGAAACCCTGGCAGTTTAACCTGGGTGGATAGCTTATGCGCCTGCTCTGCATAAACTCTATCGTATTCTGATTGTGGTAGCGTCACATGAACCTGATGCTCATTATCGCTTAATTGTTTTACATTGGTTTGAATCATTGATGAATCTCCATCATAGAAAGTTGTCTATCTCAATGTTGAAATCACATCATGTGATTAAAAATGGTACGAGAGGGGGGAGTCGAACCCCCACATCAAAGATACTGGAACCTAAATCCAGCGCGTCTACCAATTCCGCCACCCTCGCATGAGAAAATAGAAAAGAACAAAAAGCAAAACAGCGGTGCGTACAGCCACCACCTTAAATGCGGCGCGAACTATGCCGCTACTGCCCTGCAAAATCAACGCATATCAATAGCATGCTTCATATCACTGCCAGCAAAAAACAAACACACAACTTTTTTCTACAAAAAGAGCATGTTGAATAAATTTGAAATAGCTAGAGAAAATCGCTGTTCATCGCTATAGTTCCAACCTATGGCTACCCAGAGTAAAATTGAATGGACAGAGCAAACTTGGAACCCAACGACAGGGTGCACAAAAATTTCACCTGGCTGCAAGCATTGTTATGCCGAAGTTATGGCTAAAAGACTCAAGGCAATGGGAACACCTGGTTATGACAATGGTTTTGAGTTAAGTTTAATTGAACACCGTTTGCAGCAACCTTTAAGACGAAAGTCACCTACAGTTTATTTTGTTAACTCCATGAGCGACCTATTCCACGAAGACATCCCTGATAAGTATATTGATAAAGTGCTTAATATTATTAGAGAAACACCTCATCATACGTATCAAATCCTTACTAAAAGAGCCTCTCGTCTGCCTGAGTATTTTTCTAAGAACCCTGTACCTGAAAACGTTTGGCTAGGGGTGTCTGTTGAAGACAAAGAATATGGAGTCCCTCGGATTGACTATCTTCGACAGGTTAATGCAAGCATACGGTTCCTTTCTGTTGAACCTTTGCTGGAAGACATTGGAAACATCTCTCTTAAGGGTATTCATTGGGTAATTGTTGGTGGAGAATCAGGATCAAAAGCTAGACCAATGGAACAAACTTGGGTTGAGTCAATTCAGAAGCAGTGCGAGCAATCAAACGTATCATTCTTCTTTAAACAATGGGGCACATGGGGCTCTGATGGAATAAAAAGAGACAAACATAGAAATGGTCGGGCACTTAAGGGGCGAATATACAATCAGTACCCTCAAGGAAATGAGATGTATTTATAGTCATTCGTATTTGTTCGTAATATCTGCATAAACTCTTTTGGCGAGGGCAAATGCTTTGGGGTTCCCATTTGAGACTGCTAAAAAGAGAGCAAATTGTGGTGCACCTTTTTGTGGCAGCAGTAAAGGATCTGAAATAAAAGGAAAGATTTCAGCCATTCGTTTTTTTGAAAATTCTAGCATTCCCATGTAATCAAGCTTTCTTCTATAGCCTTCTGGCTCACCAAAGAGATTCGTTTGTTTCTCTTCTTCGTAGAACTCATCACGCCAATTTTGGGTGCCTAAAAAACGGTCAAGGGAAGTAGCTTTATGCTCATCAAAGTCTTCTTTTATTTTTCTTTCGACTTGTCTGTAAAGTCCACTTAAGGAAAAAAGAAAAATCATATCAACACATTTTGTTGCAGCTAAATTCTCAAGTGTTTTCCAATGTATTTCCATACCAAATGGATCAATAAAAGCTACAGCACGCATACTTTTCTTATCAAGAAATTCACAAACCCGAGCTAACTCTTTATTTGCATCAGCATGGAATATGAAAGTATCATACCTTGCATTCTTTTTTTCACATAGTTCTTTCAAAGCCGCTACTTTTTTACCATCTTTTTCGATGAAAATTAAATATTTAAAAGGCGGTTCATTCTGTAAAGCAATTTTTGCAGAGCCTGGGATTGTAACCTTCCGACCATCACTTAATTTGATTCTGCATTCGCCTGTGCCTGCAAAACCATCAATATATACAAGCGTGAAGGGCTGTTTGGATAGAGCTGTAGTGTAAAAAGAGATGTATTTCTTTAGGATAGATAGTTTGGTTTCAGTCCAACTGCTGCCAAATTCATTTAGGATAGCCATTGTTGCCTCATAGACAAACGCTATTTCAGGATTGCGCTTATGGCAATTATTTAGCAAATTCGGACACAATTGTTTTTTTGTTTTGATATTATTGCTTTGCTATCACCACCGCTCCTCTGCAATTAAATCGGCTTAAAAAATAAACCAATAACTACAACCCACAAAAGCATAGCCATAATCCAAGCCAACACACCAGCACTTCTTTGATGCTTGGTACATTGATGCGCTCGCATTTGAACTTGAATAATCCACGCGCCTAAAAAAGCACAAGCCATAGCTACTGCATTTAAAATATGCTCTGGTGTCATCAGCAGCCTTCAACAAGATTAGTACCCAATACTTCCAGAGGTATCTGGAATTTTACATACGATGAAATAACAGTTTCTTTCGATACTCTTCTGGGTCTTTGGTTTGCGTCATCGCGCCACCCCTTGGAAACAGCGCATCAAACAATCGTGACACCCAAAAGCGCAACGCCGCCAAACGAAGCAATACAGGCAACATCTCTTTTTCATCCGCCCGCAATACCCTGAGCGATTCATAACCCTCCAAAAAGGATTGCATACGCAACTTATCCTCATCACCAAGTGCTACAGCTTGTGCATTCAATGCAATCGCAATATCCATTGCCCAAGGCGCTGTATGTGCATAGTAAAAATCAATAATACCCGAGACTTCTTCACCATCAAAAAGAATATTATCCACAAATAAATCACCATGAATCACGCCCTGCGGCAGTCTATCGAAAGCTTGGGATTGCTGAAATAAAAGCTCGCTTTTGAGTAAATCTGAAGCTGCCTCACCATATTGATGGCGCACACCATCACTCACTTTTTCAATATGCGTTTCCAGCCAATGCATACCAGTTGGATTATCCCGTTTCTCAGCAAAAGATTGCCCTGCAAGATGAAGCTGAGCCAAAGCTCTACCCGATGCATGCAATTGTGCCATATTCAAATCATCCAGTGTTTTACCATGCAAACAAGACACGATACAGCCTGATTTTTTTTCATCGCCGGCATGAATTTCAAACAACAATGAACCATCGGAGCGCTGCATCACATCAGGGCAAGATAAACCCTCTTTCGCCAAATGCCGCATCAGACGCATAAAATAAGGCAACTCCATCGCATCCATACGCTCAAATATGGTCAATACAAAACGGCCTTGCTCGGTATCAATAAAAAAATTGCTATTTTCAATGCCCGCAGCAATGCCCTCAAAGGCATGCAACGCGCCCAAATGATAATCTTTAAGAATATGCGCCATATCCGCATGGGTAAGTTCAGTATAAACAGACATGGCGCAAGACTAACGCTTTCACCCTAGCAATCCCATACCATTTTTTATATTCAGCGCTATAGTCGCCGCATGGAATGGGCTAAAGAATTTGTCGAGCAATATAGCTATTGGGCTGTGTTTATCTGGACTTTTATTGAAGGTGAAAGCGTATTTATCGCGGCAGCAGCATTGGCAGCGGCGGGCATGCTAGAGACATGGAAAGTCATTGTTGTGGCAGCATTGGGTGCATTTGCAGGACATTTATTCTTTTTTGCACTGGGTCGCTGGCGTGGTGAACGCATGATTCAAAGCATCCCTAGCCTTCGCCGCCATGCCCCCAAAGCTAATCTGATTTTAGATAAATATGCCCATTGGTCTATTTTTATCTTTCAATATTTATATGGCACACGTTTGGTTGCAGCGATTTTATTTGGCTGCTCCTCCATTGAGTTTTGGCGATTCTTTATGTTGCAAATCATCAATTGCATCATCTGGGCTATTGTGATTTACAGTGCTGGTCATTTCTTAGGTTTTGCTGGCTTAGAGATTTTACAACGCTTTGGCATATGGGGTCTGGTGATTACGATTGTCGCGCTAACCATCATCGCTTTTATACTGTACAGGCGCTATGCTCACCATCATGTTAAAAACCATTTTAAAGCCGATGATTGATTAAAAATCGTGCTGATTCGTCTGAACAATATCAGGCTTGATTTAGATAGCCATCACACCACTTTAATCGCAGCCATTGCCAAGCAGAGCAATATCCCTGCCTCTGCTATCATCCAAGCCACGATTGTGCGGCGCGCTATTGATGCGCGCAGGCGCAATAATATTCATTGGATTTGTAGTGTTGAGTGTAAAGTGGATGAGGCTACAACACTTCCAACGCAAGCCCAAATTCTGCCATCATATTCTTTGGATGTTCCCAAACCTGAAAGCTTAAAACACAAACACAATAAACAGCATATCATCATTGTTGGCGCTGGGCCTGCGGGTTTATTTGCGGCATTGGCATTGGCAGAAGCTGGACAGCGTGTCACCTTATTGGAACGTGGCCAGCCTGTTGAAAAACGTATGCGCGATATTGGGCGTTTACGCAGTCGCGGTGAGTTAAATACTGAAAGCAATATCTGCTTTGGTGAAGGTGGCGCGGGCACATACACCGATGGCAAACTCTACACCCGAATCAAGCACCCTTTTATTCGCCATGTCTTGGCTGAATTTATTCGCTTTGGTGCAGATAAAAATATTCTGATTGATGCACATCCACATTTAGGTACAGATAAATTGGTGCGTATTGTGCGCAATATGCGTCACCATTTATTATCCTTGGGTGTAGATTATCGCTTTGGCGCATGCGTTCAAGATATTTTAAAGCACAATAACAAAGCTACAGGTGTGCGTTTAAAAAATGGCGAAGAAATCATGGCAGAGCATGTTATGCTTGCTATTGGTCATTCAGCACGGGATACCATTGAAGGCATACACCAACAAGGCATACACATCCAAGCCAAAGATTTTGCTGTGGGCGTACGCGCAGAGCACCCGCAAGATTGGGTGAATACATGCCAATTCAAAGAGCAAGCTCATCACCCTGCTTTAAGCGCAGCAGAATACCGTTTATCCCATCAAGTCAAAGACCCTTATTTAGGCAAACGTGGTGTGTACAGTTTTTGTATGTGCCCAGGTGGGTTGATTGTGCCTTCGCCAACAGAGCAAGGTATGATGGCTATCAATGGCATGAGCAATGCACACCGCAGAAGCCCATTTGCCAATTCAGGTATTGTTACTCAAGTCACACCTCAAGATATTGCACGCCATGGTTTGGGTGAGGATGCATTATGCGGCATTCGTTTCCAGCGCGAACTTGAAAAGCGTTGTTTTGATATGACACAAACACCCTATGCAGCACCAGCCATGCGTATTTCAGATTTTGTCGTCCAACAGGCGACAGGCAAACTTGCCACAACACGCTTTAAGCCATCGGTAGAAGCTGCCGATCTACACCAACTCTTTCCCCAATGGGTTGCCCAACCCTTGCAACAAGGCTTAATCAATTTTAATCAAAAAATGCCAGGGTATATCAGTGATGATGTGAATATCTTGGCTGTAGAATCAAGAACCAGCTCGCCCATTCGAATGGAACGCAATGAACATATGCAATCGGTATCTTTAGAACATCTTTATCCTATTGGTGAAGGTGCTGGCTATGCTGGCGGGATTACATCCGCTGCAGTGGATGGTTTAAAAGCAGCCGCGATGATTTTATCATCTACTTCATAAAGATTATTCATGCATATGCTCTTCGGCTTTTTCCTTGGAGAAAATCGCTTGATACTTGCTAATCAACACAATTAATATACCTGAATAAACAAAGGTTGAGAGCAAAATAACACCAATCACCACAGCCTTAAACATCTCCAAATGCTCAAATGATGGTGGAATCATCATCAGCATCACCACGGATAAACCTCCTTTGATGCCGGCAAAGGTTAGTACCCCCCACCAACGAAAATTCATGTTCGCCATCTTATGGGTCCGTGTCGCAATCAAAGCAAACTTTGCCATCATCACAGCACGAATCACAGTTGTGGCAACAAACATAATGATGATTTCTGTTTTATATTGCCAAAGCAGCGATGCATCAATCAGCTCCGCCATGGCTACAAATAATATCGTATTGGCAACCAAGGCTAAAAGCTGAATATCTTCCTTGGTTCGCTCGTGGCGTTCTCGCTCTTCTACAGTCGCTTTAATCTTACTGATTGCCGCAGAAACCACCCAATTGGCAACGTCACGTTTCTCTTTTAAATCTTCTTCCTGTTGGTTTAATGCTACTTCACCATCTGCCGCAGCCTGCATCATATGATGATTCACCGTTATAATGGCAAAGATACAAGTCAGAATGCCTGATAAATGCATATGTGAATGCATACCCAACACATGTAATATAAGATAAAAATATTCAGCAAGTTCAAAGCTTGCATAGCCCACAAAAATCAAAATCAGCATTTCGGCTGTTCGATTGGTTGTGCTTTTCATCAACAGCAATCCTGTATAGCCAAACGCCACTCCCAAAGCAGCCGAGCCTAAAACCACCAACACACTGACTTCTGTGACATAGGCTGTGGTAATCTCACCACCATTAAGCGCATACAAACCAATAAAAACAAATACAATTAATGCTGTGGCATCATTGAATAAACTTTCACCTTCACATAAAATTTTCAATTGATGCGGCAATGTAAATTTAGAAAAAATACTCACCACCGATACAGGATCTGTCGCTAAGACCATCGCAAAGAGCACAATAATTGCAGCAGTGGATAAATGATATTCACTAAAGAGTGTGCTCCCCATCAAAAGTGCGGTTAACACAGACAAAGCAACAGCAACAACCGCCAAATAGAACAAGCTCAACCCATGCTTTTTCAAATCTGCAACACTTAATTCTAAGGAGTCGGAGACCAGTAAAATAGGTAATAAAAAAAGCACCAATAATGCAAAATCTTTGGTATTTCCAATCAATGCAAAGTGATTGCCCATTAATGCATGGATACCAAAAGATAAAATAATCAGACCTAAGGGCGAGGGAACTTTGAAACTATCCTCAAGATACAGTGCTAAGTAAAGAATGGCGACAATCGCCAATAAAGTTATAATCATGCCTGCTCCTAACGCCCTAATTTTTCACCCTATTTCAAATAGTTACTTCAGGAAGCAAATTTACTGCCAGTTTTATAAAATGACCGCATACACAATAAAAACAAGATATAAGATACCATTGAAAAACAACATTTTTCCATTCAAACGCCCCGAACTTTCCAAGAACCATAACCACGCACTACCTGCAATCGCCAACACCACAGCCAAAGCGGCATAACCACTTTGAAAATGCCATGGCAATAGCAACATACCAATACCAGGAATCATCGTGCCCTGAAATACCATCGCACCTGTAATGTTGCCAAATGCTAAAGTATCTCTACCTTTTTTAATCCATAAAATAGAATTTACTTTTTCTGGTAATTCTGTCGCAATGGGTACAATCAATAATGATAATACCAGTGCTCCAACGCCCAAATATGTACTGGTAGTCTCAATCCCATGCACAAATAACTTAGCTCCAGAGACAAGGACAGCCAAAGCTAAAACAAGTTGTGCCACAGCAACAGGCGTTGTATCCCCTGCAAAGCGTTTAAAATATAAATCTGAATCAGCTTCTGTGCCATGCCCTTCTTCAACCAATGTTTTGCTGGCATGCATGGTTCTAAGCAAATACATAAAATAAATCACAAACAGTGTGCATGCCACCAGTAAACGTGCATCGTGCCATGACACAGGTAACACTGCCGCAACAATCACCAATGTATAAGCCAAAAGAAACACTTTCACATCTCGTCTAAAGCCTGTACTTTCAGGTTTTAATGTGGTATTCCAACCACGTTTTATGCCCACGAATGCACCAATCAAACATAGACTTAAAGTCCCTAACATAAAAGGTGCACCCAAAATTGCACCCATGCCCACAGCATGGTTCACCTGTATCGAAGCACCACCTGCAAGAATCGCCACAATAGGCACAATGGTCTCAGGCAGTGCTGTCCCCACTGCTGCAAAAATGGAGCCCGTGACACCTTCAGAAACACCCATACGCTCACCAACGCATTCAAGCGCATTGGTAAATAATTCTGCTGCTACAAAAATAAATACCAATGCCACAAGCAACATCAATCCTGCTTCCACAAAAGCTCCTTTATACCCATTGACTTATAACAGATAACATTTAAACACGCCTACCCATAATATATTGTTGCAATGCCAAATGCTCTTCATTCATATGCCGAATCACTGTCGCAGTATGCACTAAAATATGCGTGAATAACGCAAAAACCAAATCCTGATTCTTCTGCATCATTTCAGAATATGCAGCGCGTGTTAGGCTATAAACCACACAATCCTTTTGAGCAACCACAGAAGCACTGGAATCTTCGCCTGTCAAAAATGACATCTCGCCAAACAAAGAGGTTTCATCCGCAGTAGCCACACGTACATCATGACCATGAGAATGACAGGTAATATCAGCCACGCCTGAGTACAAGACATACAATACACCGCCAGGCTTACCTTGCTCCACAATGGTATCTCCAGCTTTATATTCAGACACATCCACCAAGTCTGTTAGCAATTGCGCTTCAGTGTTATCCAGCTTCCGCATTAAAACTTTCTCTTCCAACCAATGGATATCGATAGCCATCATCATCCCCCCTTTTTAGTTTTTGCATATACTTTGCAAAAGCAGCAAATACAAACGTATATACAACTCACTTGCAAGCCTATAAACGCTTAATAACATACTTATTGATAAATACCATAGACGATACGCTTAGATTTTGTTGAAATTGGCAACATGCCCAACAGCGATAACCAAAGTTTATCCACATGTAATGATACGCCACAAAAGTGGAGACAACATCTTCTCCTTGATTTGCCTCAACCCAAGCCTGATTGCATATGGATACATGCTTGCTCCTTTGGCGAGGTGGCTTCCATTCTTCCCCTTGCCTTTGCTTTGCATCAACAAGGTTACCCGCTTCATATTACTGTGATTACCCATACAGGCATGCAACATGCTCAAAAACATTTATCAAATATTGCTTCTATTTCTTATCTACCATGGGATTTACCAACATTAATGCGTCGCTTTGTTCACAAGTTGCAGCCTTCCTTGTTGCTACTTGCAGAAACAGAATTTTGGCCAGGTATGTTAAAAGCATGCAAGCAAGAGGGTGTAGCTGTCGTGGGTATCAATACCCGTATTTCTGACCGCTCATTTCCTAAATACCATGCCAGCCGAATATTATGGCAACGATGGCTATCACCTATCCAACTTTTTTTACCTCAAAGCGTGCAAGATGCAGAACGTCTGCAAGCGATGGGCATAGCCCCTGAACGCATACATGTTGCTGGCAATTTAAAATATGCTGTTTCACCACCAAAAGTGGATGCTGAATCCTTGCGTAAACGCCTTGACCCTAGTCTGCTTCGCCCCATTCTTCTGCTGGCAAGCACGCATCATGATGAGGAATCTCGCCTTTTAGAAATGCGGGCAAAATGGCATCAAGTTCGACCTGACTTGCTCACATTGATTGTACCTAGGCATCCCGAGCGTTTTAACTTGGTAGCAGAGTTAATTCAAAAACAAGGCTTACACCTATCGCGTTGGAGCAATACGGACATTATACCCAACAGTGATGTCATTTTGATTGATGCTATGGGCATATTGCAATCGCTCTATGCTATTGCCGATATTGCTTTTATTGGTGGTAGTCTTGTTAATATTGGCGGGCATAATCCTATTGAAGCAGCTATTTGTGGGCGTGGTGTCATCACTGGTGCACACACACAAAATTTCAAGGAAATTATGCAACACATGCAAAAACATCATGTTGCCGTAGTGGCTCAATCTGACCATGAGCTTGAAACATGTATCACGCGCTTCTTACAGCACCCTGAAGATTTACAAGAGCTGCATAAAAATGCCGCTTTGTATATGCAAGATAAGTCTCAGGCTTTAACCAACGTACTACAATATATTAAGCCTTACCTCCCCCCATCAACATGCGATTAATGCATTCATTTTATCATGCCATCGAACGCATCTGGTGGAGCAAAGAAACACCACCTCTGCTTTTGCGTTTATTTGAGCCTGTTTACAAAAGCATCAGCAGATGGGAGCAAAACAAACGCCTCCAGAACAAAGTGCATCCACCCTTACCTTTGATTTCTATCGGCAATATCACAGTCGGCGGTAGCGGAAAAACCCCGTTCGTACTTTGGCTAGTGAACGCACTTCAAGAACAAGGTTGGAAACCTGTGATTCTATGCCGTGGCGATGGCGGAAAAAGCCCTTCGCCCGTACTGCTTCATGCCGATAGTTTATCCCAGGATGTCGGTGATGAAGCCTTGCTTTTATTTCAAGCCAATTTATGCCCTGTGATTGCAGGCAAAGATCGTGTGGCTGCATCACACATGGCAAAAGATTTAGGTAATATCATGGTATTGGATGATGGATTCCAGTATCGACAACTTGAGCGTTGCCTTGATATTGTGTTAATTCCTGCTGAAGGCATTGGCAATGGATATATGCTGCCTGCTGGCCCTCTAAGAGAAAGTAAAGATGGATTGAAACGCGCGGATATGGTTGTGCGTACAGGAAGCTTCGCCTCAGTGAATATAACCCAGCAGAAAGAATGGCATTGGATGCCAGTGCCCTTGCCACTACGCAATTGGACAACCTCCAACCATACGCCCCCAACACAGATGATTGCAGTTACTGCTATTGCAAGGCCAGAACGCTTTATCCAAAGCCTAGAAGAATCAGGCATTGAAGTTGTCCACAGCTATACTTTTCCTGATCATTATATTTTTTCAAAAAAAGACATTCAAATGTTTCTTAAGCTCAAACAACCTATGGTTACCACCGCAAAAGATGCGGTAAAAATCAAAGAGTTATGGCCATCTTATCAACCATTATGGGTGCTGGAACAAGACTTTAAAGCCGAGGATGGGCTCATTGAGACGGTTTTAAATGCTTTGCCTGTTGGTAAGCCCGACCAGCAATGTTAAGCTTGGCACATTCGTACCGCTGGAGACTTTTTTTATGATTGATCAAGCCTTATTAGATATTTTAGCCTGCCCAAAATGCAAAAAGAGTGTGCAATACAATGATGATAAAACAGGGTTGGTCTGCAATAGCTGCCAGTTGGAATACCCTATTCGGGATGATATTCCAGTCATGTTAATTGATGAGGCAACATCGCTAACCAACACATAACTATGATGCAATATATCACTGCTATATGGGTAAAAACTTTATTTTGGTTGATTCGCTGTTTGCCTGTTCGTTTGGCAGGTGCATTAGGTGCAGGCATTGGTCGCACCTTGTTTTATATACTTCAACGCCACCGCCGAATTGCTATCAATAATATAGCCCGTATATATCCTCATCAAACCAGAGCATGGCGAGCAAGCAAATCTCGTGAGTCTTTTGCTGAATTAGGGCGTACTGTTTTTGAGCTTCCCCACGTATTTTTACGCTCCAAAGATTTCTTATTATCGCGTGTAAACATTGAAAATGAGGCTGTTTTTCACGAAGCTATGCAAAAAAAGGAAGGCGTGTTTATTGCTGCTGCGCATCATAGCAATTGGGAATTTGGCGCATTGATGTTTTCCACGCTGGGTTATGATTCCACTATCATTTACAGACCCATGCACAATGATATTTTAGAAACATACCTTAAAAAACGACGTGAGCGCTTCGGCGCTCATATGATTTCACGCAATGCGGGCTTGCGCTGGCTACCCAAAGCACTGAAACAAGGTACATCTGTTGCCGTGATGATTGATCAGCATATGAGCCAAGGTACACCTATTCCATTTCTAGGGCATATGGCAAACTCCACCACCATGCCTGCAGCCTTTATTCGCCGCCAACAAACACCAGTAGTCGGTGTGGCATTAGAGCGCAAAGGTAGAACCTTTGATTTTACGCTACGCTTTTGGAGCATCCCTTTGCCTCATACTTCAACGCATAAACAAACAGATTATTTTCATATCATGCAAGCCATTGCTGATAGTTTTGCCCCCATCATACATGCACGACCTGAATTATGGTTATGGTTGCATCGAAGGTGGTTAATTTTAGAAAATGAAGAAGCTCTCACACAGGTTGTACATGGCACACCATAAGGCGTTTAGCAAACAGCGCTGGAGTAGTGCGCAAAAAGTCGAGCTTCATCTTTTTGCGACCGAAAAAAAGCGTCATATGGATATCAGCGATTTGGCAAATCAAGCGCTGCAACGCTACGGCACATTCATCAATCAAGAGACATCAGATATAAAAGATGATGCAGAAATACTTGAAATCGGTTGTGGCCCTGCATGTGTATCCCAGTTTATACCTCATGGTCATAAAACATTCCTAGACCCATTATTGGATGATTTCCGTCGCCTTTGGCCAGGGAGTTTACCCAAAGGTACATTTATCACAGGCATGGCAGAGCAAATCAATATGCCCGATCAATCTTACGATTTTATACTGTGCCTTAAAACCATCAGTCACGTGCAAAATCCAGAACTACTATTGCATGAAATAGAACGCTTACTTAAACCCAACGGCAAACTTGTTTTGAGTGCCAATACATGGCCTGTTCCCTTTGCTCAATTGCATTATTTTACAGCTAAGATTTTCCCGCAATGGACATTAAAAGATCGCTTATATTGCTATACACAACGCGGCATTGAAAACTCACTTCAACGCCATTTCAACATTGAAAAAAGCTATGTGTTACCTGCTACACACACATTAAGTTTAAAAAAAGAACGCTTATACGTTTGCACGCCACTGACCAACACATGACGGATTCTATTGGTATTTTAGCGCCCAATTGGCTGGGTGATGTAATCATGGCGCAACCTGCCATGCGTGCCATAGCCCAACACTTTCCTGAGCAACACATTGTGCTCTCTGGTCAACCTTGGTTGAAAGACTTGATACCTTTTCTAAACCTTGAGCAAGCAAGTTTTGAAGCAAACACAAGCAAGCACAAACAAGTCTTCTTGTTTCGCAACAGCCTACATGCGGCATGGCAAGCCTTTCGTTCAGACAGCCAAGAACGTCATGGGTTTAAACATGATGGGCGTTCGCTATTGCTCACCCATGCATACACACCTCAACTGGACATGAAAGTTGAGCATCACCGCGATTATTTCCTCGATTTGGTGAGCCAAGCAGGTATTCCTGTGCAAGAAAGACAAGTGCAATTGCACGCGCATTCAGATGATATTCAAGCAGGATATGCTTTGCTGAAAGAAAAACATATTGACCCTGAATATGCCATTTGTATCGCACCCGGCGCACAATTTGGTGGTGCCAAACGTTATCCGACCCAAGCCTATGCATACATTCTGAAATGGCTCTCAGATGCTGGTTGGCAGATTGTTATTTTAGGCACACCAGAAGAGCGAGATATTGGCAATCAATGTTTGCAAAAAGTCACAGGAAAATCATGGAATGCATCTGGAGAAACAACGCTTCAACAAGCCTTACAATTGATTGCCAGCAGCAAATTAACGCTCTGCAATGATTCTGGATTAATGCATGTATCGGCTGGGTTAGGCAAACCCACGGTTGGTATTTTTGGTGCGACGGATCCCAGCCGTACTGCACCATCAGGCAAACATATATCCTTATTGTATAAGCCAGCACCATGCAGCCCTTGCTTAAAACGCGAATGCCATATCGCTGGACAGCCATGCATGGGAAATATCTTACCTGAAATGGTACGTGATGCATGTCTGGAGTTGTTGCAAGTTTGAAAGCTCTTATTGTAAAACTATCCGCCTTTGGCGATATTATTCATGCGCTTCCCGCTTTAGATGATTTGCTTTCACACCCTGAAATAACCGAGGTGCATTGGCTGGTTGACCAGCGCTTCGCATTTGTTACAGATATTTTTCCACCACAGGTCAAGGTGCATAAAATTGCATTGAAGGGGGATAAACGTATCCGCCATGCTTGGCACATGATTCAAACACTACGCAATGAAAACTTTGACCTTGTTTTTGATCTGCAAGGGCTTATCAAATCAGGCATTATGGCTTGGGCAAGTGCCAAGCGTGCATGTACGGTGTTTGGCTTTGATGATGCACAAAGCCCCGAATGGCCAAATCGTTGGTTTGTAAACCCGGTGAAATTTCACCCCAATGAAACCCATGTGGTTCAGCTATATCGTCGCATCATTGCTAACGCATTTGAGCCAAATCATGACACTGCATACCCATATATCGCTCCCAATATCATCGTCACAAAACCAATGATTGAACAGGGCAATCAAGCCCTTCTCACCCTTGATATACAACCACCATTTTCCGTCATTCATATTGGTGGTAGCTATGCCACCAAGCGGTTATCAGATATGCAATGGCGGGAGTTCGCAAACATCATAAGTGCTGAACAAAAAGTATTGGTGTTGTGGGGCACACCAGAAGAATACAAACGTGCAGCATTTGTAGCGCAAAATAACCCTCATATCATCTTAGCCCATCAATGTTTTAACTTACCTACACTTGTAGGTTTATTACAAAAAGCATCATGTTATATCGGGCAAGATACAGGTGTCACTCATCTTGCTGCCGCATCAGGTTGCGCAACCCTAACGCTATGGGGAGCGACTGCGCCTTGGCGTATGGGTGCATTGGGAGATGAGCACAAACATATGATTCCAAATGTGTCATGTCATCCATGTTTCAAGCGGGAGTGTGATGAATTTATCTGTAT
This sequence comes from Mariprofundaceae bacterium, assembly GCA_026994965.1. Taxonomy (GTDB): domain Bacteria; phylum Pseudomonadota; class Zetaproteobacteria; order Mariprofundales; family Mariprofundaceae. The sequence goes on along the minus strand of JALWPO010000329.1, from coordinate 11,338 downwards.
GCCATCATTTCATACCCAAACCATCTATCATGCTTGGCAGGAGACAAAACAATGAAAAATATCTATTTATTTGTTTTATTATTATGTATGCCAGCAAATATATATGCCCAAGATTGCATGCCTTATGCTGGAGAGTCGTTAACCTTCAGTGTGGGTTGGGAATTTATCAATGCGGGCAGAGCGACTATGCATGTTAGCACCCCAGAACAAAATAAATACACCATTCAAACCTTTGCTCGCACCAATAAAATCCTTGATATCTTTAAGAAAGTTCGAGATACCATCACATCCCAAGGTATATGCATCGACAATCATATGCAAAGCACAAACTTTGATTTGGAGCAACATGAACGAAAATACCATGCGGTTAAAAAAACACGCTTTGATTGGCAGCATGATCAAGTATTTTATACGCAAAATAACAAAACAGATACATATAAGGTCAAAGCTGGTCATCTCAATGTAATGGATGCCTTTTTTCTTGTGCGTAATCAGCCTTTAGAAGCTGGTCAAACGCTAAGTATCCCTGTATTTGATTCCCGAAAAACCTATGAAGTGGTTGTTCATGTGGACAAGAAAACCAAGAAACTACATACACCATGGGGTGAATATGTCGATTGTATTCTTGTCGAACCCAAGTTAAAAACAGCAGGCGTATTCTCCAGTAAAGGCAAGATGAAAATATGGATGACCAATGATGAGCGCCATATTCCAATTAAACTTGTCGCAAAAATTAAAATTGGACATATCGTTGCGACTCTCGTCGATTACAAGGAGCCAAAGTGAGCACAACGTATACAAAACTTGAAGCATGGTGTCTTGACCATCGAAAAACTGCCACAGCACCAGCCTTTATTCTTTTGCTACTACTGGCAAATCCAACCAAACTTTCCCTAACCATAGGGGCTTTGATTATTATTTTAGGAGAGATGGGACGCACTTGGTCATCAGGCTATATCGATAAAAACGCCAAGCTTGCTACGGCAGGCCCTTATCGTTTTACCCGTAACCCACTCTATTTTTTCAACGGTATGATTTTTGTTGGTTTTTGTATCATGGCAGCAAACCCTTGGGCAGCGATGTTTGGTATCATCTCATTCACCATTATTTATCGAGCCACTATGCGCAGCGAAGCCGAATTTATCGCACCGATTTTTGGTGAAGAATTTGATAAGTGGGCGGCTGTTGTGCCCATGTTTTGGCCAAAATGGACAAACTACCCTGCACAGGGTCAATTCTCTTGGGCTTTGGTTGCCAAACACCGTGAGCAAAAAAACGCGCTTGCCATGCTGCTTGGTATTTTGCTTTTCATTGGTGTTTATATCCTTTATTCCGCATCATAAAAGTTAACTTATTCTACTTATGGTACTAGGCTTGCCACGATGAACCTTTCTTTATTTGAACATTGCCCATTGCAATGCACAACAGCTTTAGAACAAACCGATATTGAACTACCTGAAGGTAAGCTTTATCGCTGCCCATCTTGCGGACAATTATTAAGCAGTTGCACACAAGCTTGGTATGATGAATCCATGCAAGAATTTGATAACCCTGTAGGCACTGTGCCCCAAGGAAGTTTGGATAAACGCTATAGCACACGAATGACCAATATACTTCGACATGCGCAACAACAACTGCCTTATCCCATCGAAAAACCTCGTTATCTTGATGTTGGGTGCTCCAGTGGGGCGCTTTTACAAGTTGCGCAAAGATGTGGCTTTGATACCCATGGTGTTGAGCCTGCCAAGCAAGCAGCTAAAACTGCAGCAACTATCCCCAATGTACAGGTCTTCACAGGCTTTTTACAGGATGCAAAATATCCTGATAATCATTTTGATATCGTGACTCTATTTGAAGTCATTGAACACTTAACTGACCCTGTTTCTATCAGTAAAGAAGTGGCGCGTATCTTAAAACCTGGTGGTATCTTCTTGATTGGTACAGGCAATGCCGATTCGTGGACTGTACGACAATTGGGTAAGCGATGGGAATATTTTGATATTACTGGTCATGGCGGTCATATCAGTTTTTTTACCCCTAAAAGCATGCGTAAACTTGCGCAGCATTGCCAACTTGAATTAAAAAACATCTCCACCAAGCGGGTTAATTTTGGTGAGAAAAAAGACCTCAGCAACCTTGCATATACCCTTAATCGTATTGCACGCGAGCTTTTGGCTCTACCTGCTCGCTGGTTTCATAAGGGTCATGATATGCTGGTGACCATGCAAAAACCACACACTTGAGATATGACATCAAATATTGCTATTGTTATTTCTACATATAATAATCCAAAATTTTTACGCTTGGTTCTGGATGGCTATCGCCAACAAAGTGATCAACACTTTAAAATTTATATTGCAGATGATGGTTCCACAGAAGAAACACGTGAACTCATAGAACAATACAGCAAAATATTGCCCGTATCTATTGAATATCTATGGCATGAAGACCAAGGTTTTCGAAAAGCACGAATCCATAATATTGCCCTTCAACATATTAGTGAGCCTTATACCATACTCACTGATGGTGATTGTATCCCTCTATCGCATATGATTGCCACGCACCGCAAATTTGCACAACCCAACACCCTGATTAGTGGCAGTCGTATTTTATTATCCCCCAACTGGACAAAACAACTATGTGCCACAGGGAAAATACCTAAAAATCGTGTTTCTTCTTGGTTTAAGCACAATATGAAAGGTAATATCAATCGTATGATGCCTTTGATTATACCTCCCCACCTATCCCCTCCTAATCAAAGGTTATCAGGTATTCATGGTTGCCATTTATCATGCCATACATCTGACCTTATCCATATCAATGGCTTTGATGAAAGCTTTGAAGGCTGGGGACGTGAAGATTCTGATTTGGTTGCACGTTTGTTTCATAGCGGCATCAAACGCCGAAACTTGCGTGGCACGCCTGTATTACATCTTTGGCATCAAGAAAATACCCGTCAACATTTAGAAAAGAATAATGACCTACTTGCATCATGTTTGGATAAAAAAAGAGTCCAAGCTATCAAGGGCATCAAGCAACTGGGGGCAAGTAAAGACCATGCCTAAACCGCTAAATATCGTTCAAGTTTGCCGTCGCTTTGGTCCTGTGGGTGGCATGGAACGCTATGTTTGGGAGCTTTCCCATGAGTTGGCAAAACTGGGGCATCAAGTGCACATACTATGCGAAGTTAACCTGTGCGAGGAACCACTCGCAGATGTACAAATCCATGAATTAGGCGCGGTTCACCCCAAACCACGCTGGTTAGCACATATGCGTTTTTCAAAGCATGTTCAGCAATGGCTTACACAACAGCAAACGCCTGAAATGATTATTCATAGCCATGAACGCACTGCCAATCATCATATCACCACCTTTCATGGTCCACCATTCGCCATAGTTCGCAATCTACCATGGTGGAAAAGGCTTTCTTTGCGTATGTATATGAACTTGTGGTTAGAGAAGCGTGAGCTATGCGCTCCACAAGTGCAGGCAATTGTCCCCAATTCAATGCAAATTGCTGAAGCCTTATCCATGTATTACCCAAGTATTAAGCACAAACTGACCGCGCCCATTATTCCAGGGGTTAGCCCACTGAAGAAACGTATACAACATACCATTGCCCAAGATGCAGGTGTGATTGGTTTTATTGGCAAAGAATGGAAGCGCAAAGGGCTGGAGAAAGCGGTTCAAATTGTTGAATCACTGCACCAAACACGTCCAAACCTTCATTTTTTGGTCGCTGGTGCTAATCAAGAAGATATCGCCCACTTATTTAAACATGTTTCTTTTCAATTTGAGCTGTTAGGCAGCATTGATGTGTCACAATTCTACGCCCAATTGGACGTATTGCTTCATCCTGCAAGCAATGAGCCATACGGTATGGTGATTACCGAGGCGCTAAGTGCGGATGTACCCGTGGTTATCTCTGATGTGTGTGGTGCTGCAAGCGAAGTCACTGAAAGTCTGGGTAGCACTTTAGCACTGCATAGCCCAGCAATAGCATGGGCAGAGCAAGTTAATTTATGGCTTATGCAAGAAGAATTTCATGCTGATTACAAACATAGCTGGCAAGATACAGCTTTGGCATATGAAAAAGTATATGAAAAAATATCGTGTTAAGCATGTTAAAATATGATAGATAGCTAGACCAATGACATACCACTACATAGCTTTCAGACCTCGCGCTAAGGAGAATATGGGTGACTATTAGAGAATCAGAAAAACTTGTTCATCATGTTTGGAAGCGTTGCAAAAAACACTTCTTAGAAAACTCACCATCGCAACGCTCTCACTCTTGGGAACAAGCAGATGAAGATTCTCTACGTGCTTTGGATGAATATTTCCATGGCAGTGCATACAGATTCGCTATGCTTGTCTCATTATCCAAAAAATATCTTCCTCATCAAGCAAAGATTCTTGATGCTGGTTCAGGGCATGGTGTATTATCTTTAGCGTTAAAAGATGCAGGCTTTAATGCTGTTGCATCTGATTTACATCAAGGTCTAGAAATCTTCAAAAAAGAATCCATTCCCTATTTCCAATGGCATTTAGAAGCACATGAAGCACCATTTCCAGACAATAGTTTTGATGCCATTATTTTATCGCAAACCATAGAACATTTCACATTTAGCCCATTGCATCCACTTCAGGAATTGATACGAATCCTTCGCCCAAATGGCATTTTAATCATTGATGCTCCAAATATCAGCTGCTTCCGTAATGTATCCCGCCTTATTCGAGGCAAGAGTGTGCATTGGGAGTTTAAAAAACATTATTTAGAGCAAGTGCCTGAAACCATTGAAGGTATTCCCTATTATGATAGGCATAACCATGAATATAGCCGTGAAGACCTGATGGATATTGCCGACTTTTTTAATCTCACCGTAGAAGAAATTGACTACTATTCATCGTGCAATACAAAAAAGCGAGGTAAAGTCGCCATACTTGTTGCTCGCTTTAGAGATGTGATTAAACATTGGCGCAAAGGTATATATGCGGTTTATCGTTTACCCAATCAAAACGAGCAAGCACCTTCAAATCAAAAAAACAACGAACTGCAATGAAAAAATTAGACCTCCATACGCTTACTGCCTACCTGCTTTGCACTGCTATGGTACTCATTCCTTTTTCTATTGCTGCAAGCAATATACTCTTTGGTGTGGCTTTAGTATCAGGGTTTATATCGGGTTGCTGGCAAAAAGGAGCGTCGCTTCTTTGGCAACACGCAAAGCCACTCACTATCATTTGGATGATATATATCGCGCTAATGATGATTGGCTTAACTTGGAGCCCTGATATTCATCGTGGGCTTATTGTTTTAAGCAAACAATGGTCATGGCTTATAATCCCATTGTTTATCTCCATATGCATAGAAAAGGTGTGGTTAAACCGTATGCTTATTAGTATTTCACTGGGGCTTGTTTTGCACCTGATTCTGTGCGTACTTCAATTTATTGGCATGCCATTACCAGTTCAAGCCCCTGGCGGATCATCTGCACAAGACCCCGCTGGGCTTATTGGTCATATCAGCTTTGGGCTTGTATATGGTATTTGGGCAGCTTGGCTTGTACATACAGGTTGGTTCATAAAAAATAAAAAACGCTATCTATTATGGGGGCTTGCTTTACTAGCCATATCAATGGTTTTTATTGTTCAAGGGCGCAGCGGCTACCTTGTCACCCTTTCTCTCATAGTAATCATGGCTTGGAAATTATGCCTTCGACATTTAAACATGAAATGGTTACTTGGCATAACTTTAATCAGCATCATTACAATCATCACAATCATAAGTGGTCCCGCAAAGAATAGAATGGAATCAACATTCGATAGCTTACAATCCTTTTCTCAAGGTGACCTAAAACATGCCGAAATTCGAATTTCTATGTGGTATATTTCATGGCAAGCATGGAAGCAATCCCCATGGATAGGTATTGGTACAGGCGGCTTTCCTAGTATCTCTCATAAAATTATAATGCAGCATCCGAATTTAAATTTAGGCGGAGACACTTCATTTGCCGTTCCTCACAATATTTACATTATGGAACTTACACGCTGGGGACCTCTTGGACTTATCACTCTACTTCTTTTTTTAGGGTCTTGGATTCGCATGGGATGGAAAGTTAATTGGCAACAGCCCCATCACCTTCTTATTGCTTTATCAGGCATCGCTTTATCTGTGCATGGGCTAAGCTCTCAAGCAATAGAAGAGTATCATGCCAGTGTATATACAGCGGTATTTTTATCCATTGGACTCGCTGCCTTAGCAGCCCAAAAGAGCACAGAAAATACATAAAAACACGACTTCTTCATTCACCACCTTATGATACTCATTGCCATTTGGTACATAAATATGATGATATGCCTTATAGATAAGCTTTCGACGGATAGGATAAAATATGAACCCAAGCACTAAAATATCTGCATATATCATGACATTCAATGAAGCTGACAAAATTGAAGATGCTATCAAAAGCGTGTTATGGGCAGATGAAATTATTGTGGCCGATTCGAATAGCACTGACGGCACCATTGAAATCGCTGAACAACTGGGTGCAACCGTCGTACAAATTCCTTTCAAAACCTTCGGACAAATTCGCAATGATGCCATTGCTGCCTGCACACACGATTGGATATTGAGTTTGGATGCTGATGAGCGTTGCACATCTGAATCAGAAAAAGAAATCAAAGCTACCGTACAAAACCCACAAGCTGATGCCTATTATATTCCCAGAAGAAATTGGTTTATGGGTCGCTGGATAAAGCATTGTGGTTGGTACCCTGATTATCGACAACCACAGTTATTTAAAAAAGGGGCACTTACCTTTGACTCCGCATCAGAAGTACATGAGACCCATACCGTTCATGGCAAAATTGCATACCTCAAAGAAGATATTTGGCAAATTCCATTTATGAATCTTGAGCAAGTCGTGCACAAAATGCAGCGTTATTCCTCATTGGGGGCAAAGAAATTACAACGTGAAGGCAAAAAAACTTCCATTTTTCTCGCTTTATTACATGGCATATGGGCATTTATACGCATCTATTTTCTTAAACTTGGCTTTCTTGATGGTTGGGCAGGTTTTGTTTTGGCTCTCTCAAACTTTGAAGGCACTTTTTATCGCTATGCAAAAACGATGCAATACGATGACAAACCAAACCTCTAAGACAACTTGAGCTTATCAATCATGCTTGAGAATCTAAATACTTTATCCTGACTAACTTTCCAAAAGAAAAAAGAACCAAGAAGTAATAAAACCACTTCCCCGAACCACATGGACCACCAAGGTAGTAAACCGTTTGCTACCTGCTGATACAACACAATATTAAGGTTGTATATCAATAAAATAAGACCAACCCCAGAAATATACACGCCTGCCTTATTGGAGCGCTTTGACATATGTGATAAAGGCAAACAAAATAATATAAGCACCAATATCGACATGGGTGTAATCAAGCGTCTATGCCACTCAGCCACCGCATCAGGGCGATGTGTTTCTTTGACCAACTTCCACAGCTCTTGCGCTTGCATCTCAAACACACGATTACCCCAAACAGGCACTTTTAATAAACCTAACTCACCTAAATTCATCGCAATTTGATACCTATCAAATGCTAAAGAGCGAAGGCTACTTCCATCGCCTTCCAAGCGCGTACCATGAAAAAGGGTGAAGCGTAATTCACTCCCTACACGCTCCAATTTTGCTGTTTCTGCCAAATAAACTACAGAAACGGGTGAACGCGCATCCTCTAGCATAAAGCCATGAAACACCCCTTGCTCATCTTTACCTTCCACGTACACCGTAAAATCATCCAAATCTTCACTAAAACGTAAGGGCTCAAACCCTGGTGCTGGCTTTACTTTTTGAACTGCCATCAATAGCGATTGAAATGCTTTTTGCCCCTGTGGCATCCATTCCATGGCTGTGTATGTCAATGCTAACCAGAGCACAATAGCCATCATAAATAACACCCGAAATATACGCATATATGATAATCCAGCTGCACGAAGTGCATCCATTTCACTGTTTTGGTATAATTTGATAATCATGGATTGCATGGCAAAGAAAAATGCCATCGGCACGGTTAATACTAGAAAATAAGGTAATATCGCCATAAGCATGGTAACCATAATGCCCCAGTCCACGCCCTTATCTGCAAATAAAGCCAGCAATTTAAGTATTCGACCCAATAAAAGCACACCTGTAACAATAAACAACATGCCAACAAATGGCGCTGCCCAAAGGCGTAAAATATAGCGATCTAATAACATATAGAGCAGCAAGATGCTTCAAACATATATCGCCAAGAAAAAGAGCTGATCGAGCCAGACAGAACCGCAACGCGCAAATAACCTGCTGCCGCTGCTTCCTTCCGGACCTGACGGGGTTCACAAGCATCCACCGTGCGGAGCCCAACCCGATCAGCAACTGTTATGTTAAGGGAGAAAAGCATCACCTTAACCTTAAAACCAAATATGGCGGAGAGAGAGGGATTCGAACCCTCGGTACGCTTACACGTACACACGCTTTCCAGGCGTGCTCCTTCGACCGCTCAGACATCTCTCCAAGCACAGAGTCACCACTCTGCGGGCGGCGAAGCATACGCACACACTGCAAAACAACAAGTGTCATCTGCTCTATATACGGCATGAAATATGTTTACGTTTCCTCAGTAAAAACACCCAAGTTTCTTAAACGTTTTTCACGCTGTTCAAGCAACTCAGGTAAAGGGATACTCAATACTTCATTCAAAGCTTTATCCAGCACATCAGAGAGCATGCCTGCCGCTGCTTCCAAATCTCTATGTGCCCCATCTTTGGGCTCTGGAATAATGCCATCAATCAAATTCAAACTTTGCAAATCAGCCACTGTTGGTTTCAATGCTTCAGCCGCTTTATCTGCAAATGCGCGGTCGCGCCATAAAATAGCCGCACAGCCTTCAGGCGAAATCACCGAATATGTACTAAATTGCTGCATATATAACCGATCCCCAACACCAATCGCCAATGCCCCACCTGAACCACCTTCGCCAATAATACTACAAATCACAGGCACTTTTAACACCGCTAATTCCATTAAATTGCGGGCAATGGCTTCACTTTGCCCTCGCTCTTCAGCATCTATGCCAGGCCATGCTCCAGGTGTGTTGATAAATGTAAGTACGGGCATATCAAAACGCTCAGCCAAATGGAATAAGCGCAAGGCCTTACGATAGCCTTCTGGTCTAGCCATACCAAAATTACGTTTAAGTTTTTCTTTAGTATCTTTCCCCTTTTGATGACCAACCAACATCACAGACCGCGCACCAAAACGCGCAATCCCGCCCACAATCGCACCGTCATCGGCAAAAGCTCTATCACCATGTAATTCTTGAAAATCATCAAAAATAAGTGGCACATAATCCAAAAAGTCTGGTCTATCAGGGTGGCGCGACAATTGCGCAATTTGGCCACGTGTTGCTTTGCTATAAATTTGTTCAATCAATTGGTCACGCTTCTTGTTCAAGCGTACCACCTCTTCAGCAATATCCACATCCGAATGACTATCCATTTGCGATAGTTCATCAATCTTTGCTGTCATCTCTGCGATGGGGCGCTCAAATTCAAGGTAACTGCGAGCCATATTTCTCTCCTTCTTTTAAGCCGACTTTCTACGAAAGCTTTTGTTTTCTACCAACACAGGCTTCCATGATGCACATGTTACTGCCACTGCATCCACACCAAACTGTTCATGCAAGCATCGTTTCACCGCATAAGTCCATTGCGGAGCACGCTTGCTCGATTCAAGTTGGGCAATACTGCCATTAGCCAAGCGCACTTGAAACCGCCATTGTACATGAACTTCTTTGGATATAGGCAATGCTTTTAATGTATCTAGGGTTTGTGGTGTGCATTGCGCGGCATCAATATTCAACGTAATCCGCTGTACCAACTCAGGCAGCACCTCTTCCAAAGACGTGATTGCCTCAGCAATCAATGTGGGTTCTTCCTTGGATGTATCGACTTTCGCTGCCAAAAGTAGAGGCTCATCAGCATGCAAAACATCCCTGCATTGCTCATACAATTTAGAAAACACAACCATCTCAGCGCGACCATGTAAATCCTCAATTTGCACGAATGCCATCATTCCCCGCCCTGTTTTATATTCCCGAATTGCAGTAATCGAAATAGGAATTACAACTTTTGCATCTTCAATGCAATGCCCCATTTGACCCAAATGTATATCTGCCAAACCTGATACTTGATTCAAATAACTTTGCAAAGGATGCCCTGTTAGGTAAAAGCCCAATACTTCACGCTCGGCCTGCAAGCAAGCATGTTCATCCCAAGGCTCAAGCCACGGGAATAAATCGCGACCGTCTTCTGATGATTCTGCAACACCAAATAATCCCGATTGCCTATCCAAGCGCTCTTGCCTACGCCGAGTTGCCTCATCCAGTGCCTTGCCAACACCTTCCAAACCAGCATGCATATGCGGAATCATGGTTTGCATGGCACCCGCTTTAATCAGAGCTTCGCAAACCCTCTTGTTCAATGATTTTGAAGGCATGCGAAATACCATTTGTTCAAACGATGTGAACTTTTCGCCCTCAAGCCTTGCTTGAACCAAAGCACGAATTGCAGCCTCTCCCACGCCTTTAATCGCGCCCAAACCATAGCGCACACCATCACCTTCAGGCATAAACTCCCAATCCGAAGCATTCACATCTGGTGGGTACACATCCAAGCCCATGGACTTACAATCTGCAATCAAAGCTGCAATTTTATCTGAATTGCCCATATCACAAGATAGGGTTGCTGCCATAAATGCCTGTGGAAAATGTGTTTTAAGATATGCAGTTTGGTAACAGATTAAAGCATAAGCAGCCGAATGTGATTTATTAAAACCATAGCCTGCAAATTTTTCCATCAAATCAAACACATGCTCGGCCTTATCAGCAGGAACACCTTTTTTTTCAGCGCCTTCCATAAAAATCTTGCGCTGAATCGCCATTTCTTCTGGTTTTTTCTTGCCCATAGCACGACGCAACATATCCGCTTGCCCTAAAGTATAACCGCCCAACACCTGTGCGATTTGCATCACTTGCTCTTGATATAAAATAACGCCATTGGTTTCTTTGAGAATAGGCTCCAATTGCGGCAGTGGATAGACAATCTCTTGGCGACCATGCTTGCACTCCACATAAGTGCCCACCATGCCTGATTCCATAGGACCTGGTCGATAGAGTGCCACCAAGGCAATAATATCTTCAAAACAATCTGGTTTTAATTGGGTAAGAAGCTCACGCATACCTTGAGATTCAACCTGAAAAACAGCGCCTGTTTGACCGCGTTGCATCA
>JALWPO010000328.1 GCA_026994965.1 Mariprofundaceae bacterium | reverse complement strand
CTCGCATATACCGCTGGTATGAAGAACTTGGGAAAATTGATTTGGCATTATCCAATGGCTTCCAAGCGTCCTTGTTGGATGATTTAGACCGCATTGAAGCGGAAATAAAAAAGGTTCATGTTCCTTTATCTTATGCGGAGGAACTCTATGATTTGCGTCTGCATTTAACATTGGTACGCAATCAAGTTGAAGAGAAGAAGCATATAAGCCACAGATAAAATATCATACCACCCATGTAGAGGTACCATGGTATATGATTATTGCTATCTATAAGATTTCTAATTTCTGAAGAACATCTAAGTTAGAAAGGCTCGCCTTTCGCCATATCTTCAAAGCGTGTATATTTGCTTAAAAAGGTGAGGCGGACTGTACCAGTTGCGCCATTCCGTTGCTTGGCAACAATCAATTCAGCCAAACCTTCATTTTCAGGTTTTTTGTTATATACCTCATCACGATATATAAACATGATAATATCGGCATCTTGCTCAATCGCGCCTGATTCACGCAAATCTGACATCATAGGACGTTTATCAGCACGCGCTTCTAGCGAACGGTTCAACTGCGATAATACTATCACAGGCACATCCAATTCTTTTGCTAGACCTTTAAGCGAGCGTGTGATTTCAGATATTTCTTGGTCACGGCGTTCAGCCCCACCCCTGCCAGACATCAACTGCAAATAATCCACCAACACCAAATCCAAACGCTTGGCTTCACGCTTTAAACGGCGACATTTTGCCCGCAGTTCAAGCACAGAAATACCCGGTGTATCATCAATAAAAATTTCAGCCTCTGCCAATGAGCCACTGGCTGATGCAAGTTTACGCCAATCATCTGCCGAGAAGCGACCTGTACGCAAATTCCCCATATCCACACGTGCTTCCACAGCCAGCATTCGCATAGCAATTTGTTCAGCACCCATTTCCAAAGAAAAAATAGCCGCCACATGTTTCTCTTGAGAGCGAATCGCAGCATTTTGTGCCAAATTCATGGAAAATGCTGTTTTCCCCATCGATGGTCGCCCTGCCACAATGATTAAGTCGCCACGCTGCATACCTGCAGTAAGCTCATCCAAATCTTTAAACCCTGTGGCTACACCTGTGACGGCCTGTTGATTTTTATAACGATCTTGGAGCTCATTGTAGGCATCGGCCATCAATGTGCCGATTTTGCTGAATGTGGGGCGTGATTGATTGAATGCCTCTGCAACATTTAACACGCGCATTTCAGCTCTATCGAGATGATCCCCAACCTCACGTGCTGTATCTTCATAAACATCTTGTGAAACACTGCTGCATACGGAGAGAAGCTGACGCAGCACAGCACGTTCACGCACAATTTGTGCGTAATGCCGAACATTAGAAGCCGTTGGTACAGAGCTGACCAAACGGCTAAGATAATCTTCTCCACCGCAAGCATCCAAATCTTGATTGAGTGCCAATTGATCTTTCACCGTTAAGGCATCAATGGGCTGATGCCTTGCCACTAAATCTTCAATACATGCAAATATTCTACGATTGGCTTCAACATAAAAGTGTTCAGAAAGAAGAATACCTTCAAGACGTTCATAGGCTTCAGCATCAAGCATGATACCACCCAAAACAGCACATTCCGCATCAGATGAATGTGGCGGAATATGTTCACGCAAAGAACTTTCTTGACTGGGTTTTGAATAGTCCATATCAGCTTAGGAATCCCAGTTTACAAAAAAATGCGCGCAGGCTTCTCAAATACTGTTGCCACAACAACAAGCCAAGAAAGTCCATACGCGCAAGTTTATGCATAGAGTAACTTACAAGCTTTCAGCTTCAACCTTAATGGTCATATCTGCGGTGACATCAGGGTGCAGACGAACACGAAAAGTATGATCGCCAACCACTTTGATTTGTTCATCAAGTAAGATAAAACGACGAGCAACCTCATAGCCAGCATCGGCCAATAATGTCGCCAAATCATTGCTTGTCACTGAACCGTACAGATGTTTGCCATCTGAAGTTGCACGAATCACAGATAATTCAACATCTGCCAATTTTGCTGCTGTTGCTTGCGCTTTGCCCAATTCATCTTGATGCTTGGCTTCAAGCACCGCACGGCGACGTTCAAACAATTTACGATTACCATCATTGGCAACAATGGCTTTTTCTTGTGGCAATAGAAAATTGCGACCATAACCAGCTTTTACACTGACTTCATCACCAACACTTCCCAAACCATCTACACGCTCTAATAAAATTAACTGCATCACTTTCCTCCAACGCTCGGACTTATATTCCGACGATAATCAAACCAAATATCCAACATGCCCAAAATGATGAACGGTATCACCATCATGAACCATAAAAATAATAAAACATACATCACTACAATCGCAACCTGCATACCCCGCACTTTCAACCAAACATGTGCAACAGCTATGCCTTGCATGGCTAAAACACCCGCCAATACAAGCCCTATGCTCACGGCTATATACTGCAGCGTTCCTGATGCAAGATTGGCGAAGATTAAACTCAACATCAAACCATAAGCCAACCATTTATCCACATGCAACTGCAACATATCCGCAGTATCACCTTTATAAAAACCATAACGCATTGCAATTTTTCGAGCCAGCAACACATCAAACCACCATACCAGCCAAAAACTAAATGCTATAAAACCTGGCAGCATCCAAACCAGCATATGTTTTACTTCCTTCAAACCTTGCCCAGATACTCCACCAGCTTGCATCTTCATGCTTGCAAACATGGGCTCCAACCATTGCCCAACCCATGTTTCTATACTGACACCCTGTGATTGTGCACCCATCAGCAAACTCACCAATGTAGCAAAAATCATCACAATCACCAAATGTACTGCACTGCGATTCACGCCGCCAATACGTTTTAAATGCCTTGCCGCAAACACAGGTAGCAAACAATAAAACAATCCCACCCATATACCCAACAGCACATCAAAATCACTAAGACCCACCACAACCAGCGTCACAAAAGCGCCAACCTGCAAGACATAACGCATGCCGCCACCGATAAAAATCAACGCAAACAATGCTGGCGTTAACATATTAAGCGTAATCGCAAAAATACTTACCAAAAAAGCCAGTACTGGTAAGCCCACAAACAACATGGGCAACCAACCCAATGCTGTCAACATCACCAAGGCCAATGCACTACACGGCAGATACCTTGTCAATACAAAAGCGACCGCTGGTGGTAGCGAACGTTTTGCTTCAGTCATCCCATCATCCTAACGTCGTGGATACACAATGCTAAGATGCCAAAATCACGCAAACTTAATCGTGATGTAAAGGCGTGAAAGACAATAATGCCAATACACGTGCGCGTTTAATCGCTGTGGTTAAACCACGTTGATGTTTCGCACAAGTGCCTGTTACACGTGATGGTAAAATTTTGTACCGCTCTGTAATGAACTGCCCCAAAAGCGCTGGATCTTTATGATCAATATGCATGCTCTTGTCCGCACAAAACTTACAAAACTTACGACGACGCTGAAAGCGACCGCGAGGTGCACCGCTTGGCTTACGCGCTGGGCGACGTTCCGCTGAACCTTCAGCACTGCGCGCTGCTGGACGAGCCTCTGCAACTTTTTCTGCTGCTTCGGTTTTATTTTCTGTTGTTTTTACTTCTTCACTCATCTTCATCTCTCCTGAGATATCAATTTTCTGGGTGGCAAACATCTACCCATATTTCAACCTGTCCCCATCGTTGCTCACCATCACGACTGTAATAACGGCGGCGAAGTGTACCTTCCACTTCTACCACCTTGCCTTGGTATGCAACCAACTTTTCCGCCATAGAGCCCAAAGCTCGCAATGGCATAGGCTGCTCATCCATCACCTTGGCGCGTACTGGCCCTAAATGTGGACGATGAATCACCAGTGATGCAACAACTGCCAAACTACCATCAGGCGTCCAGCGTTGGTGTATGTCATCAACACGACCTTTCAGTCGAACATGACAACTGGCATTCATAAACCCATACACCCAATATCTTTCATATCAGATGTGGAGTCTACTTTAAGCAGAAGCTTCCTCATCAGCAGCTTTAGCAACTTCATCTTCTACCTTTGGCTCTTCTGTTGCCTCTGTTTTCTCTTCCACTTTTGTTTCTTCTTTGCTCTCAACTGCTGCTTCATCTGAAGCTGTTTCTTCAGCAGGTGTAGTCTTACGACGCATCAATGGTGATGGCGCATCTGAAAGTTCAGTTAAACGGGTAGTTAAAAAACGTATGATACGTTCTTCAAGGCGAATAGCATTTTCCAAAGCTTCAACGGCTTGTGGCTCACCATCAGTGACCAACAATACATAATGTCCACGTTTGCGTTTGGCAATGCTGTATGCCAATGGACGTGAGCCCCAATATTCACGCTTCACAATACGACCAGAAGCCTTCTCAACACGTTCAACCAAAGCATTGGTCAATGCTTCAGTGTTTTCTTGTGAAACATCAGGATTCACGATAAAAATAGTTTCGTAATACACGGCGCCCTCTCGGTGTACCTTAAGTACGCCCCAAACATTTGCGCATTTGGAGCAAGGTATGTCTTTAATAATCTATGCAGCGTACTGCAAAGAGCGCGGCACTATAGAGTTGTCATTTCAACTTGTCAAAAAAATCTAGCGTCGTAAGCTCCCGCACTTTTCACCCCAGTTCAATCCCCTATGTGTAATGGAGCAAAACATGAAAAAAGCACTCAAATATGAAGGCAAAGGCAAAGCGCTTTTTAGCACTGACGTTGAAGGTGAATTGATTCAAGTTTTTAAAGATGATGCCACAGCTTTTGATGGAAAAAAGCATGATGTGATTACTGGAAAAGGGCATTTGAACTGTGCTATTTCTTCATTCTTTTTCGAAAAACTACAAGCTGCGGGCATCAAAACACACTATATACAGCAAGAAGGTGATAATGAAATGCGCATTCAAGCATTAAAAATGATGCCTGTAGAAGTTGTGGTTCGTAATATTGCAGCAGGTTCAATTTGCCGCCGCTTAGGCTTAGAAGAAGGCTTACGCTTACAACGCCCGCTTACCGAATTGTTTTACAAAGATGATGCATTGGGCGACCCTATGATTAACACTGAACACTGCGAGCTCTTTGGCTGGGCAAAAGCAGAAGATATTCATGCCATGCGTCAATTGGCACGTGATGTAAACCGTGTGATGAGTGATATGCTAGAAGCTGTAGGCATTCGCTTGGTTGATTTTAAATTGGAATTTGGATTGCGCCATGGAGAGATTGTATTGGGTGATGAAATCACACCTGATGGCTGCCGTTTGTGGGATATCGAAAGCGGTCGCAAATTGGATAAAGATGTGTTTCGCCAAGATTTGGGCGGGCTTTCAGAAGTATACCATGAGGTTGCAACTCGCTTGGGTATCAATATTTAATAACCATTCCAAACCAAGCAGCTTAATTGAACTGCTCACTTTGAATATGAAATACCTCTATGATTGTAATGCCTGACTAATCGCCAATGTCGCTTCTGATTTATTCAACGTATAAAAATGCAAGCCTGCAACATCATGACTCAAGAGCGATTGACACTGCGCTATAGCCAATTCAATACCCAATGCCTTCACCGCACCCAAATCATCTTGAATCGGTTGCATCTTCTCATGTATCCAAGCTGGAATGGATGCGCCACACATACCTGAAAAACGTACGATTTGCGCATAATTACTAATCGGCATAATACCCGGGATTAATGGTATCGTTACGCCAGCTTGAGCGGCCGCATCTCGAAATCGGAAGAAAGTATCATTATCAAAAAAATACTGTGTTACAGCACAACAGGCACCATTATCCTGCTTTGTTTTTAAGTATCTAATATCATCTTCTACACCACCTTTGGATTCAGGGTGCCCTTCTGGATAGGTCGCACATGCAATCGAAAAGTCGCCGCGCTGACTCACAAAATCAATCAAATCCGTTGCATATGAAAAACCACCATCCACCGCTTCAAATTTTTCCATACCTTCAGGCGCATCACCACGCAAAGCCAAAATATTTTCAATCCCAGCTTTTGCATATTCATCCAATAATGAGCTAAGCTCTTCTTTGGTCGAGCCTACACATGTTAAATGGGCTACAGGTGACAGCCCTGTTTGTTCTTTAATTCTTGTCACAATACGCTTGGTTCTCTCTTGTGTCGTTCCTCCAGCACCGTAAGTCACAGAGATATAAGCAGGACTCATCGCCTGTAACTCGTGCAGGCATTGCCAAAGATTTTCTTCACCTTTATCTGTCTTGGGTGGAAAAAATTCACAAGATAATAAAGGCTTATCTGCACCAGAAAGAATATCAGCTAATCGCATGTTATAACCTCGGAACTGTCACGCCAGTTTGCCCTTGATATTTACCAGATTTATCCTTGTAAGACCTTTCACACTCTTCATCCGACTCAAAAAACAAAAATTGTGCTACGCCCTCTCCTGCATAAATCTTAGCAGGAAGCGGCGTGGTATTGGAAAACTCTAGCGTCACATGCCCTTCCCATTCAGGCTCAAGTGGCGTGACATTCACGATAATCCCACAACGCGCATAGGTAGACTTGCCCAAACACACCGTTAAAACCGAACGTGGGATACGTAAATATTCGACAGTACGCGCCAATGCGAAAGAATTGGGTGGGATGATACAAACATCAGATTGAACATCTACAAAACTATTATCATCGAAATTCTTGGGATCCACCACTGCAGAATTAATATTGGTGAAGATTTTAAATTCATCTGCACAACGCACATCATAGCCATACGATGATAAGCCATAAGATACCATGCCTACGCCAGCTTCATTCTTTTTCACCTGACCATCCACAAAAGGCTCAATCATACCTTGCTCTTGTGCCATACGGCGAATCCACTTATCTGATTTGATGGACATCATCACCCTCCAAACATTGCAGCCTTTATCATTTGCATTGCGCGGCAGCATAGCGACAAATCATGCAATCGGAAACTAGTGCTTGCATCTTCTTTCACTTCGCCCTAGAAATCGCGCCGCTGACGCACTACGCACAGTTGGCCAGATAGCTCAGTCGGTAGAGCAAGGGACTGAAAATCCCTGTGTCCCTGGTTCGATTCCAGGTCTGGCCACCATACAAAAAAGGAGTTGTGATATTCACAGCTCCTTTTTTTATATCAACCCATATATTCTCGCCATGCCAATAAAATAAAAGCAAATGCAATCACAAAAAACACTACTTTAAGCAGCACACGAAGCCTATCCTCAGGTATGCTTTTATGTAATGTTGTTGCCCAGTTGGATGCAAATGATGCCGCTAGAAAAATGCCCAACCACGCTACCAATAAAGTATGCCAATGATTTAATAGCAGCGTACGCCATGCATTTTCCCACCATAGGTTAACCCCCAAAGCCAATGTCACCATCACCATACCACATGCCGCTGATGTGCCGACTGCGTATTTTAAATCTAATCTTCGCCGCAATAAGGGCACCAACATTGTACCGCCAGCCACACCAAATACACCCGAGAAAAACCCCATAGGAAAAGAGAGCAAAACAAACAGACCTTGATGCTCTTTTTTACGTTGGATATACCGTCCATAATCCAATGCCACCCTTACATTTAATACAGCCAATCCCAGTAGTAACCAATGCGATGGCAACGCCAAGGTGCTCCACAAACCCAAACTAGCGCCTATCACCAAACCTGGAAAAAGTATTTTTAGGCTCGCTATATCAGTATGCCCAAGCTTCCAATGAGAGCTGGCGGAAAACCATGATGTCATCACAATAGCCACCATACTTGCAAACACTGCCAATGCCATACCATTTTCCTGCTGTGGAAAAATCAGATAAAACATAGGCACATAAATAAGCCCACCACCAATACCTGCCAAGCCCGCCAATATGCCTGCAACACCGCCTGCACACAATCCAAGCAACAATGCATACAACATCATGGATATATCCCATTCCATTGATACTATCTCAATGAGTGTGAAATCACTGTGAACAACTTGAAATGGTTTTCAATATTTCAGCCTATGACCTACGTTTTGTTCGAGAGGCTGCATTGCCTTTACGACGTGGAACACTGCGCCCATCACCACCTCGACCAGATGTGCGCCCTCGAGTAGAACTTTTTCCGCCACTTCGCACTGGGCGGCGCTTACGTTCAACTGTTGTAGTTTCGGCAGCTTCTTCCCTAGACATTGCAAGCTTTTTGCCTGCCACTCGCGTTTTTTGCAAGGTTTGTAGAATATGATTGGGCATGCCTTCTGGCAAATCAATGGTGCTATAATGACCATAAATCTCAATATGACCTATAAATTCATTTTCTATACCGGATTCATTGGCAACCGCCCCCACAATATGCCCTTTTTGCACATCATCATCCTCACCCACTTCAATACGAAAACGCTCCATACCACGTTCAAGACGTGGCAACGAACGTGCTGAAGTGCGTTTTGCCCGTTGCGGGCGCTCTTCACTCTCTGCTCTACGCGGCACACGATTGTCCACTACTGAATCTTGACGCTTGGATTTACGCTCTGATTGACGTGATTCTTTAAGCAACAAAGGTTTATCACCTTGTGCCATTTTTGCCAATGCAGCAGCAATTTCTTGCGCTGGGACTTGATGCTCTGTCTCATATTGTTCAATGATTTTGGCAAACAACTCCAAACCTTCTGATGCTAAGGTTTCTTGAATACGCGCTTTGAATGCTTCAATGCGTTTATCATTGATATCTGAAGTCGATGGCATTTCATATTCGGCAATTTTTTGGCGTGTTGCGCGCTCAATCGCATACAACAAACGGCGTTCACGCGGCGCGACAAACAAAATTGCATCACCTGTTCTACCCGCACGACCTGTACGCCCAATTCTATGCACATACGATTCAGTATCACCAGGAATATCATAGTTAATCACATGGGAAATACGCTCAATATCCAAACCGCGCGCCACCACATCAGTTGCCACCAAAATATCCAAATGCCCTTTCTTCAAACGATTCACAATTTGTTCGCGTTGCTTCTGGGCGATTTCACCATTCAGTGCGGCTGCGGCAAATCCACGCGCCTCAAGCTTTTCAGCCACTTCAGCCGTTGCCCCTCGTGTACGCACAAAAATAATGATGCCATCGAAATCCTCTGCTTCGAGAATCCGTGTTAACGCATCCATTTTGTGGCGACCACTCACGGGCCAATAACGTTGACGAATTTTTTCAACTGTACTGGTCTTATTTTTAATCGTTACATGCTCAGGATTTTTTAAATAACGTTTGGTGATTTTACGAATGGCATCGGGCATGGTTGCAGAAAACAAGGCAATTTGGCGCTCATCTGGCGTTTGCTCTAAAATCCATTCCACATCATCAATAAAGCCCATGCGCAACATCTCATCAGCTTCATCCAATACCAATGTCTTCAAGTTCGCTAACTTCAATGTTTTGCGGCGCATATGATCCATCACACGGCCAGGCGTGCCCACAACCACATGCACACCACGCTTAAGCGCACGCAATTGCGTGTCATAACTTTGACCGCCATAAATAGGCAATACATGAAAGCCTTTCAAATGATGGGCATATTGCTGAAATGCTTCTGCCACTTGAATGGCTAACTCACGCGTTGGCGCTAATACCAATACTTGTGGGTCACGCTGTGTTAAATCAATGTTTGATAACACAGGCAATGCAAAAGCTGCTGTCTTACCTGTACCTGTTTGGGCTTGCCCCAACACATCACGATGATTAAGCATATACGGAATAATTTCCGCTTGAATCGGCGATGGGTTTTCATAGCCCACATCATCCAGACCTTTCATCACAGCTTCAGAGAGTGCCAAATCGGCAAAACTTATTTGTTGTTCATTTTTTTCAGACATTAAAACACCTTATGGATGTAAAGACATCCAGTTAAAATACACAGACTTATATCAAGCTGTGTGCAAGCGAGGCCTTATGCCCCGACATCCATACACTCTTACAAAGGGGGAATTAATGGGGGAAAACCTTCATTCACATGATTCATATCTGCCTCCATAGACAGATACATGCGGGCATACTCACATAGAATCATTACGTTTGCATTAAATGTTACAATATCCAATGCAGCCAATGTGATATTTAACACAGTCCTTTTTATTCTAATGTATCATCATTGCTCATCTTTATACTTCGTGAGGATTCAAAGATGGCGAACATTGTAGCTTTTCAACAAGGTGATGTATTGATAGGGCAAGGCGATAAAGATGCTGTCGCCTACTTGATTCAATCAGGCTGGGTAGAAGTTCGCCGAAAGAATAAAGCTGGGGAAACGCTAAACATCAAGCTACAAGCTGGAGAAGTTGTGGGTGAGCTTGGTTTAGCAGGGCTTGCACCCCAACGCACCGCTACCATCACAGCGCTCACTGATTGCGAAGTTGAAGTCATCGATAGAGGTGCTTTGATTCGTTTGGTCAATGGCCCTGCCAATAGGCTAACGCCATTGCTTTCCGCCCTATTCTCTCGTTTAGAATCAACACTGAGTGAGCATGAGCCTCATCAGCAAGAAACGCACATCTACGCAACTCTCACAGGACTCAACCCCACTGCCAAACAAGCTTTATGCAATGAGCCTATGAATATTTCTCATCTTCCTTGGATATTTGGTGCTTATCATCCCCCCCAAAGCGTTACAGACTTATTTGATATTCATAAACCTGTGGATGTTAAACTTGCAGGTTGCAGCCGCCTTTTGCGCCCTGAGCATATTTTTATTGAGGCTGCAGATGATGGTTCAGGATTACAACTTCGCCTTGCCCAACGCGGTGATTTTTGCCTATTGGATGAAAAACGCATTGCTTATGGCCAACAGGATATGATTGTAGCACTCACCGCTGGTGAGCATATTTTAAGCTTTGGCGATCAGGCCAGCCCTTTTGAATTTCAATTGGATGTGCCTTAAAATATCAATACGCAGAGTCAAAGGCTGCTCAACAAACAGCCCTTAAAGCGCAGATAAAGCCAGTTTATTGATGATATTGGGCTGATTCTTCTCGAACCGCTTTAAAGAATTCAATTGCATGCTCTGGTGGCACATCGGGTGTAATCCCATGCCCTAGGTTGAATACATGCCCATTGCCATTGCCAAATTTCGCAAGAATGTCTTTCACTTCAGCACGAATACGCTCTGGCTTGGCATACAACATCGTTGGATCCATATTACCTTGCAATGCAACACGATTACCCACACGGCGTTTGGCTTCATCAATATCAATCGACCAATCCAAACCAATCACGTCACAGCCCGTATCCGCCATAGCTTCTAACCAGCCCATACCACCTTTGGAATACAAAATAACAGGCACTTTGCGTCCATCATGCTCACGGGTAAGTTGAGAAACAATACGCTGCATATATTGTAACGAGAAATCTTTGTAATCACGTGTGGTCAGAATACCGCCCCATGTATCAAAGATTTGTACCGCTTGCGCACCACTGGCGATTTGACCATTCAAATAAGCCGCAACCGAATCCGCCAATTTTTCCAGCAATAAATGCATGGTTTCTGGCTCATTAAACATCATGGCTTTCACTTTAGAGAAGTTTTTCGAGCCACCACCTTCAACCATATAGGTTGCCAATGTCCATGGACTACCAGCAAAACCAATCAAAGGAACGCGTCCATTCAAATCACGGCGAATGGTACTCACTGCATCCATCACATAACCCAATTCACGCGTTGGATCATCCAATACAGGTAATTTTTCCACATCCGCTTTGCATGTAATCGGGTCAGAAAACTTTGGTCCTTCGCCAGCACCAAAACTTAAATCCATACCCATAGCTTCAGGAACCACCAAAATATCAGAAAACAAAATCGCCGCATCTGCATCCAAAATATCAATGGGTTGAATCGCTACTTCC
>JALWPO010000327.1 GCA_026994965.1 Mariprofundaceae bacterium | reverse complement strand
CCGATTTTAAGCGAGCCATCAAAGGCTGGCATTCAGGATCGCCAAAGCGCACATTAAATTCCAAGGTTTTGATGCCATCTTTGGTGAGCATCACGCCTGCATACAATGTACCGATAAAATCTGCGCCCCGCGCTTGAAGCGCTGCAATGATGGGGCGAGCAATGGTTTCCAATACTTCTTGTTCAATCGCTGGGCTCACGCATGGTGCAGGTGAATATGCGCCCATGCCACCTGTATTGGGCCCCAAATCACCATCCAATAATGCCTTATGATCTTGCGAGGATGCCAAGGGAAGAATGGTATCGCCTGATACAAGGAACAAACATGATGCCTCTTCACCTTCTAAAAACTCTTCAATCACCACTTGTGAACCTGCATCACCAAAGGCATTGCCCGAAAGCATATCACGCGCAGCTTCCACCGCTTCATCCACAGTTTGTGCCACAATCACACCTTTACCCGCAGCCAAACCCGAAGCTTTAATCACAATCGGTGCGCCCCATGCCCGAATCAGCGCTTCTGCTTGATTTGCATCGGTATGGGTTTCAAATTTTGCAGTGGGTACGCCAGCTTCATCCATCAATGCTTTGGAAAATGATTTGCTACCTTCCAATTGTGCAGCTTCTGCATCAGGGCCATACACCGCAAAACCTTCTGCACGCAATTGATTGCCCAAGCCTTTTACCAATACCGCTTCAGGGCCAACCGCCACCAAATCTGGCTTTTCATCGCGCGCCAATGCCATCAAACCGCTTACATCTTCTGCGCCTACATTCACACAACGTGCATCCTTGGCAATCCCCGGATTACCCGGCGCACACACCACTTCGGATACCGATGCTGAACGCTTTAATTTCCAGCACAATGCATGTTCACGTCCGCCGCCGCCAACCACTAAAACTTTCATATCTCTACCTTTACAATATATTTAAAACAGATTCAGGTGGGCGACCTACCGCCGCCTTATCACCATTGACCACCACAGGGCGCTCAATCATACGCGGATATTTCACCATCAATGCAATCGCTTCAGCACGGCTTAAATCTTTGCCTTTGATATGCGCTTTGTATTCATCTTCGCCTGTACGCATCAAATCCGCAGGCTGCATATCCAATTTGGTTAGAATCGCATCCAACTCACTTTCCGAAGGCGCGGCATCCAAATATTCAATGATTTCAGGCCTAATGCCTTTCTCTTGAATCAATGCCAATGTGGCTCTTGATTTGGAACAACGTGGATTATGATAAATCACAACAGCCATATAAACTCTCCTGCATATTAAAAAATGGGAACATTAACAGCAATCACTTTGCCTTGCATCTTAAAGCAAGGAAAAGCGAAGCACCTGTAAGCTTCTCTGTGTAAAGAGGACATATATGCCATGCGATTGATTTCACTTTGTTTTGCCATGATGGGATTGCTTACTGCACCTGCCCAAGCCATAGAATGGGTAAATATCCCCGCTGGTGATTTTATCATGGGCAGTTCCAAAGCGCAGATTGAGCAGGGCTACCAAATCAGCGCCCAAGGTTATGGGCATGATGGCGTACGCAATATGGCTTGGTTTGATCAAGAATATCCGCAACATCATGAAACCACAGCAGCATTTCGCATCATGCGAACCCCTGTCACCAATGCAGAATATGCAAAATTTGTGCATGAAACAGGGCATGCTGCGCCCTTTGTCTCTCGCCAATTATGGGCTAGCTATCATCTTGCCCATCCCTATAGCCATGTATTGCCTTATTTATGGAAAAATAACCAACCACCGCAAGGCAAAGAAAATCATCCTGTGGTATTGGTGAATATCCATGATGCTCAAGCCTATGCCGCTTGGTTGGCAGAAAAAATAGGTTGTAAACTGCAACTACCTACTGAAGAACAATGGGAGAAAGCCATGCGCGGCACAGATGGCAGACTGTATCCTTGGGGTAATGCCTATGATGCCCACTTATTAAACAATAATGATTTGAATCGTTTTGGCACCATGCCAGTGGGCAGTTTTCCCAAAGGTGCAAGCCCTTATGGCGTGCTTGATGGCGCGGGGCAAATCTTTGAATGGACGCAAACCCCATGGGGCAACACAGGAAAATATACTGTAAAAGGTGGAAGTTGGGATGATCATGGTGGCGTTTGCAGACCCGCCGCACATCATGGCAGACCTGCGGATTTAAAACATATTCTTATGGGTTTTCGCTTGGTTGATATATCCCGTTAGTTGACATAGCGTACGTTTAAACGTTATTCTTTGGTAACGAGGTTTTTGTTATGACTATTCTAAATGTAACACAGGCGCGTTCCAAACTTTACAGTTTGATTGATGAAGCAGCCGAGACTCATCAACCCATTACCATTACGGGAAAAAGAGGCAATGCAGTCCTTGTTTCCGAAGAAGATTGGGAGGCAATCACCGAAACCCTTTACTTGCTTTCTATTCCCAATATGGGTGAATCCATCAAAGAAGGGATGCAAGAGCCGCTTGCCAATTGTTCTAAGGCGTTAGATTGGTGAGTTGGCAACTCTTTTATACAAAACAAGCCCAAAAAGATGCTAAAAAGCTTTCAGCATCAAAACTAAAGACGAAAGCAAAGGCTATTTTAGACATAATTGAAAAAGACCCATATCAAAACCCACCACCGTATGAAAAGCTAATCGGTGACTTGGCGGGTGCATATTCAAGAAGAGTTAATATTCAACATAGAGTGGTGTATCAGGTGTATGAGAATGAACGAGTGGTAAAGGTTCTTCGATTATGGTCGCATTATGAATGACATGAATCTATAGGATTTCGCTTGATTGATATATCCCGTTAGAGATTTGACAGCTTTCACTATCTGGCTCACCATCAGCCTATGAATATACAAAACCATTCCGCAGTCCTCTTTTTATCTTTAATGTGCAATATAAAGGTAACCAATGTTCGGGTTTAAAAAGA
The DNA here is from genome assembly GCA_026994965.1 of Mariprofundaceae bacterium. GTDB lineage: Bacteria > Pseudomonadota > Zetaproteobacteria > Mariprofundales > Mariprofundaceae. The sequence continues at coordinate 9,025 of JALWPO010000327.1, read as the reverse complement.
AAAGAATTGAATTTGATGAACTGCCAGAAGATGTTCAAGAAGAACTTGACTTGGTAGAGATAACATTGATGGAGGGAGGAGAAGCAACAGACACCTTCAGGAAAATTTCCAAAAAATATCCTGGCTTTATTCCAGCAAGACTTAATCTAGCATCAATGCTTCTCGACTCTGGAAAGACATCAGAATCACTATCAATTTACGAAAAAGTCTTGAAAGACTTCCCCGAAGAACTAGGCGCCATTGCTGGTGTTGCAACCGTTTTATCAGCTAAAAAAGAACATGAAAAAGCAGTAGAGTTTGCGTATAGGGCATTAAACTCAGGGTATAAATGGTCTCCATGCTATGAGGTAATTGCTAAAGCCAAAGCAAGTGAAGGTGATAAAAATGGAGAGGCCGATGCATATTTATCAGGTTATAGATTATCGCCACATTCGTGGAGTTACCTGGAAAAATTTTGCAACATTACCAAGAGGAATTTTGCATCACCTACTGAAAGTGCTTCTCCCTGTATTACCACCATACAACTTAAATCATTGATTGATGCTATTGAAGAGATGGCAAATTCTCCAGATAGTGAAGGCAATATTTTGGGCTGTAATCATACATTTAGATTTACAGAAAGTTGGGCAGAAAACAATAATGTGGACATCATTCAGCTATATCAGTTCTTAAATGCAAATGGTGGGTTTTGTGATTGTGAAGTCTGCTTCAATGTTTCAGAATTATTGTATGAAGATGACGAGTGAAAGACCTGCTCTTCAAGTTTAAACACCCCCTCATCCCAACCTTCTCCCCTTAAGGGTAGAAGGAGCTTTTGGCGTGATGATTCGAAGTTTTAGTGAATATAACCCCTATTATCGGTATCAATGAGACCAAACTGCATAACCCAAACACTACAACACCCGCAAAGCAGCATATTTAAGCATCAACCGCTTGAGCCCTGCGCGCTCAAACTCCACAGAAATCCGTGTGGCGTCGCCGCTGCCCTCCAATTCCAACACCACACCCTCGCCAAAGCTGGGATGCGAAACTGAACTGCCAATATCCAAACCAGATTCATGCGCCATGCTAAGCGAAGATGTTTGCACAGGCGCAGGCATATCTTTATGCAACACAGCCTTATCCAAATCTTTGATAAATTGGCTGGGCATAGGAAAATGCATATCACCAAATACCCTACGTTGGCGCGCAGACGTGATAAGCAGGGCATTTTTTGCGCGCGTAATCCCCACATAAAGCAGGCGGCGCTCCTCATCGGTATCACCTTCATCAATGGCGCGCTGATGCGGCAACAAACCTTCTTCCACACCAGCCAATACCACCGAATCAAATTCCAAGCCCTTGGCTCTATGCAAACTCATCAAATTGATTCTTGGCGTATCTTCACCATCATTTTCTTCGCCCGATTGCAGCAATGCTGCCCTATCCATAAACTCAATCGGCGCAAGCCCTTCTTGCAAAGTTAGCTCGATATAGGCTTGCAATGTGCGTATATTTTCAAGGCGGGATTCAGCTTCTAATTCACCAAAGGATTGCAGGCTATCGATATAGGTGGTTTGCTCTAAAATCGCCATCAGCCCCCGATCAGGCATGGCTTCTAATCCATCACGCAAGCGCATAATCAACGCAGCCAACGGCTGCAATTTTTTCGCCACGCCATCGGCTTGACCGCCAGCCACCACATCCAACCATTCATAAGCGCGCAAACCTGATGCCGCCAATGCCTCAGCAATTTGCTCTTGCCCTTTATTGCCAATGCCGCGCTTGGGTTTGTTCACAATACGCAACAGATGCATGCTATCGCCACAACGATTTAAAATTGCCCAAAAAGCCAAAGCATCTTTGATTTCCAAACGCTCAAAAAAACCTACCCCGCCAATGATTTGATAAGGCATTTCTTCTTGGCGCAAGATTTGTTCCAAGGCAAGGGATTGACGATTGGAGCGATAAAGCACTGCCATATCATCCCATGCCACCCCATAATCATGGCGATGCTCTAAAAATTTGGCGATTTGCCGCGCTTCATCATATTCATCATTGCAAACCTTCCATGCAGGCTGTTTGCCATCTTCGCGCGTAGCCTTGAGCACTTTTTCATGCCGCTCGGCGCTATCGGCAATCACAGCATTGGCGAGTGTGAGAATCGATGGGGTAGAACGGTAATTTTCTTCCAACCTATGAATACCCACAGCCATATTCGGCCACATATGCTCAAAATCCAAAATATGGCGTACATCTGCACCACGCCAACCATAAATAGACTGATCATCATCACCCACCACCGTGAGATTACGATGCTCGCTACAGAGCAAGGTGAGCCACTCATGCTGCACTGGATTGGTATCTTGATATTCATCCACCAATACATGATCAAAACGCGTGCGCAGGGCTGTGGCAATATCAGGCACTTCGCGCAATAAACGCACCACATTCATCATCAAATCAGAGAAATCCATGCGCTCCAACTGCAAAAGCTGGCTTTGATATTCACCATACAAATCGCGCAAATCAATGCCGCTCCACATTTGGCTTTCTGCTTGTGCAGGTAATAGCCCTGCATGTTTGCAATGCTCAATCCAGCCTATCAAATAAGATGGATGCAGACGTTCACTGGCAATATTTCGCGCTTTTAAAATACGCTTCACCAAAGCGCGTTGATCATCAGCATCAATCACCTGAAAAGATTTAGGATAACCCAATACATCCGCATATCGGCGCAAAAATCGCAAGGATAAGGCATGAAATGTGCCTGAAACCACACCGCCACCATCATCACCAATCAAATCGGATAATCGTGTTTTTAATTCTGCTGCTGCTTTGTTGGTGAATGTCACGGCTAAAATACGGTGCGGTGCAATGCCATGATTGGCAATCAAATGCCCAATGCGATGCACAATAGTGCGTGTTTTCCCTGAGCCTGCACCTGCTAAAATCAACTGTGGGCCATCACCTGCTTCTACAGCAGCTTGTTGCGCAGGGTTTAAATCAAACACGGCTTTGGTCGTCCAGTTTTTCTCCATGTTTGACAATTAATTTGTGATATTTTGAAAAGACTGCATTGCGCGATAATACGCCCAATACTTTACGCGGATTATCCGCTGCCACCACTGGCATTTGCTCAAATTCTACCCTATCAAGCAAAGTGATGGCATTGAGCAAACTATCATCCTCAGAAATAGTCAGCACTTTTTTATTGGCAATCTCTGCTGCCACCACCACTTGATCCAATGCGGCATCCAATAAACATTCTTGCAAATCATGAAAAGTGATGATGCCCACCATCAAACCATCATCATCCACCACCTGCACACAACCTTTACCCGAGCTGATATAGATTTGTTTGACTTCTTCCAAGCGTGCATGCTCTGATATGCTTGGGATAGCTTTCCAAGGAATTTGCTTGACGGATACAGCACGCATCCATGAACGCTCCAAACCCCAACCTGTTTCAATACCACTTTCCACCAAGGCTTCGGTAAATACAGATTCCTCGCCAAAAACACGTTTAATCAGCGTGGCAACAATACATGCTGCCATCAATGGCAACATAATATGATATGCTGAGGTAAGTTCGAATACCATAATAATAATGGTGATCGGTGCTTGAAGCGCAGCTGCTGTTAGCGCACCACTGGCAACCAATGCATATGCACCAGAGCTTTCAGTAAATGCAGGCGAAATATCATGGATAATACCGCCAAACAGACCGCCTACCATAGCCCCCAAAAAAAGTGATGGGCCAAGCAATCCACCAGGAAAGCCTGCGGAGAAACTAATCACCGTAACCAAAAGTTTACTGAATAGGATAACCGCAAGAAAAATGCTGATGGGAAGCGCAAAACCAAGCAATACGGGGTTGATTTGTTCCAGCAATACCGAGCCAACAGTACCATAACCAATCGACATAATCTGCGGCACGAATAAACCCATAGTCCCAATAGCCGCACCCGCTATAGCAGGCCTAAAACGGGAATCTGGAATATAGTGTGTTATCAACGCACGCATGGGCGCTAATGATTTGATAAGCGCCGATGCAATTAACCCACAAAACACGCCAATCACAACATAAACCCATATCTCCCAAGTGCTCACCAAATGATATTCAGGAATCATGAATGCAGGGAAATTGCCCAATTCGTAACGCGAAATCACCGTTGCCATCACCGAAGAAATCACAATCGGACTAAGTGTGGACATACCATAATCTGCCAATATCACTTCTGTGGCAAACAATACGCCTGCAATGGGTGTATTAAATGAAGCTGCAATCCCTGCGGCGACACCGCAACCGATTAGGGTACGCATTTGCTGTTCTGTAAGCCCTAACCAGATACCGATTTGCGATGAAATCACTGCTCCCAACGCTACAGTCGGCCCTTCACGACCTAAACTTGCACCACTACCAATACTGATTGCACCACCAATGGTTTCTGTAACCATCTGTTTGCGATTGATGCGCCCTCGGCGATCTACCAAATCTGCCAATACGCCCGCCACACCGCGAAAATCGCCTTTTTTAAGTAAACGTGTATTAATCAAGCCAATCAGAAGACCAGCAAGCGTGGGTGCCAATAAATAAATATACCAGTGCAAATCACCAATGGTTTTATCCCATGCGCCTTCCCCTGTCCAAAGGCTGGAAACCCATTCGATGCCATAACGCAACAATAACGCAGCATAAGCAGAAATCACACCAATACCAATCGCCAGAACACTAAGATACAGCATATCCTGACTCTTCAACCATGCGAGAGCATTTTTGCTCAATTGTGTAAACCTGCTTGGCATGCTTAAAGAGCCCTCCCGAATGGTATAATCAATTTGGGCGCGATAGTAACGCCATCACTAGCCATCTAACAAGCCTAAAGAAAAAGCGCTGGTGCGGCATCTCTACCACAAGCCAGCGCTTATGCCATACATCTTAAGCTTAAAAAAGCTCAAGATGACTCGCTTATCTTGAACTGGCGCTATATCGCTTATGCATCTTTGCTAACATGCACATCCATTTGAGGATATGGAATGGATATATTGTTGGCATCAAAAGTTAGTTTCACTTTTTCAGTCACATCAAACAATACACCCCAATAATCACTACTTTTTACCCATGGGCGCACATTGAAATTCACACTACAATCTGCCAGTTCTGCCACAGCAACCAAAGGTGCTGGCTCTTTTAGAATGCGTTTATCTGCTGCCAAGATTTCATTGAGCAAATCTTTGGCTTTTTTGATATCATCATCATAACCAATGCCAAACACCATATCAATGCGACGTGTATCACGCGCTGAATTATTGATAATCGTACCGCCATAAATCGCACCATTGGGTACAAGGATTTCACGGTTATCACCTGTTCGCATGATGGTGTTAAAAATATTAATTTTCTCAACCACGCCAGCACTGCCGCCTGCTTCCACAAAATCACCCAACTTGAAAGGCTTGAACAAAATCAACATCACGCCTGCTGCAAAATTTTGTAATGTGCTTTGCAATGATAAACCAATCGCCAAACCTGCTGCACCAATCAATGCAATAAATGATGTGGTATCCACACCCAATTGATTTAAGGCTGCAACAATAATGAATAGCATCAACACCGATTTAACGATGGAGCATACAAAATTCACCAACATTTCATCTGTGCCTGATTTTAATAACAACTTATGCACAAGATTGACCACAAATCCTGTAATCCATCGTCCAACCACAAAAATCGCGATTGCCATGGCAATATTAACGCCCCATGGTATGATATATGTTTCAAGCAATGACTGAATATTCAATCCTTCTGACATCATTTCCCTCCTTATTTGTGAAATAATTACGCGTACCTTACCACTTTTTTCAGATAGCGCTGGTGATATATGTCATCAGCCATAGAGTTGCCTGCGCGGAGTGGTTTGGGTCATCGCGGTATCCTTGTGGTATCGAGGAAAGTCCGGGCTGCATAGAGTAAGGATGCCGGATAACATCCGGTAGGGGAAACCCTAGGAAAGTGCCACAGAGACTAAACCGCCATCGCATGCGATTGGTAAGGGTGAAAAGGTGCGGTAAGAGCGCACCGCTGCATGCGGTAACGTATGCAGGCGTAGGTAAACCCCATCCGCAGCAAGGCCAAATAGGAAGTCGTTAAGCGTGGCTCGCGCGTGGCTTCGGGTAGGCTGCTTGAGGCTACCAGCAATGGTATGTCCAGATAAATGATGACCACTATGGTGCTTAATATCATAGTACAGAACCCGGCTTATAGAACCACTCCGCACTTTTTTCTAAAAATATGCGCCTGTTTCTGACATACTGCGCCCAATTCTAATCGCATAGACTCATCATACTGATTTATGTGAACCGAGGTATATAAAAACATGCCAGCCAAACACTTGACGGATGACCTTCGCATTGTCGGAATCAAAGAGGTGGTTTCTCCCGCCTTGGTACATGCCGAGTACCCCATCAGTGATATCGCCGCGCATACCATCGCGCAAACACGCCGTCATATTCATGATATTTTACATGGCGATGATGATAGGCTTTTGGTGGTAGTTGGTCCTTGCTCGATTCATTCCCCTGATTTGGCTTTGGAATATGCACAACGCATACAGGATTTAAAAGGCTGCTATGATGATAGTCTACAAATTGTTATGCGTGTATATTTTGAAAAGCCCCGTACCACAGTGGGCTGGAAAGGCTTGATTAACGACCCGCATATTGATGGCTCTTTTGAAATCAATACTGGTATCCGCATGGCACGAAAATTACTCTTAGAAATCAATGAAATGGGCATTCCAGCAGGGACAGAATTTTTGGATTTAATCACGCCGCAATATTTTGCTGATTTGGTAAGCTGGGGCGCGATTGGCGCACGCACAACGGAAAGCCAAGGGCATAGGGAATTGGCATCGGGCTTGTCTTGCCCTGTAGGATTCAAAAATAGTACCGAAGGCGGCTTTCGCATTGCCATTGATGCCATCAATGCTGCATCACATTCACATCACTTCTTATCACTCACCAAAGAAGGGCGCTCTGCTATCTTTTCCACCAGTGGAAATAAAGATTGCCATATTATTTTACGTGGTGGGCATGAACCAAACTATGATGCCAAACATGTCGCTGTTGCTCGCGCTGAATTGCAGTCTGCCAATGTGGATACAGGTATTATGATTGACTGTAGTCATGCCAACAGCCTCAAACAACATGAGCGTCAGATGCTTGTAGGGCAGGATGTGTGCAAACAAATCAGTGATGGCGATGCAAGTATTATCGGCGTGATGATAGAAAGTCATATCCATGCAGGTCGTCAAAATGTGGTCAAAGGGCAACCCTTACAACATGGCGTTAGTATTACCGATGCTTGCATTAATTGGGATGATACGGTGACATTATTGGATCAATTCTCTGATGCTGTGAAGCAGCGCCGCCAAGTATTATGACCATTCAATTTGCCAATGCCGCCAAAGCCAAGCAATTGCGCGATTTCTTTCAGCAACATGGTCGCATCTATATTGTGGTGGATGCTACCCATGATGATGTGAATGTGCCTGACTTTCTCAAGGGAGACCCAGCATTGCGTTTGGTATTGAACCACCGTATGCCCCAGCCCATTTATATTCGTGATGATGCGCTCACATCTGATTTCTCTTTTTCAGGACAAACCCACGCCTGTTATATTCCTATGGCATATATTTGGGCGGCTTATCAGCCTGAAGGTGATATGGAACAAGGGTTGATTTGGGAAGACTGTGTACCAGAAACCATACGTGTAGTGGTCAATGCAGCACGCGGATTAAATCCTGAAGATGAACAACCAGAAGCAACCTCAAGCGATACAAAAACCACATCAGAGCCTGAACCTAAAGGACGCAAGGTTCGGCATTTGCGCGTGGTCAAATAAATGCTGATACGTTTATTATCACTTGGGGTTGTTTTATATCTTGCCCTAATACCTAGCGCACAAGCACAAGAAGACCCTCGCTTTCAAATCACGCTACATTTTGAACAAAGCCAAGCGCCCTCACTACCTGAACAAGTGCAACAAGCTTTGCCTATATTGTGGCAACGTATTGTGACCCAAAAAGCACTGCCCAATATCCCAAGTGATATTAAACCCATGCCTTTGCTTTTGCGTGTACACCCGCAAGCTGATGGCAGTACCATTGTATTTAATCCATCTCGGGTATGGTCACTTTTAGAAAAAAGACATATTGCGCATATTCGTGATATACCCATGTTTCATTTGCAAATTCAACTGACCAATCGTTTTGGCAGTAGCATGCAACAATCAGAAGAAGAATTGCTGCATGATGCCCAAAGACAAGCCAAAGTCTTGGGCATGATATTAACCGATAACGCGCCATTGCTTGCTATGCATATTCAATGGTTGGATGATATTCAAGCACAATTATCCGTGCGTGGGCAATCACGTTTGCCTGAGTTTAGCGAAACCCGAACATTGGATATGGGCGATCCTTTTGCACATCTTCAGCATTGGGTTCTCGATATATTGATGCGTGCACGAGATGCTTATGTTTGGTCACCGCAAACCGCCACAAGCCATCAGCCCAACCCCATAGACAACACCCATGATTTAAAACTAATTGTACGCATTGAGCAAGAAGCGCCCTTATCTGAACAAGTAGCATTGGAACGCGCCTTGCAACATGACCCGCGCGTAGCACAATTGATTCCTGTGTATTTAAATCATCAAAATCGCCAATATGTGCTCACACTCAAGCAGCCTGATGATAGTTGGATATCCAGCTGGTTTGCACAACGCGGTATGACGGCTACACCCAATGCCCAAGGCTGGCTTATTCAATGATGCAGCGGTTACTCAGTGTACCCAATGTATTAACGCTAACCCGTATTGTCATGACGCCAGTGATTGTTTATATGGTACTCACCGGTCAGGCTTGGTTAGCTGTTGCGCTGATGGTGCTTGCAGGGATTACAGATATGCTAGATGGCGCGATTGCACGCTATTTTAATCAGCGCACCACTGTAGGCGCATATTTGGATCCATTGGCTGATAAAG
>JALWPO010000326.1 GCA_026994965.1 Mariprofundaceae bacterium | reverse complement strand
TTGGGCAGCATACAACTAGTCGTGAGCCCTATTATAAGTATCAGGCATTGGCGTTTACTGTGCGCGATCGCCTGATGGAATGTTGGAAAAATACCAAAGATGCATATGAAGAAGAAGATGGTAAGCGTGCGTATTATTTATCACTAGAGTTTTTGATGGGTAGAGCTTTGGGTAATGCAATTCTAAATCTTGGGTTGAATGAGCAGGCTGAAGAAGCTTTGCATATGCTTGGGCTTGAGCTTGAAGAAAAGATTGAAATGGAAAGAGATGCTGGATTGGGAAATGGTGGTTTAGGGCGTTTGGCAGCATGTTTTGTGGATAGTTGCGCAACCCTTCAGCTGCCTGTTACAGGCTATGGTATTCGTTATGAATACGGGATGTTTAGGCAGTTAATTGTTGATGGTTACCAAATGGAGGAACCTGATCATTGGTTACGTGAAGGCAATGTTTGGGAGATTAGACGACCAGAATATACCCAGCGCATCCACTTTGGTGGGCGCAGCGAATATTACCATGATGATCAAGGTGATTTGCGTGTTCGTTGGGTGGATACCCATGATGTGCTAGCTGTCCCTTTTGATACTCCTATTCCAGGCTTTAAAAATGGTACAGTGAACACATTGCGCCTATGGAAGTCTGAAGCGACTGATGAATTTGATTTGGGTGAATTTAATGCAGGTGATTATGCTGGTTCAGTGGCAGAAAAAAATGAAGCTGAGCATATTTCCATGGTACTTTATCCCAATGATGCCAGTGAAAATGGCAAAGCATTGCGTTTGCGCCAACAGTATTTTTTAGCATCAGCAAGTATCAAAGATGTATTGCGTCAATGGGTTGAGGTGAATGGCACTGATTTTAGTCAATTTGCGGATAAGAATGTCTTTCAATTGAATGACACGCATCCAACCGTATCTGTGGCTGAGTTGATGCGTATTTTGATGGATGAATATAGATTAGAATGGGATGAAGCTTGGGCTATTACTACAAAAACCATGGCTTATACCAACCATACATTGTTACCAGAAGCACTAGAACGCTGGTCTGTGAACTTATTTAGCAATTTACTACCACGTGTGCTGGATATTATTTATGAAATCAATGCGCGCTTTTTGAAAACATTGGCTAAAAAGTGGCCTGGAGATATTGAGCGTCAACGTAGGATGTCTATTATTGAAGAGGGTGATGTTCAACAAGTGCGTATGGCATATTTAGCTATTGTAGGAAGCTTTTCAGTCAATGGTGTGGCGCAATTGCATTCGGATTTGTTGGCGGAAGGTTTGTTCAATGATTTCTATCAATTATGGCCTGAAAAATTCAATAACAAAACCAATGGCGTTACCCAACGTCGTTGGATGGCATGGTGCAATAAACCATTAAGTAAGTTGATTAGCGAGTCTATTGGTGATAGCTGGATTACACAACTGGATGAATTGAAACAGCTTGCTCCCTTGGCAGATAAAGCTGCTTTTCGCAAGAAATGGGCTGCATGCAAACGTGAAAATAAAGAGCGTTTGGCAGCGGTAGTGCAAGATGTTTGCGGTGTAACATTTAGCCCTGATGCGATGTTTGATATTCAGGTCAAACGTATCCATGAATATAAACGCCAGCTTTTGAACGTGTTACATGTCATTCATTTGTATGACCGAATTAAGCGTGGTGATACCAATAACTGGACAAACCGCTGTGTATTGATTGGTGGTAAGGCTGCACCGGGCTATTACATGGCCAAGCAAATTATTAAATTGGTCAATAATGTTGCTGAAGTGGTAAATAATGACTCAGATATTGGCGATAAATTGAAGCTTGTATTTTTTCCGAATTATCGGGTGTCGGCTATGGAAGTGATTGCACCTGCGGCTGATTTATCAGAGCAGATTTCAACGGCGGGCAAAGAAGCATCGGGTACAGGTAACATGAAATTCATGATGAATGGCGCGTTAACCATGGGTACATTGGATGGTGCAAATATTGAGATTCGTGAAGAAGTAGGTGAAAACAATTTCTTTTTGTTTGGATTGACTGCAGACGAAGTAGAACAAACACGTACACATTATCATCCGAATACCATCATTGAAGCTGATGATGATTTCAAACGGGTGATGAATTTAATAGAATGCGGTCATTTCAATCAGTTTGAACCAGGGCTTTTTACGACCATTACAGCTTCAATCCGCTCCTCAGATGACCCTTGGTTAACGGCTGCTGATTTTCGCTCATATATTGATGCACAGCAAGAAGCTTCATTGGCATACCAAAACCAAGAACAATGGCTCAAGATGAGTATATATAATACTGCTTGTAGTGGTAAGTTCTCTACAGATAGAACTATGCAGGACTACAATAAAGATATTTGGCATTTGAAAGCAACCAAGCCCAAAGAAGATACATGTTATGCAAAGTAAAAAGAATTAGACTTTATTTATTCCGCAGGAATAGCGAATACAATGACATAAGCCAAACAAAGCGCCAGCGCAAGATAAAACCCTTTTTTAGCGAATGTTTGAAGTGAGCGTTGGGGATAATCAATATGGCAGCAATACAGTGCAAGTAAGGTTTGTAAAAAATAATAGGTGGCAAATGCACGGGATGCCAATGCAATGATATCTAATAAATTAACACACCAGACTAAAAAAATAGCACAGGCAGAAACAACGATATAGCTGACATTGGTGGATATCTTTTGACGACTATTTTCATGAAATAAACCGCCTGCACCACCTGTATCAGCAACAGCAGCACTAAATTGACTCATGATTGCTGCAATGATTAACATTAACGGTAGGGCTACAGCGACCAGACCAGTGATATGAATAATTTGTACCAATTCAACATGAATAAGATTGATTTTTTGTACAATAGGCATGAGTAGTATAACCGATATAACATAGATAATACCAGATATCCATTGCGCTTGACGCATACTTCTTACACGAATTTCAGGTGTGTATTTTTCACCAAGAAAACGTGATGTTTCAAAGCCTTGAATAATCAAAAGGGCACCTGCCAGCATTTGAAATTGAATAGGAATGCTTCTTTGTTGATGCATAAAATGAAGTTGCGCATCAGATG
>JALWPO010000325.1 GCA_026994965.1 Mariprofundaceae bacterium | reverse complement strand
TGCCTTGGAATCAAAACCAGAATGATGATAACAATCCGTGGGGAAAGCGCCCCTCTGGTGGTGGTTCAAACCAAACACCGCCAGATTTGGATGAAGTGATTAAACGCCTGCAAGAGCGTTTTGGTGGCATATTTGGCGGTTCAGGTGGTAGCAATGGTGGTTCCAATCTAAGCAAGGGTGCATTTATGGGTATTTTTGTGGTTGCCTTCTTGCTGTGGGGGCTATCAGGTATTTATACGGTGGCTGCGGATGAAGAGGCTGTTGTATTACAATTTGGTAAGCATGTTGCTACCAAAGGACCAGGTTTACGTTGGCATTTTCCTTATCCTATTGAAACGGTTGAAAAGTTGCCTGTTACACGTGTGCAGCGTTTGGCGATTGGTGTGCGGGATATGGGTGATGGGCGTCGCCGTCAACGCTCACATGAATCTTTAATGCTGACCCAAGACGAAAATATCGTTGATATTTCGTTTATTGTGCAATATAAAATTAAATCTGTAGATAACTATATGTTTAATATTGATGCGCCTGAAAAAACAGTCCGTGATGCTGCAGAATCAGCGATTCGTGAAGTGATTGGGCGTACTGTGATTGATGATGTATTAACCACCAAAAAGGCAGAAGTAGAAATTGAAACACAAACATTGATTCAATCCATTCTAGATGGTTACAAAGCAGGTATTTCTGTAACCAGCGTGAACCTTCAAGATGTGAAGCCGCCAACAGCAGTGGAACATGAGTTTAAGGATGTACAATCGGCAAAAGAAGATAAAGAACGTGCCAAGAATGAAGCGCAGGCTTATGCCAATGATATTATTCCAAATGCACGTGGTGAGGCCAAGAAAATGGTGTTGGATGCAGAGGCATATGAAAAAGAAGTGGTGGATAGAGCCAAGGGTGAGGCTAATCGTTTTAACAGCATCTTGGATGCCTATAGACTTTCTCCAGATGTGACACGCAAACGTATGTATTTGCAAACTATGGAAGAAGTATTAGCGAAAGCGGATAAAGTGATTATTGACAGCAAAGTAGCTGGTAGCGTGTTGCCATATTTACCGCTGGATCGAGCATCTAATAAAGTGGAGGTGAAGTAATGAATCCAAAACAAACAATATTCGGTGTTATTTTAGGTGCGATTGTTATCTTGATTGGCATGTCTGCATTTAGTGTGGATGAGCGTAAACAAGCGTTGGTTTTACAGTTTGGACAGGCGAAAGATGTGGAGGAAGGTGCGGGTTTGCATTTTAAATTGCCTTGGCAAACCGTGGAATTCTTTGATAAGCGTCTGTTGGTTAGTGATGCGTTGCCTAATGAAGTGATTACCAAAGATAAGAAAACTATTGAAGTAGATAACTATACACGTTGGGAAATTGTTAATCCATTATTGGTATTTCAGGTGGCACGCACGCAATCGGGTGTGGCGGCGCGTATGCAAGATGTGGTACGGGGTAAGGTTCGAGAAGTATTGGGTCAGCATACACTGAATGAAATTGTATCAGGTGGTAAAGATGAAAATTTACGCCGTGAATTGATGGTAAGTATTCGTAATCGTGCTGATAAAGATGTGAAGAATTTGGGTATTAGAATTTTAGATGTGCGCATCAAACGTGCTGACTTGCCTAAAGGTAACTCTGAAAAGGTGTTCGATCGTATGAAAGCAGAACGCCAAAGAATTGCCAAGGAATATCGTTCAGAAGGTGAAGAAGCTGCCAAAGAAATTCGAGCTCAAGCCGAGAAGGAGCGCAAGGTTTTATTGGCAGAGGCTTATAAAAAAGCTCAAACTATTCGTGGTCGTGCAGATGCAGCGGCAACTAAAGTATATGCTAAAGCCTATCAACGGGATCCGAAATTTTATGCTTTTTCACGTTCTCTTGAAGCCTATAAAAAATCGATTGGTGAAGGTTCGCGCTTGGTGGTTTCTCCAAATTCGGAGTTTTTCCACTTTTTCGAACAGTCCAGAAAATAACACTGTATAAGTATGGATGATTTATGGATTGCCCTTGGTCTGGTGATGCTTTTGGAAGGTGCAATGTATGCTCTATTTCCCAATCAAATGATTGAGATGATGCGCAAGTTGCCAAGTGTTCCTCCAGCCACCTTGCGTTTGATGGGTATTGTTGCTGTGGCTATAGGTTGGTTGGTTATTCGTATGGTACGCGGATAACTTAAGCGGTTACTTAGATTTCCTCATAAACTAGAAACCTTATACACAGCAATGAACAGCTAACGCTGTATATCCGTTGAGTGCAGCTCTATAGCGCCATATGAAAGTAAAACCTTGCAGTAAAAGCGTTATTCTTTCTTGCTTCCCCAAGAAAGAACCAAAGAAAGGGACCCTGGCAATCTGCTTGTTTCCTTCACTTACATCTTTCAAAAGGGCGCGTGTCACTGCGCTTTTTCCTTTTGAAACCTGACGTTTTGGCGCATCTTGGACAGGGAATGAAGCATCTCGCTCATTATATGCTTCTCTGCGTTCTCGGAGAACTGTGATGAATTGCCGAAGGCAAGAAGCCTGCCCCTTGCGGGTACTGCGGTGAAAAAATCTAAAAACGACTTTCTGAGGAAACTCTATTTATGTTTGTTTGGAAGCATATCTGTTGTGATGGCATGCGCTTTTTTATCATCCATGACATCACGCAGGGTGTCTAAACTATGATTGAGTTTGTGTTGCACACAAGCATACAGGGCGTAACCAAAGTCAGAGTAACGATTTCGCCATGCTTGCACAGAATCATTATTAATCATCAGTAAGCGCAGTGGTGAAATAGCAGTTACTGTTGCAGCGTGTGGCTTATTGGTAATCACGGATATTTCACCCACTTCATCACCCGATGAAAGGCGAGCCAATACTATTTTCTTATTTTTTTCTTGTGGGTGTTGCATGGATACTTCTGCATCACCACCAAGGATGATAAACATAAAGCGTGTATCATGATCACCTTCTTGAAAAAGAATATCGTTTTCCATCAGTGATATATATTGCCCATTATATAGAATAATTTCACGCACAGCTTGAGGTAGCGTGCTAAAAATAGGGTTAACGGCCAAAGCACCTGCTGCTGAGCGTCGCTCTGCAAGTTGTGTGACAGAGCGCATAAAGCGATCATTAGTATTGAGAATATCGCGCACTTGTTCAATCGGAATTTGATATAGTTCACAAGCCTCTAGCGTACGCACATCAGCGCCAGCAGTGGTTTGGTATAACATTGAAGTTTCGCCAAAAATTTCACCAGGTGTGATGGAGCTAATCTCATAAATATTATCATTATAACGTTTATTGACACGCAACACGCCTGATTTGACCAGGTATAAATGTTGCACATGCTGCCCTTCGCTAATGACAGCAACATTGGCAGCGATTTCAACAGGTTCAGCAACAGAGCGCAAAAAATGCAACTCATCAGGAAGAAGCAAGGCAAGTGTGGGAAACTTGCGCCCATCAATATCTTGCAACTCATCATTATATTCATCCATGGTTGATGAACTATGAAGCTAAGCTGCTTTAGTCGCAAGTGGTGATATCTTTGTAGCATTGTAAATCAGATAAGATAGTTTTCTCCCATGCCAGAATTACCAGAAGTTGAAGTGATACGTATGGGGCTTGCGCCCTTATTACAGGGGCGTGAGATAGAAAATATCGACTGTTTTCGAGAAGGACTTCGCTATCCATTTCCCGATTTTTCCAGTTTAGAAGGGCAGCATATTTTAAGCGTAAGCAGACGTTCAAAGTATTTATTATTTGAAATCTCAGGAGCTTCTTTAAATCAGTATTTGATATGGCATTTGGGTATGACGGGGCAGTTTCATGTGCTGCCCAAGGGCATAGACGCTGGAGCGCATGAGCATGTACGTATAGATTTAAGTGATGGGAATAGCTTACGCTATCGCGATGCGCGTCGATTTGGTTATGCAGGGGTGTGCCCAACAGCTGAATGGGAATCGCATCCATGGCATCAAAGTTTGGGTGTTGAGCCTCTGCATGATGATTTTAATGCAGATGTTTTATGGCGGCATTGCATAGCAAGAAAAACACCGATTAAAAATGTAATTATGCAAGCACGTACTGTGGTGGGTGTGGGGAATATTTATGCTTCTGAGTCGTTGTTTTTAGCAGGGATTCATCCTGCGCGAGCGGCAGGCAAAATATCCAGAGCAAGACTTGATGTTTTGGTGCATGCAATCAAAAAGACATTAAAAGAAGCGATTCAAGCTGGTGGCAGTAGCATTAGTGATTTTGTGCAAGTGGATGGGAAACCTGGCTATTTTTCACATCAATTCAATGTGTATGGGCGAAAAGACCAGCTATGCTTGCGCTGTAGTGGTAAAATTCGGAAAATCGTACAAGCAGGTCGGAGTAGTTTTTATTGTCCACACTGTCAGCATTGATGTTGTACAGAGGCATTTGTTTCATGTTGAGAGGAATACGTTAATATGTGGCGTATATTCAATCCCTTGGAGGTTTTGTGAAACAGGCATTGGAAAGCGCATTACAGTGTGCTGTAGATACATTATTGCAAGATATGCTTGATGCAAAGGCAGTGAGGGTTCAATTAACGCGCCCAAAAATCAAAGAACATGGTGATTATGCTGCCAATGTAGCCATGCCGTTGGCAAGCGCATTGGGTATGAATCCGCGTCAAGTTGCTGAACGTTTGTTGCAAATAGTGCAATGGCCAGAAGGGGTTGATAGTGCAGATATTGCTGGACCAGGGTTTATCAATATCAAGCTTAAAGTGGGTGGTGAAACAGATATTCTGAAAACCATTATGCAACAAGGCGCGGCTTATGGCTGTGTAGATAATGATAACGGTGAGTGTGTGAACCTTGAGTTTGTCTCCGCCAACCCAACTGGTCCCATGCATGTGGGTCATGGTCGTGGCGCTGTGGTTGGCGATGCCTTGGCGAATGTACTTTCTGCCTGTGGCTATCAAGTACACAAAGAATATTATATCAATGATGCAGGCAATCAGATTGGCGTGTTGGCAAATTCTGTTTGGCTGCGTATGCAAGAGCTACAAGGCATGAGCATCACCTTTCCAGAGTCTGCATACCCTGGTGATTATATTGTTGAGATTGCCAAAGGTATTTTAGCCGAACAAGATTTCAGCGCTTTTGAGTGTATGGATGATAATGTTCGCTTAAAAGTTATTGGTGAATTATCAGTAGCTGCGAATATGGCAATGATTAAGGCTGATTTACAAGCGATGGGTATTGAATTTGATGAATATTTTTCAGAAAAAACATTGCATGAATCAGGCAAAGTTTCGGAGCTTATTGAAAAGCTTGAAGCTGATGATTTGATTTACACAGGTACACTTCCACCACCTAAAGGTAAGGAAGTCAGTGATTACAAGCCTGTAGAACAACGCCTATTTCGCACCACACAATTTGGTGATGATGTGGATAGACCCTTGCAAAAGCAAGATGGTACAGCCACTTATTTTGCTGCTGATATTGCTTACCATGCCAATAAATATGAGCGTGGATTTAAGCACATGATTGATATTTGGGGTGCTGATCATGGTGGCTATATCAAACGGGTGCAATCTGCCATGAAGGCATTGACAGGCTTGGATGAGCAGCCTGAAGTGTTATTGGTGCAAATGGTGAATTTAACACGTAATGGTGTGCCCTTTAAGATGAGCAAGCGTGCAGGCACATTTGTGGCATTGAGTGAAGTGGTTGAAGAAGTGGGCTCTGATGCGGTACGTTTTAATTTTATGACCCGCCGTATTGAAAGCCAATTTGATTTTGATTTGGAAGCAGCCAAGCAACAGGATGCAGAGAATCCAGTCTATTATGTGCAATATGCGCATGCGCGTGTGTGTGCCGTATTACGCAAGGCAGAATTAGAAGGTGTGGAAATCATTGATGTTAATGATGTGGATACATCCTTATTGATCAGTGATGAAGAACAAAAACTGATTAAAATGCTTTTATCTTATCCGGAGCTTTTACAAACAGCCGCAGAGCGTCGTGAGCCTTATAGAATTGCAACATACACCATGCAATTGGCTGCCGCTTTTCACAGTTTTTATCATAAACATCGTGTAATTGGTGTTGAGCATGATTTGATGCAATCACGTTTGTTGTTGTTAAAAGCTACAGCACAGGTCATCAAAAATGGATTGGCTTTATTGGGCGTATCTGCGCCGGATGAGATGTAATGGGGACGCAAGATTTTGCGCATGTAGAAGCGCCTCAAACAGAGGATGCTCCTCCACCATTATATACCAAGGGGATGCTATTAAGCATTGCTTCTGTGGCTATTGTTTTAGGCAGTTTTGTGGGTGGTTTTTGGTTGGGTCAGAAGCGTGGTATTGAAGTTGCATCAGGTGAAGATAAAGCACGTTTAGAAAAAAAATTACATCAACAAGAAAATGAGTTGGTGAAATTGCGTGAAATGGCTGCAATCAAAGCAAAGCCTAAGGTTTCCACTACACAAGTTGGTGAGCTTACCTTCTACAATGAGTTGCCCAAGCAATCAGCTCAACCTACACCTTTGCATGGTCAATCCAATGCAGTATCCAAACAGAAGTCAGCCATTGCACATGTACAAAGTGATAATGCGCATAAAGAAGCTGTGCGTAAAATGATTGAGAAAGAATTGCAGCAAAGTATGCGAGAAGATGAATTGCAACAAAGTCGCAAAGAAGTTGTGCAGCCGATAACATCTAAAAGCACGGCAATTGCTACAACAGGATTTATGCTGCAAGTTGCATCTTATCAGAAAAAAGATGATGCCGATGCTTTTGCATCCAAATTAAAAGCCAAAGGTTTTGAATCTACAGTGAAACGTGTAAAACTGAATAATTTGGGCATTTGGTATAGAATATATGTGGGAGATTTTGCCACGCGACAAGATGCAAATATGGAACGCACAAAACTTGAAAAGATGATGAACGTGAAAGCGCTTGTGGTGAAACGTGGCGGATGAACGTCTGGCACAAGCATCACAATGGCTAAACACGATATGGAATCATGTTTTTGAGATAAAACCATTGGCTGGTGATGCTTCATTTCGGCGGTATTTTAGAGTTTATCAATCAGAAGAAACATATGTATTGATGGATGCACCACCTGAAAAAGAAGATGTTACACCCTTTTTGAATGTGTGTGCATGGCTACAATCTATAGGTATGCGTGTTCCCAAAATTTTGGCTAAAGATTTAGAGCAGGGTTTTTTATTGCTGGAAGATTTTGCAGATCAAACATGGTCGACTTATTTGGCATCTGGTGGTGAGATGCAATTGTTGTTTGCTGATGCATTGCGACAATTGCATATATTGCAATCGGCAAAAGTTGATTTGGCACTTCCTGTATTTGATATTGCACGTATGCAGCGAGAATGTGATTTGTATTTGGATTGGTATTTGCCCAAAGTGATGCAATATGTACCCACAGTAGATGAACGCAAACAATTCCATGCTGATATATTACCGTATTTAA
This sequence comes from Mariprofundaceae bacterium, assembly GCA_026994965.1. GTDB lineage: Bacteria > Pseudomonadota > Zetaproteobacteria > Mariprofundales > Mariprofundaceae. Next base: position 4,566 of record JALWPO010000325.1, on the reverse strand, counting down.
AGCATCTATCTGAGTTACCTCAAGCGGCTGTTCATTTGGATTATCATAGTCGCAATTTGATGCTTCCTACTGATGGTTTGCCGCTTGGGGTGATTGATTTTCAAGATGCTGTGATAGGTCCAATCACTTATGACTTGGCATCATTGCTTTATGATTGCTATCAGGATTATCCCGAACACTTGCGCCGCCAATACAGTGATATGTTTTTTCATGCCTTGCCTAAACGCTGGCAATTGCATTTTGAGGATAGTTCCGCGTGGCATAAATCACTTCGTATCACAGCCTTTCAAAGGCATTTAAAGGCAATGGGTATTTTTGCACGCTTGGCATATCGCGATGGCAAAAAACAATTCTTAGAGGAAATCCCTTTAACCAGAAAGCATTTTAACGATGAAATAACATATTTAGATATACCAGCTTCATTGAAACATTTTTTGCAATGTGAATAGGCTTAGCGTTCTTTTTTTATAGCCTCAAGAATTTGGGCTTTGGATGTTTCAGGCAGAGATGCTTTTGGTAGATGCTCATGATTGCGCATGCCTGAAAATATATCATGCATGATATGGAGATTATGATTATAGCTTCTGCATAGCTTACACATTGCAAGATGAGTGTATAAACGTATACGCTCTAGCCATGATAGTTTGCGCTCAAAGCTATCGGATGTGAGTTGACTTGCTTGTTGGCATGCATGTTTCATGGTGTATTATGATTCTCCAAACCAGTGTTGTTGTAAACATTTTTGCAAAGATAGCCGTGCTCTATGTATCAGTACATGCAAATGAGTCGGTGTAATATCGTTGGTCTTACAAATTTGCTCACTATCATCACCCAAGAGTTCACGCATTTCAAAGACAATGCGTTGTTTTTCAGGGAGATGCTGCATGCATTGATGAAGAACTTTTCGAAACTCATCATTATTATACAAGGCTTCTGGATTGGTTTGCCATGAAGAGGGTTTACTTTGCCATGACCCATCCTCTGAGAAATACTCAGATGTTGGGTCGTTTTCCAATTTATCCCCAATGTTTCGTTGACGGATTTCTTTACGGATATGGTCAATAATTTTGTGTTTCATGATGCCAACCAACCATGTTCTTAAGCTTGAATTGCCTTTAAAACGTTCATGCCCACGCCACGCAGCAAGCAATGTTTCCTGCACCATATCCGTAGCCAGCTCGCTATCATGCAGGCGAGAGATGGCATAACGAAAAAGATAGTCGCCATGCTCTTGCAACCAAAGCTCAGGATTCATAGGTTGATGATTCACATAACGGATATTGCCATATTTTATACATGCAGCAAGCAAACTATCGGTACCGTTCTTGCTTGTTGTTTCTTCATGGATGATGAATTACAGAAAAAATTGATGGGTATGGTGGATCAAATGCCACCATTTCCCAAAAGTGTGCATCGAATCATGACGCTTTCTGCCGATATAAACTGTGCACCCAAAGATTTGGTACAAGTGATAGAGCACGATCCTGTGATAACGATGAAATTATTAAAACTGGTCAATTCTGCCTTCTTCTCATTGGCAAGGTCAATTTCTTCAGTGCGGCATGCTTTGGTTTATTTGGGTTTAAATACAGTGAAAAATTTAGCTTTAAGTATTGCTACGGTGGAATCATTGCCACGTAAGAAGACACCCGTGTTTAATACCAAACATTTTTTAATGCATTCACTCACTACAGCATCAGTTGCCCAGCATGTCGCTAAAACATTTGATATTGAAAGTGATGCAACAGATATATTTGTTGCAGGACTGTTGCATGATTTTGGGAAAGCTGTGCTTGCACAATTTGCAACTGATATGTTTGCTCAATCTGTGCAAGAAGCAGAGCAAAACCAAGAGCCATTGCATATCGCGGAATTACGGGTGATTGGTGCAAATCATGCAGAAGTTGGTGGGCTTTTGGCGGAGAAATGGGAATTACCAACAGCCCTTGTGGCGTGCATACGAGAGCATCATATGGGCATAAGTTCACCATTGGGCGATTGCGTATTTGTGGCAAATCAAATCAGTAAACACGAAAATTTTGGGCAAAGTGGCAGCCCAGTGATTGAGTCTTTTCCTGGTTATATTTTAGAGCGTTTTCAGATGGATATGGAAGGCATGTTGGATGCATTGGGTGATTTATCATCTGAATCTGAAAAAGCCCATGCCTTTATTCATATGTAAGGCAAGGGGGGGCATAGCGATGAAAGTGCGTTTTTGGGGCGTAAGAGGCTCTATTCCATCACCGGGTAAACACACGGTTCGTTATGGTGGTAATACCACTTGCATAGAAGTGCGCCCTGATGATGGCTCACTGATTATTCTTGATGCAGGTACGGGTATTTTTCCTCTATCGCAAAGTTTATTCCCTGAGTTTCCTATTACAGCACATATTTTTAACACCCATACCCATTGGGATCATATTCAAGGCTTACCCTTTTTTATCCCATTTTTTGTGCCAGATAATCGGGTTAATATTTATGGGGTAGCTGACCCCATTTCCCAAAAAGGTATCCGAGAGATTTTAGATACCCAACTACAATATCGTTTTTTTCCTATTCGTGAGGTGGAACTCAAAGCTGATATTGCTTATCAATCATTGGTTGAGGCAGAGGTTGTGCATATTGGGGAAACAAAAATCACGCCTGTTTTAATGAATCATCCTGTGATTAATTTTGGTTATCGTATTGATTGTAATGGTAAATCCATGTTTTTTACAGGTGATCATGAGCCGCCTAGCAATATTTATACGCCAGACGATGAAGAATATAAAGAATATCAAAGCCTGATTGAGCAAAAAAATAAGGGCATGATTGATGTGATTCAGGGTGTGGATGTGATGATTGCAGATGCATCCTACACCCCTGAAGAATATGAAGCTAAAAAAGGTTGGGGGCATGGCACTTATGATTCCAATATAGTGATGGCACGCGATGCAGGCGTGAAAAAACTCTATTGTACCCACCATGAACCCACACGCAGTGATGATGATTTGGAAGCTGTATTTGAAGCGGCTTTAGAGCGCAACCCTAGACAAGAAGGCGACCCTGAATGCTTTTTGGCGCAAGAAGGTCTAACTATTGATTGGTAAGATTATCTCTAGGATGGATAAGTGTATGAGCTTGTCAGGGAAGGCTTGAATCAGCCCTCCCTGAAATCTAAAGCATGCGAATCTATATTATGCTTCTGTATGCTCTGAACTTCCCAATAATTTGCTATACACCAGCCCTAAAACGGTGCCATAGACAAGATGCAATATCAATGTCATCACTGGTGCCATCATGCCAAGCGATAATCCGAAGAATCCTGCACCAGCCATAGGCATCACCATGATCATCATCAGTAACCATGCTAATACACTAAAAAATAAAGCCTTGGTGACGTAACTACTACCTGGTAGTGATTCTCCAGATAATGCGAATGAAGTGCCCCATAGCACTGAACCAATCATGAAATGCATAACCCATCCCACAAGCGGATTGGCAGGTGTACCCATCATGCCGTGTGCCATGGTGGTCATCATCTTTATGGCGTTAAGTTCGGGCATAAGACCCATCTTCATTTTCATTACCATCAGTACAGAAAGAACAATAGTCGCAACAAAACCTGCAATAATAGATTTGCTAATATTCATCATAAACCCCCTTATATGTGGCCAATTGGCGGCTACATACCATCAGTCGTTAGGTTTATAGTATGATTACATATGGGTTTTATTATTTAGATAACGAAGAATAGGTGTGTTAAATTAAGGCTTATTTTATTTGTGGGTAAGAAGCTTCTTTTGTAAGCTTACCCATTCATATAACGACAGGGGAACATGCATATTTTTAAAACATCATATATTAGAATAGTGTCAGCTATACTATTCATCATATTGCCTGCTGGTGTTCAAGCTGCTCCATTCACAAAGCAAGCCAAGCAACATCAATGGCAACAACTCTCTCCCAGTTTTCGAATTGGTGGCAGCGCACGTTATCGATATGAGAGTAAACAAAACTTCCAGTTTGGCACACCCAAGGCGAGCAATACCCAAGATTATTGGTTGCAACAACTACGCTTAAATATACTTTGGAAAGCATCATCGCATGTGCATTTATTTATAGAAGGGCAGGATGCACGTATTTTTCAAGGCTTTCAGGGGCATGTGATTAACCATAGGAAAACACCGAATATTTTTGAGGATCACCTGGATATACATCAAGCTTATCTTGATGTGAGTACCCATGGCATGGATGGTGGTTCGCGCATTCGTTTGGGCAGGCAAAAATTTAATTTAGGTGCGCAGCGCATGGTCGCATCTTTGGAATGGGTGAATACAGCCCGTGTCTGGGATGGTGTTCGAATGACCAGTCATTTTGGCAAACATCATGTGTTGGATGTATTTTCTTCTCGCCTTGTGCCTGTGAATCCCAGCGCACTGAACAACCATAAAACCACGGGTAGTCGGCTATTTAATAGTCGTTTTCATGGCATTTATTATACCAATCAAGGGCAACTGTTTGAGCATACTCAATTGGAATTGTATGGATTGCTTCGTGAAGAAACTTCGGTGGGTGATCGCGTTT
>JALWPO010000324.1 GCA_026994965.1 Mariprofundaceae bacterium | reverse complement strand
GTGGCCGCTCCCATCCAAAAGCCATTTTCAGCAGATGTGGTGACACCAAGCAATGGGCACATGCCCAAAAGTTGCGTGAAAATCGTATTGTTATGCCAAAGACCATCGGCAAGAATATCGGCATTGCGGATAGGCGTATCGTTTGAATTGCTGGTGGCATTACTGTGCATGATTCACCTCCGGTTTTGATACTAGGCTTAGGACTTGGGATTGCGCAAACATGTGCAATGCTTTTTTAACGGCTTTGACGACAGCGCGCGGGGTGATGGTTGCACCTGTGAACTGATCAAAATCGCCGCCATCCTTGCGCACTGCCCAACGGGCATTGCTTAACGATTTGCCAGAAAAGGCTTGAATCCAAGGGATATTTTTAACAATGCCATCACCCAGCCCTGGAGTTTCTTGATGATCAATAATGCGGATAGCATGAATACTGCTATCAGGGTTCACTGCAATCAGGATATGAATGCTGCCATTGTAGCCATCAGGAGCGATGGTTTGCCATGCGATGGCATTGATATGCTGATCTGGATTGCGTGAGATATAAAATGTAATCGGTTGAGAATCTTTTGAGCTCAAGATGAAAGTGTCTGTGATAGGGTCATTGCTATGCTCAGGCAAGACTTGCATCAGCGCTTGCATCAATGCTTGGCGCTGGGCTTGTGCAATGGGCGCTTTGGTGAGCATATTGGTGATACCCAGCAAGACTGTGCTGATGACAGCAACCAGTACGAGGGCAATAATCATGCGCCATTGTTCACGGCTTATATTCATGATTGCTCCTCTTGCTTATCTGATGCGCCATAGATTTTAGGGCGGCAATAATGATCAATCAGCGGTACAGCGCAATTCATCAGCACCACAGAAAACATCGCCCCTTCAGGATAACCGCCCCAAGTGCGGATACACCATGTGAGCACACCACATCCGATACCAAATACAAGTTGCCCTTTGGGTGTGACTGGTGATGAGACTGGGTCTGTTGCCATAAAAAATGCACACAAGATTAAACCACCAGCCAAGAGGTGAAACAGGGGTGGCGTATAGTGATTGGGGTCAATATTGCTGGCAATGGCTGCAAGCACCATCACTGTGGTGATAAAACTAACAGGGATATGCCATGTAATCGTATGCCTTGCCAATAAATAGATACCACCCATCAGCAATGCCAATGCACTGGTTTCACCCAAGCTACCTGTTTCACGTCCAATAAAAGCATCCAAATAGGAATAATCATATGCATGCAGTGCCTGGCTAACACCGATACCTTGGCTCCATGCTGTTTTCACATGCCCCAAAGGGCTTGCCATGGTGATGGCATCCAAGCCTTGTGGTAGTGATGCTGCGCCATAGGCAAATAGCTGCCAAGCATGGGATAGATTGTATAAATCAATCGCAGATGTGCCGATATGCATGGGAATCAACCATGTGGTCATTTGCAATGGAAATGAAACCAATAAAATAATCCTAGCGGATAATGCAGGGTTAAATGGATTAAAGCCTAGCCCGCCATACACTTGTTTGCCCAAACCAATAGCACAAACACTACCAAATAAAGCCATCCACCAAGGCACGGCTGCGGGTAAGGTGAGGGCAAGAAAAAGCCCTGTCAGTGCTGCCGAACCATCCCATACTGGTGCGGTGGCACGCCCCATCCATTTCAGTGCAAAAAATTCGGTGAGCATGCAGGCTGTTATGCAAAGCACGATTTGAAAAACTGCCAGCCAGCCAAATAAATATACGCTAACAATACCCGCAGGAATAAGTGCAAGAATTACAGCCAACATGGTGGCACGAATCGAATCGCCACTATGAATATGGGGAGAGCTTAAATGAATGAGCATATTATTCCTTATTCTCTGCTGTGATTGGTGGTTTATCACTTTCTACAGGCTTATGCGTTTCACGCACTTTTCGCCGCTTGGCAGCTTTCTCTTCTTTTTCGCGTTGCAAACGAGCTGTGCGCGCATCTGAGCGTAAACGAGATGCTTCTGCAAAGCTTTGCTCGCGTCTAACCTGCGCTGCTTGCCCTTTACCATAACGGAAATAATGCACCAAAGGAATATGCGATGGACACACATAACTGCATGCGCCACATTCAATACAATCAAAGAGATTATAGTCCGCAGCCTTTTCCAATTGGTCTTGCTTACAATAATCCATCAATAAATTAGGAACCAATTGAATAGGGCATGCTTCACTGCAATGACCGCAACGAATACATGGGTCTTCAGCCTGATGTACAGGCTTGATGGTTTCATCACGAATGGCAAGTAATCCTGTGGTGGATTTAATCACTGGAATATCAGGATGACGCAATCGCTCGCCCATCATAGGGCCGCCATGCAGGATTTGGGTATGGCTAAAATCTTCCAGACCGCATTGTGAAAACACATAACGCATGGGCGTGCCAATACGTACGCGAAGATTGGCTACTTGAGGCACAGCATCACCACTGATGGTGACAACCCTTTCGGTCAACGGTTGACCAAGCATAATGGCATGGTGGATGGCATGGGTTGTACCAATATTTTGGCACAACAAACCAATATGCATGGGTAATTTTCCGGTGGGGATTTGCTTGCCTGTAAGCGATTCAATCAATTGCTTTTCACTACCTTGTGGATAACGGGTGGGTAGGGCTTGAATTTGAATGTTGGGTTTATGGCTTAATGTGCCCAGCCCATGTTGCATGGCAGCAATGGCATCAGGTTTATTATCTTCAATGGCGACAATGCCCTTTTTCGCACCAACAATATGCATGATGATTTGCATGCCGAGTAAAACTTCATGACTGTGTTCCAGCATCAATCTATGGTCATTGGTTAAAAAAGGTTCACATTCAATACCATTGAGAATCACGGTATCAATGGGATTTCGTCTGTCTTGCAATAATTTGATAAAGGTAGGGAATGCTGCGCCGCCCAAGCCAGCAATGCCGCATAAGCGAACACGCTCTCGAAGCTCGGCAGTATCCAGTGATTGCCAATGCTCAAGCGGTTGAAGTGAAGTATCGCTCTCATCCTTGCCATCAGGCTCGATAAAAATAGATGCCAGCCCCATACCCGAAGGATGAGGAA
>JALWPO010000323.1 GCA_026994965.1 Mariprofundaceae bacterium | reverse complement strand
GACCAATTTCTTTGGCACGCAAATAAAGTGAATCTTGGGCAAAGATTTGATTGGCAACCATATTGCGTTTTGCAGCTTTGAGTTGTTGAGCAGAAATAGCTTTTGTACCCATATCATTGAATACATGCCATAGCGCTTTTTCAAAAGCTTCTGGCGATTGTTTTACACCCAGCATGCCATAGGCATACCATAAATCCAGACCCATACCGAAGGGGTCATAGCCTGCGGTTGCAGCAAATGCTAGGCGTTGTTTATCGACCAATTGGCGCTGAAGAATGGCTGTGCGCCCCCCGCCTAATATATGGGTCGCCACAGCCAAAGCGGCTGCCTCTTTATTGTTTTTTCCGGGTAGCCATACGGGTACAGGTAGGGTGATAGCGATGACAGGTGATTTGGCAGGCAAATGTACGTTGATATGTTTTGCGCCTAAAGGTTCAGGTTCTGTGGGATTAAAACGTGGTGGCACAGCGACATTTTTCATACGCCCGAAACTGTGAGCAACCACCTTTTTAACATGCTTAAAATCCACATCACCTACAATCACGATGGTGGCATTGCGTGCCACATAATGTTGTTTGTAAAACGCACGCACATCTTCAATGCTCAACTTTTCTAAATCCTGCATCCACCCAATCACAGGATTGCGATAAGGATGTAGGCGCAAAGCTGCGGCGGATAATTCTTCAAACATATGTGAATTGGGATCATCTTCGGTGCGCATACGGCGCTCTTCCATAATCACTTTGATTTCTTTTTGAAAATCTTTGTCGCGCAAATTCAAATGCGCAAAGCGTTCTGCCTCCATATCAAGTACGGTATCCACTTGTTGTGCAGGCACAGTTTCGAAAAAAGCTGTAAAATCATGGCTGGTAAATGCATTGTCATTACCACCCATGGCAGAAATACGCTTGGAATATTCACCAGGTTTAAGCGCTTTGGAGCCTTTGAACATCATGTGTTCAAACACATGTGCTAAGCCTGTTTTACCAGGCACTTCATCGCGGCCGCCAATTTTTAGCCATACTTGAACCATAGCCACAGGCGCAGAATGATCTTCTTCCACAATAAGTTTTGCGCCATTGGCGAAACTCGCTTCTTGTAGTTCTGTCGCAACACTCAAATTTGCCCAACACAGGCATGCACCTGCCAATAGCAAATGTTTTATCATGATAATTTTAACCTCCACCACATAATGGGTTGTTCGCTATCTCGTGTGGCAACAAAAGGCAATGCTGCACCGCCCAAGTCCCACAGTATATCTTGTTCTTCACCGCATTTTAATTGTAACAATGCCTCTTGATGTTTGCCTGAACAGCCATCTTGCCAATGTAGCCCAACCATCTCATCAGCTTGCATACCAAAGCATTGCAATACTTTTTCATTTACCGCCATAATCATGCCGCCTTTATGCCATTCAAGCAGCATATCCACATCATCAGGGCATTGGTAGCATGAAAAAGTATCCAATAGACTTTGGCACAAAGCCACAATCATATCGGTTGCAGTGACCAAACCAAGTAGCGCATGCTTATTGTCTGTGATGATTAATTTCATCACCTGCTTTTCATTCATGGTTTGCCAAGCTTGTTGAACGGTGTGCTCGGGGGATAAGGTGATTGCAGGTGAAGAAGCATAATCCGCCACATTGCTTTCAGGCGAACCCTCTAATAACCAGCGCATCACATCAGATTCACTTAACATACCGACGACTTTTTCGTGTTCACAGACCACCAAACAACTGATGCGATTTAACAGCCATTGGTCGCATGCATCTACCATATTGGCTTGTATATCGATATGGCGTGGATGGTGGTACATTATGGTTTGTAATTTTTGGAAGTAACCAAGCAAGCTGTGGGGTAAGGATTGGATAATTTCAGGGGCATTTTTATGGCAAAGAAATTTCCCGTGCGTATCGCGGACGACCAATGATTTCATCTTATATTGTGTAAAGAGTTTAGCCATTTGCAGGTTGTTATGAGACTGTTCTATGCTAATGACATCTTTTATCATCGCATCTTCTACAGCCATTTTACGGATATCTCGCCCTGCTGCGGCATGACCCAAAATATCTCGCATCAATACAATACCAAGGATTTTTCCATCTTCAACCACTGTGCGCGCATGGCTACCATCCTTTGCAAAAGCAAGGTGCAATGGTGTGAGTGGTGAAACGGTGTATCTATCCATTTTGCCTCCTTATTGCGCACTTGGTCTGGATGCGTAGCTTCCCCGCACTGAATCAAAATTGCAATCTTGGAGTATATTCCTATGACCAGTTCTATAGTCCGCATTACCCGTGCACTGATTAGTGTATCGGATAAAACAGGTATTGAAAACTTTGCCCGTAGCTTAAGTGAGCGTGGTGTGGATATTTTATCCACGGGTGGCACAGCCAAATTATTACGTGATGCAGGCATTGCGGTTCGTGATGTGTCAGATTACACGGGCTTCCCAGAAATGATGGATGGTCGTGTGAAAACCCTTAATCCCAAAGTGCACGGCGGTATTTTGGCGCGCCGAGACAATGATGTTGATTTGGCATCTATGGCAGAGCATGGCATTGAGTCCATTGATTTGGTTTGTGTGAATTTATATCCCTTTCGTGAAGCAGTTGCTAAAGAAGATTGTAGCATTGAAGATGCGATTGAAAATATTGATATTGGCGGGCCTTGTATGGTGCGTGCGTCTGCCAAAAATCATAAGTTTGTGACCATTGTGGTTGACCCATTGGATTATGATATGGTCTTAGAAGACATGGATCATAACAGTTTGGATGAGGGTAAACGTCGTGCATTGGCTGTGAAAGCTTTTGCGCATACGGCTGCTTATGATGGTGCGATTGCCAATCATTTCTCAGCGCTCAATGCCGATGGCAGCAAGCGTGCTTTCCCTGATATTTTTACGCGCCAATTTATCAAAACACCTGATGAGTTGCGCTATGGCGAAAACCCACATCAAGCAGGTGCATTTTATGCGGATGTGGAAGATGAAGGTATGTCTTTGGCAGATTGTGAAGTGCTGCAAGGCAAAGCTTTATCCTATAATAATATTGCCGATGCCGATGCGGCATTTGCCTTGG
>JALWPO010000322.1 GCA_026994965.1 Mariprofundaceae bacterium | reverse complement strand
AATGATGGATGACTGCGCAAGCCCAAATAATCATTGGATGCAAAGTTAAGCAAGGGCTTATCATCGATTTGGATATAGATGTCATGCGCATCGGAGGCAAGAAAATGGCGTTGGCTGTGTTCGGGCAGTGTTTCAAACCAACGGCGACTGTGACAAGGTGTAGCAGACATAGCAGCATGCTGGGCGTGCATGTGTGACTGTCAACCCATATTCAATTATAGGGTTTACGAATAAAACCCATGGAGATTGAGTTGTTCGCCATATTGCTTCATGCTGCGATATATGAAGCGCTTACAATCGTGGCTATTCCCACCGGCATGCTTATTTTGTCAAAGCTTGATGGATAAAACTTCTGAAGCATGTTGCGCATCGTGTTTATCGCAAATTCACCCTTTATCCACATCACATTGTAAGCTGTGTGGCAAAGCATTGCCTGAGGCGTTGTCACCAGGACCATGTGGCAAATGTTTATCGGATAAACCTGCTCAAACATCAACCCATAGTTTGTATGCCTATAAAGGCGTGGTTCGAGATGCGTTGTTGGGTTGGAAGCTGCAAGGGCAAGATGCAGCTGTATGCTGGCTGCTTGAAGTGGCGCAATCGCGGTTGCAAAAGCTCATCCAGCCTGAGGATGTATTGATACCTATTCCTATGCCACTATCACGCATGCGTAAGCAAGGTCGCCATCATGCAGCAGATTTATGCAAAGCGATTGCAGAAGCCACAGGATGCACATGGGATTGGAAAATATTACGCAGGCAAGGTGAGCAAGCGAGGCAATCGGCATTATCTGCCGCAGCAAGGCGAAAGAATTTGCGTAAGGCATTTGTGGTTGATGCAGACTATTGGAGCAAACGTGCAAATGTTAAGGGGCGTATTTGGGTGATTGATGATATTATTACCACAGGAATGACGGTACACTTCGCATCCAAGGCGCTACACAGCATTTGCAATGAAATACATGTTCTGTCGCTAACGCGAACAGTGAAGGATGGTGAATAATGGCAAAAATCGAAGTTTATTCGGGGGATTATTGTCCCTATTGCATGCGTGCTAAGGCATTGTTAAAACAGCGTAAATTAGAATTTATTGAGTACAACGTGCAGAATGAACCTGAAAAACGTGTCGAAATGGCAGAGCGTGCACCGGGTGCGCGTAGTATTCCTCAAATTTTTATCAATGATAAGCATGTGGGTGGTTGTGATGATTTGCATGCATTAGATAGAAAAGGTGAGTTGCAGGCATGGTTAAATGATGGGGTTTAGCTGTGCCTGATCCTCATGATTTGCTTGCCAACAATCAGCATTGGGCAGAGGAACATTTGCGTAAAGATGCTGACTTTTTCACGCACCTAGCCACACTTAACAATCCAAAATATATGTGGATTGGCTGCTCTGATTCAAGGGTTCCTGCCAATGAGATGATTGGTGTTGAGCCGGGGCAAGTCTTTGTACATAGAAATGTTGCCAACCAAGTTCAACATACGGATTTGAATTGTTTGGCGGCTGTGCAATATGCGGTGGATGTATTGGATGTGGAACACATTGTTGTGACAGGGCACTACGATTGCGGCGGTGTACGTGCTGCGATGGAGTCCCAACATTTTGGCATTGTGGATAACTGGATTCGTGGTATTCGAGATACTTATATTGCCAATGAATCTGTATTGAATGCCTGTGAGGGTGAGGCACGTTTGGATAGGTTATGTGAGTTAAATGTGAAACGTCAGGTGGATAAACTTAGTCATACAAGAATTATTCAAAATGCTTGGGATAGAGGCAAATCATTATCCTTGCATGGCTGGGTATATCGTTTGCGAGATGGGCTTTTGCATGATTTGGAAGTCACCAAAACATGTGCCGATGATGTAGAGGCGATTTATCGTGTGGCAGCAGTGGCTGATTATCCGCCAATTGGTGAGGAGTAGTTCAGCGCAACAAGGTATGTGTTTCGTATCATTTCGACCTTGTACCACAGGCAGGCTTCGCACTGGAGAAATCCTGTTTGACACACAGTCTTAAAGATCCCTCAACTGCGTTCGGGATGACAGCAGGTTGTGGGACAAGCTAGTTTATTGATTACTGTAGGCCATACTAATACGCGTCCAAGCATCATAACCCAATTGTTCGGGGCGATTTTTAGGGTTAATATCCATACGAATAAAATCTTCAGCGCTAAGGCTACCTTTAAAATTATTGAGAATTGTCTTTCTGCGATGCGCAAAGCCTTTGCGTACTGTTTTTTGTAATATTTCAAAGCTGCAAGGTGGTGTATTGCCGTGTGGTGTAAATAATAATACGACCGAATGAACCTTGGGTGGTGGCGCGAAAGCCCCTGGAGGCAATAAAAGCAAACGTTTCACATGATAGTGGTGGCGTGCTAATACAGATAATCCGCCATAAGTTTTACTACCTGGATCAGCCATAATACGATTACCAACTTCGCGTTGATACATCAATACCATACCGCCAAGGAGGTTGTGGCTGGTAAGCTGAGCAGTAAGAGGTCCGCTAATATTGTAGGGCAGATTGCCTGTAATCCATTCGGGCTGATATTGTTTCACGGTGTCATTTAATACTTCAAGCACATTACCATGCACAATGTGGAGATGACTAAGTTCTTTTGCACGCTCTGACCAAAGTGATGCAAAGCGATAGTCTTTTTCAATCACTGTCAGTGTTTGAGCACGTTGCAATAAAGATTCTGTAATCGCACCAGGGCCAGGGCCAATTTCGATGGCTCTTGCATGCATGGGCAGGGCAGTTACAATTTTTTCAACAGCGTGTTTGTCTTTTAGGAAATGTTGCCCTAAAGCCTTGTTGGCTTTGAGCTTGGAAGGTGATGATGTATCATGGTGCATGGGTCGCAGCTTAGCTGTTATCATTGTAATTTCGAGTTTTCCTTGCCTTGTCGTCCAGATTTTCTACACTTCGCGCCCATTTTGCGTAGGTTTTTCAAAATATTAAGGAGGAAATGATGGCAAGTTCAACCCGTTGCTTAATTGCAGGAAACTGGAAAATGAACGGAACACTTCAAGAATCCTTAGATTTTGTGCAGGCATTGGGTGAAAATCCAGCGCCAG
>JALWPO010000321.1 GCA_026994965.1 Mariprofundaceae bacterium | reverse complement strand
CGCTTTCCTCATATTCAAGGCCCAAAACGCGAAGATATTTGTTATGCCACCAGCAACCGGCAATCGGCAGTCAAAGATTTAGCAAGCCATTGTGATTTGATTTTTGTCATTGGTTCTAAAAACTCTTCCAACAGCAATCGACTCAAAGAAGTCTCGGAACATTGTGATACCCCTGCTTATTTGATTGATGGCACCCAAGATATTGACCCTGAATGGCTAGACGGAAAATCGAATATTGGCATCACCGCTGGCGCATCTGCACCAGAAATTTTAGTCCAAGAAGTGATTGCATACTTAAAAAAACCAAATACCAATGTGCAACGGCTTCAAACGATAGAAGAAAATGTAACCTTTCATTTACCTGAAGTTTTACGGTAACCACTTATTTGCTAGTGAGTACAAACACACCTGTCCAACCTGGCTCTGGTGGTGTTTTATCATATTGATAAGCACGCGCTAACATGACCTCGTATAAACCATCTTCAGGATAATCCTCATGCAAACGCAATAAAATTTTAATCGCTTCCGAAAAGTGCCGCTTATGCATCATGCTCCAAGCTTTCTCATATTCTCGGCTCCGCTGAATCACTTCGGGTTGAATATCATCACGCATAGCAAGTGGCTCATACAAATCTACAGGCTGCTCACGACCCACAACCTGCACTCTATCCACGAAACGCGCCGCCACCCTTTCCCTGATTTGTGTATAACTATCCTTACTCATCAGAATCGGTACACGATATACTTTACAAACCCCTTCCAAACGTGCTGCTAAATTAACATGATCGCCCATCATAGTGTAGTTCATACGTGTGTGCGTTCCCATATTTCCCACAACCATAGGTCCTGTATTCATCCCAATACGAATATTTAACTCAGGATAACCCTCTTCTTCCCATTGTTTTCGTAACCTTTTCAAAGCTTCTTGTTGCTCCATCGCCACCAAAACACAATTCAACGCATGATCTTGCATATCTATGGGTGCACCAAAAAAAGCTACAATGGCATCGCCCTCATACTTATCAATGGTACCACCATGCTTCAAAATAATGTCACTCATTTCTGTTAAATATTGGTTTAAAAAGTAGACCAATTTCGTAGGCGTTAATTTTTCTGAAAAACTTGAGAATGCTGCAATATCAGAGAAAAATGCAGTCATATATTTCTCTTCACCACCGAGTTTGAGCATATCTGGATGTTTAGCCAAATCTTCCACTACTTTAGGCGCAAGATAATGTGAAAAAGCATCGTGAATAAATGCTCGTTTATGTGATTCAATCACATATTCAAGCAAAGTAACCGGTACGGTTGCCAAAAGAATAGCGAGCAATAAATAGGTAACTTGTAACCAAATGCCAAAGCTTATAAATAACCAAGTTGATAGCCCCCAAAGCAATAAGGGCACACCAAAAATACTGATGGATTGTAATACTGGTCCACTACCAATCACCAATCGACCACACAATAAAGCAAGGAAGAATACCGCCAAAAGCTCAATACCATCCATTAAATCTGGGCGATATATTTCTTCATCATTAAGGATATTGGAAATCGCAGCAGCATGCCCTTCCACCCCTGGAAATACCGAATCAAATGGACTTGGGCGATAATCAAACACCCCCACAGCAGTTACACCAAGTAAAACCACAGCATCTTTAAGCACATCTTTGGGAACTCTATCATACAACACATCTGCAGCCGATATATGTTGAAAGGTATAGCCTGGTCCATAATGATTAAGCAGCATGCTGCCTGATGCATCGGTGCGAATATTCTGATTGCCAAGATACAACCCTTCCACACCATCTACTCCTATCTTAACAGATAAAGCAGGCCAACCTTTAAAAATACGAAGTAATTGCATATCTAAGCTGGGATACACATAACCATCACGTTCAACCATCAAAGGTATGCGTCTAACCGTACCATCCGTATCTGGAAAAAAATTAAAAAAACCAACCGCATCAGCTTGTTTTG
Source organism: Mariprofundaceae bacterium (assembly GCA_026994965.1). GTDB lineage: Bacteria > Pseudomonadota > Zetaproteobacteria > Mariprofundales > Mariprofundaceae. The sequence continues at coordinate 1,115 of JALWPO010000321.1, read as the reverse complement.
TAAGGCGAGGCAAATTACCTTCCACCGCCGCCAAACGTGGAATCATAGAAATAGCGCCATCTGAAAATTCGGATGTTATGGCTGAATTTTGCATTAAGGCTAATTGTTTATCTAAGTTTTTTTTCGCTAACTCTGGTATTTTAGCCCCTTCAGGATAAAAGAAATAACCTGGCACAAGCCTATCATGGTACTCTTTAAACACCCTCTCCAAGCGTGCATCCACATCACCCATACCTTGATGCTTTTGCAACCAATACGTAACATTTTTATCTGCTCTTTTTGCTTCACTTAATAGGCGAAGGCTCTCTTTTAATGGATTAAGCTGCTCTTCAGAAAACACAATATCAAAGCCCAAAACTTTGGCTTGATACTCTCCCAAAATACGATTCACAATTGTCGCTATTTTATCCCGTGACCATGGCCATCGTCCCACTTCTGTTAGGGCATTGTCATCAACAGCTACGATAATCACTTTGGGATTATGCGGAATCACACCTCGCATCTTAAAATGTTGATCAAGCAATTTAAGTTCAATTTGTTCGGTAAAATCTGGACGTATCAAGGCAATCGCAAAGGCCAGCACAGCCATCAGTATCACCAGCGGAAATCGAAACCACTGTTGATGCTGTTCAATCCAATCTGAAATACTTTGAAACAAGTAGCCTTCCCTCCTCAAAATGCCCTCAACATTTCGTACAATGGGCAGCGTAACGACTTTAGCTTAAAAAGAAAAGGCAGCACACTGATGACTCAATGCGCTGCCTTATCATTTCTAAACTTGCTTGCGCTTAAATATGTGTGCGCTCTTCTTGCTCCTGCTCAACTTTACAGTCAATACATAATGTTGTTACAGGGCGAGCCTGCAAGCGTTTCAAACCAATATCACCACCACAAGCCTCGCACAAGCCAAAATCACCATCATTTAAACGGCTGATGGTTTCTTCAATTTTACGGATTAAACGGCGCTCACGCCCTTTGATGCGCAAATCAAAATTACGTTCTATTTCTACACTGGCTTGATCTGTTGGATCAGGAAATGCAGTTTGCTCTGCTTCGTGCATGGCATGCATACTTTCATTTTGCGCTTCTTCGAGCTCATCGCGCCAGTCACAAAG
>JALWPO010000320.1 GCA_026994965.1 Mariprofundaceae bacterium | reverse complement strand
TGCGCATGGTGACACGCAATGAAAAAGATTTTGATTATCAAGGGTTAGAAGTGATTAACCCATGGGATATTTGATATGAGACGAATGGCATGTTCAGAAAAAAAGTATTGAACTTCCCCTTTTTCGCTTTTTTGATGAAAGTGTCTTGAGAAAGTTGGTTATCACAATAAATTTGGGCTACTACTTTATACTGGTAGAGGAGAGGGGACTAAAATGAACTTACATCAGGTTTTAGGTCATGTGAATCAAATTGAGAAATCAAAGTTTATCAATTGTTTAGATAAAGTATCTTCGGAAGCAATAGGTAAAGATAAAGATTTAGCTCAAAGAGTCGCAAATATAGATGGGCAATTACGAACAGCATCAGGCAGTGAAATAACCCACCTTTTCTCTGCAGCATCTAAACATTTTGAGATTTTTGTACGAGACCAAATATCACTAGGGGGACCACAGGTTTCTTTACTCGTGAACATTTTATCAAGAGATGGTAATAGCGTGGCTCGGATTTCTTGGATAGAGAGGTTATACTCAAACGAGCATAAAAGGATGGATAAACTTTCAAAAGAAATATTGAAGGAGATAAAAGGCGCTGAAAACAGTAATGACTTTAACTGTAGGAGCTTAAGGTTATTAATTTATAAAGACTGTTTTGAATCCGCTTATAACAATGATTTAAGACAAAACAGAGAGCAGAAGGTTTCTGATGATGAAAGAATAATCTTAAATATGCTTTCTAATCGCCTAGGGATTACCAAAGATGAAACTTTCGCAATTGAGAATTTAATATGTCCTGTCTCTAAAAATGATGTTCAATTAGCACTTAACTTTTTAAGGGAGATAGGTGTTATTTTTGTTAAACGTAAGCAAGAAGTGTTGCTGCCTGATGAGATTTTTTCACTTTTACATAGGATACAAAATAAAGAGTTAAGTGATAAGTATTCAATAAGAGTTCTTCGCTCTTTAAGTGACGCTGAGTTATCAAACATTTTACGGGCATACGGTCAAAAAATACGTGGTGTACCCAGGCAGGATAAAATCTCTTTTGTCATTCATTCGGGTGTTTCAATTAGAAATGTATTGTTAAAAAATATGTTTGAGAATGATGCTACACAAAATGCTAGAAAAGAAAGATTAAAGGGACTTATTGAAGAACTGGGTATTAACACTCCTAGATTAGGAACAACCCTTGATGACCGTATTGATATTATAATTAACAGCTTGAAAACTTGTTCTAAATCAGAAATGGATTCGTTAAGTACAAGTGGGTTTAATGAGTTAATCTCTTTTCTGTCGGAAGCAGATTTATCTTTTTTAAAAAAGGTGCAAGAAGACTTTGAAATTGAGAACAATGAAGCTTTAGATGCAGACCGACTAAGGGTATTAGGTATATCTCCTGTAGATATATTGTATGTTTTTACCAATGAAGATATTAGAAAAATTCGTGATAAAAAAGGTCTATCAAAAAGAGGGAACCCTAGGACTGTTATTTTAGAATGTTTTGCGAGTGCAAATGATAAATTAATAGAAAACTATGAATTACTTGCTACTAGAAATTTGGCGGCTTTACATGCGGAAGGCATAAATATTAGAGAAGCTGATTTAGGGCAAAAGTTTGAGGAAATTACAAAGGCAATATTAGAACAATTAGGACTTAATATTGATGAAGATAAACGCAAGCAAATAAATACAGCAAAAGATAAAGCTGATATTATTATTTCTCTCGGCGATGATGATGTTATTATTGGTGAGGCCAAGTCTTATAAAAATGGTGATTTCTCTAAATATTCTTCAACATCAAGGCAAGTGAAAGCATATGTTAAGCGTTGCGAGGCTAATAATATGCGTGTTGCTCAAGTACTGATAGTTGCACCTAAGTTTTCTCAAGATTTTATAGAATCTGCTGAGATGGATGCGGATATTAATATTTCATTACTGGAAGCGGGCGGGTTAAAGAAAATTTTAGATGCCTATAAAACACGTCGAAACCCTAAATTTTCAGCAAATTTACTATCTAAGGGAGGGCTGTTAAAAGCAGACCTCATAGCAAAAACAATTTGAACTGTTTTAGAAAGGAACTGCTTGCTTGTCTATGAGCGAATACACCTTACTTGATACTTCTACCGAACATGGGTTAACCATGCGTATATTTCAGCGTGATGAAGCGTTTTCTATTCGTGTGGATACCGAAGATAGCGAGCTGATGAATAATGGCTTTCATTATTCGGAGGACGTGTTGGCAGAGCTTGCTTGCGCACCTATCAAAGGCAGGGCTAAAGCGCATGTGTTGGTGGGTGGCTTGGGCATGGGGTTTACGTTGGCTTCGGCTTTGCAGCATCCAGAGCCTTCAAAGAACATTTAAGATGAATATCTAATGTAATCAATCGAGCCTAACTCCATTGGTTACCGTTCGTGCATAAAAAGCTCGTATTGTAGACTTAAACTTAGTGGATAATACTGAAATATCTTTAAGAATATTATAGTCTATATCAATGGTTTCACAGCCTAGCTCTGCTTGATAAATATACTTGGATGGTTGCTTGCTAAATAAAGCATCAAGCCCAAGTATTTCTCCTTCTTTAGTACGCCCACAATAACTTAAGCTTCCATCTGCTTCTTCTTCGTAAAAGTGTACATGCCCTTGCACAACAAGCTTAACACATGGGAAAAGTTCACCTGCTTTTTTAAGCTCATCACCCTGATTATATGCTGATAATTTAGTAAGCTTGGCAATCAAAGCTATTAAACTGATAGGAAGGTTGATAAAAAGCTCTGAACCCGCAATTTTGGCTAATTTAAAGCGTGTAGGTGCTTCTTTTTCAAACAAGTTATGCAAGTTATACTCCTGCAATTCTTTTTTGATTTCTTGCGGCGTAAATTTTAATAAAGTACAATCTTTTTGTGCAATCACCGTAGCATAACGATGCTTCTTATAGAGCTCTTTATCCACTTGATTGCCTCGATATGTGGTTGGTTCGGCCCTAACACTGGATTCTTGATTAGAGTCAGCGACAACAGAGCCGCGATACATCACTGGTTTCTTCTCAGCTTTGGGTGCGTCATCATAAACTTTGGTTTTTGTACCCCTGTACATGACCGTTTTGTATGCTCTCTCCCCTTCGTTTAAACTCTCATCATC
>JALWPO010000319.1 GCA_026994965.1 Mariprofundaceae bacterium | reverse complement strand
ACTTGCTATATACAGGGTATGGGAATGTTGCGCCAGCACCATTGATGGTGGTTGCAGCTTCTGTGGCTGTCACTGCACCCATCATGCTAGCCAATACCATAGCTGCGCCAAAAATCATTTTTTTCATATTTGTCTCCTCCATTAAAGACTTCGCGATGATTCAAGTGTTTTTCAATCGCAATTTGAATATGTGTGCAATGTATCAGGCTCGTATGACATCAATATGACAAGATGAAGGTTGTCTGATGAAATAAAAAAGCCAGTGCGGTGAGCACTGGCTTTTTCTCGAGGGGGATACACTTTTTCTGCTTGGCTTATGATAACATATGGATATGACATTCATATGACAGTGTAGAGCTTTCATGTGTAATCATGTGAGTATAAAAAAACAGCCCACCAAAGGTGAGCTGTTTTATCAAAAGTTAAATTTGCAGTTAAGGCAAGTTTAGAATTTGAATTGAGAATAAACACCCGCAATTCTTTCTTTATCGCCAGAAACACCGTGTAAATCCTTGATGTCAGTGTATGCCAAAGATAGCAATACTTTCTTGCTTGCCTTATAATCTAAAGATACCACTGTTGTTTTTTCAGTTGCGCGACCAGTCATTTTTTTCAATGTTCCTGCTGCACCAGAAAGTTTGGCTGTTTCATATTTTACGAAAGCACCGAATTGATCTGTGAGATTAGCCCATCCAAATACGCTCAAGCCTTTTAGCTTTGTGCTAGCACCATTGGTTTTGGCATTATCTACAATGTAGTCAGCACCAACGCGGAAATCATGACCCATGCCGTAAGTAACCATGGCTTGTGTTAATGTATACTTGGTTAAACCAGTGGTTGGCGTTTGAGTGGTTGTTTTTGCGCCCATATAGCCATCGCGGAAACCAAAGTCGATGGTTAAGCCTTCAACAGGAGCGAAACCAATGCGAGCATTCAAATCTTGGCTGCCACCACGTTTGATGTCGCCATAACCCTTACCATTGACTTCTGTAATTGTATAGTTAAACAAACCATCAGCAACTTTACCATAGATACCGATACCTGCATCAGCCGAGCTATCCAAGCCTTGTGTGTCTACAAAAGTCTTGGTGATATAACGGTGACCTTCAAGGTGTTCTTGATGACCAATCCAAGGTGTGCCGATCACACCAAATTTCACATTCAATTCAGGCATAAAGCTGCCAGATAGTTGTGCAGTTTTAACATAAACACCAGTTTTTTTCTTGTTGTTAACTTCATAAGCGGAATCAACTTTGAATGTTGCAGTCCAAGTATCATCCAATTTGTGTTTTACCTGTAAATAAGTGCGAGTTAAGTTGCCGCCAATATTCGTAGTCTTAACATTACCTACTGTTTTGCTGGCAGAGCTATAGTCAAAATAGATTTTACCGCTTACTTGTGTGTCACCAGCGAATGCAGGTGTTGCAATAGCAGTTGCAATAAGCAATGCAGCAGCGCGACATGTTGTTTTTATATTCATATGAGTTATTTCCTCCTCAGGAATTAAGGTGTGGTGAAATGTAAGTTTTGAATATGACAACAATATGACATATGAAAATTGTCATCTCTTTGTCATATGATGTTTTTAATCTCCTTCATGACATAAATAGAAGGAGAAATTAAAATGATAGAAAAACATAACTATCCAAGCCGCAATGGGGCTGTAAAAGAAAATCTATGGGTAGCAATGATTGCATCCAATAGTAGATTCAAAATATTTCAGAATTTGCCTTTGGTGAAGAATATGACCCGAGAACATGCCATGCTTTTATTCAGTTGCTTGAAGGAAGTTCAATTCAAAGCAGGTGAGGTTGTGTATCGTGCAGCAAGTTTGGCTGAAGGCGAGATGTATTTGATATTAGAAGGTAAAGTTGCGGTAAAAGATGAAAGTGAATACCGTTATGCAAGCTTGCGCAGTGGTGATGTGTTTGGGTTGTTTTCATTCTTAGATGAAGAACGAAAACATTCAGCCACGATTCAGGCAGAAAAAGATACTATTGTGTTAACACTGGAGCGTAGCTACTTTGACCTTATTACGTTAGAAGATCCAAAGTTGGGTCAGCACTTGATGCATTTTATGTTTCGATTATTGAGTGAGAAGGCGTTGAACATGGAAGTGGAATATGCCCATATGCATCAATTTGCTTTGGGAAGGAAGGTATGAATGAGTCAAGAATCATCCTATGATATATTGATTGTGGAAGATGAAGCTGCCATTGCACGTTTGATAGAGATTCATTTGCAGCGGGCGGGGCTAAGTACACAATGTTGCTCAGATGGTCATCAAGCTGTTGATTTGTTATCTGAAAATCATTATCGATTATTGGTGTTGGATAGAATGATTCCAGGCTTGCGTGGTTTGGATGTGTTGCGTTGGCTCAGGAAGATGGGAAAAACGCAGTATTTGCCAGTGTTAATGGTGACAGCTTTGGGTCAAATGGAAGAAAAGGTACGCGGGCTTAATGAAGGCGCAGATGATTATTTGGCGAAACCTTTTGAGCCAGAAGAGTTGATTGCACGTGTTCAAGCATTATTGCGCCGTTCTGCGCATCAAAGTCTGGCGAAACCTATGGGTTCAGCAATTGATTTGGATAAGGATGCTATGGAAGTGCGTATTGCAGATAAGAGGGTGGATTTGCGCCCCTTGGAATTTCGCGTACTGCAAGCCTTGATGGCCAAGCCAGATAAGGTTCGTAGCCGTAGTTATTTGCTGGATTATGCATGGGGTGTGAATGCTTTTGTTGAGGAGCGTACGGTTGATGTTACGATTAAGCGTTTGCGCGAAGCCTTGAGTGAGCATGGTATGGGTGATTGCATTGTGACAGTTCGTGGATCGGGTTATCGATTTACGCCTAAGACATCATGAGTTGGGCATGGCTATGGATAGGCTTGCTTATGTTGGGTTGGTTTTTGCATGTACGTTACTTATCTCGTGAAGTATATCACAAAAAAGAAGCGGTTATATCATCCCAAAACAAATTAAAGAAAATCAATGCAAGTTTAGCGACAAAAACGCATAGGGTAGACCATTTATTATCAGCGATTGAAGAAGCGATTTTAAGGGTGGATAAATCAGGGCGAGTGATGGCTGCCAATGCTAAGGGTATGCGTTTATTTGGGATTCATGATGCATCGGCATTGCCACA
>JALWPO010000318.1 GCA_026994965.1 Mariprofundaceae bacterium | reverse complement strand
TCCATGCCCATAAACTTGGATTTTTCCCATTTTCCAGCACGTGTCGATGCTGTGGCTTGTGGAATTTGACGCGCTGCGGCGACGATATGTGCAACAGCCAATTCAGCAGTGGTAATGGTATTGCCAAACGGTGTATTCATTACCACCACGCCGCGGCGTGAACATGCCTCTACATCAATATTATCCACACCAATGCCTGCCCTACCAATCACTTTGACGTTTTTAGCGGCATCCAACAATTCACCTTTCAATGTGCTTGATGAACGCACAGCGATGCCATCATAATCACCTGCAATTTTGATTTGTTCTTCAACGGATAAACCCGGCTTATAATCCACGGCAATGCCATGCGAGCGAAACACTTCAACAGCGCGTTCGCTCATTTTGTCGGCAATCCAAACTTTAGGGGAAGTTGATGTCATGGTTTATTCCTTTTATCCAATTAGGCTTTAAGCTTGATTGCTTTCAAATGCTTTCATAAAGGCAACAAGTGCATCCACACCCTCTTCTGGCATGGCATTGTAAATGCTGGCGCGCATACCACCCACAGAACGATGGCCTTTAAGGGTAATTAAGCCCGCTTGAGTTGCACCTGCAAGGAAATCAGCATCCAAGCTCGCATCCTTAAGCGTAAATGGTACATTCATCCACGAGCGATTGGCTTTAGGTACTGGATTGGCATAAAAATCACTAGCATCAATAGCGGCATACAGTTTATCTGACTTACGCTGATTTACCTCAGCCATGGCAGCAAGCCCACCCTGCTTTTTAATCCATTCAAACACCAAACCAGCCATATACCAACTGTATGTCGGTGGTGTGTTATACATGGAATCATTATCGGCATGGGTTTGATAATTCAGCATCGCAGGCGTTTGCGCTGATGCTTTGCCCAATAAATCATCACGGATAATCACAATACATAAACCCGCAGGGCCAATATTTTTCTGAGCCCCTGCATAAATCATGGCAAATTTAGACACATCAATAGGCCGAGAAAGAATGGTGGATGACATATCCGCAATCAAAGGCACATCACCCGTCTCTGGGATATAATCAAATTCTACGCCACCAATGGTTTCATTGGGTGTGTAATGCACATAGGCTGCATCAGGATTAAGTTTTAATTCATCTTGTGTGGGAACGCTTGTAAACCCACCTTCGGATGTGTCGCCTGCAAGGTTCACTGTGCAATAGCGTTTAGCTTCTGCAATCGCCTTTTTAGACCACATACCTGTATTGATATAATCAGCGCTTGTTTTATCACCTAATAAATTCAATGGAATCATAGCAAATTGCAAAGATGCACCACCTTGTAGGAAAAGCACTTTGTAGTTATCAGGAATCGACATAACATCACGCAAGTCTTGCTCAGCTTTGGCTGCAATGGACATATATTCTTTACCACGGTGACTCATTTCCATCACAGACATACCTGAACCGTTCCAGTCCAACATTTCGGCTTGCGCACGCTCCATCACTTCGGTTGGCAGCATTGCTGGCCCTGCACTGAAATTAAACTTTCTCGCCATGATTATTTCATCCTTTTGATTTTCAATATATTTTTAATGTGAGGAAGATAGCCACTCTTTGCCGACTTCTCAATGTGAAAAAATAAAACCCTTGCCTCACCAATGCTCTAAGCCAACCATGATAAAAGCTGGGCTTCATCCGCCACTTGCACGCCAAGCTCTTCTGCCTTCTTCAATTTAGAGCCTGCCTTTTCTCCTGCAATCAATATATCCGTATTTTTAGATACTGTACTCGCCACCTTAGCACCCAACTGCTGCAATAAGATTTTAGCTTGCGCACGTTTGATATCAGAGAATGAACCCGTAATCACCACCGTTTTACCCGCAAGCGGATGATTGCTATCCACCTCAGGTGTTTCATCATCCAATACTTGCACACCATACTCAAACATCTGCTGTAAAACCTGTTGATTATGTTCTTCGGCAAAAAAGTGTATCAGCGATGCCGCCACTTCTTGCCCCACATCATTGATTTCAATCAACGCTTCTTCATTGGCATGCTTTAATGCATCCAATGTTTTAAAATGTTTTGCCAAAGCGCTTGCAGTAGCTTGACCCACATGACGAATACCCAAAGCATAGATAAAACGCGACAATGCAATCTTTTTCCTACTTTCTATACCCTGCTTAAGGTTGGCGATTTTCTTCTCACCCATACCTTCCCATGTTGCCAAGGTATCAAAATCAAGGGCGAACACATCTGCAATCGTTTTGACCAAACCTTTATCCACCAAGGTGTCGGCAAGCTTGCTACCAAAACCTTCAATATCAAAACCATCACGCGATACAAAATGTTTGATACGCTCTTTGAGTTGCGCCGAACATGAAAGACCACCCGTGCAGCGAATCGCTGCCTCACCTTCTTCTTGCTCCACTGCCGCACCGCATACAGGGCAATGCTTTGGAATAGGCGCGGGTTCAGCACGCTTATCTTCACCAATGGATAAGCTTTTGACCACCTCAGGAATCACATCACCTGCACGGCGAATCAACACCCTATCACCCACACGCACATCTTTTCGCGCTAGCTCTTGGATATTATGCAAAGTAGCTCGCGATACCATCACACCTGCCACATTCACTGGTTTCATGTTTGCCACAGGCGTAATCACGCCCGTACGCCCCACTTGCCAAGTGATGGCTTGCACGGTGGTTTCTACTTCTTCGGCAGGGAATTTATAGGCAATCGCCCAACGCGGCGAACGCGCAACTGCACCCAACAAATGTTGCTGCTTAAAATCATTGACCTTAAACACCATGCCATCAATCTCATAATCCAATGTTGGACGCTTCTCTATCCAAGTCTGGTAATGCTTAAACATGGCTGACTCATCGCTTAACAATGCTGTTTCTTGGATTGCAAAGCCTTGTTGCCCTAATTTTTGCAACAATTCACTTTGACTACTGGCAAACTTATCTCCACCCAACCCTGTGGCATAAGCAAAAAAGGATAGTTTGCGACTGGCTGTAATCGAAGCATCCAATTGACGCAGCGAACCTGCGGCTGCATTTCTTGGATTGGCAAAAGGCTTTTCGCCTAACTCTATTTGTTTTTGATTTAAAGCTTCAAAGGAAGCTTTGGACATATACACTTCACCGCGCACTTCAAACTTCTCAGGCACATCGCCAGAAAGCGACCAAGGAATACCTGCAACTGAGCGAATATTATCG
>JALWPO010000317.1 GCA_026994965.1 Mariprofundaceae bacterium | reverse complement strand
TGCGACAAGATTTTGCCAATAGAATGGATGTGCCAACGCACCATGAGCCTGCACATGCACGCTCAAAATCTCGAGAAGGGCTGCCTTCATGGCAGAAGGTTTACCAAATATCCAGAATGAAAAAAGTTTATTTTCCAATGTTTATTGGCGGATTTATTGCCATTTTATTGCTTATCATGCCTAGCTTAAGTGTGGATGCGAGTGTATCTATGCCGCATGAAGAATGGCTAAAACCAGAAGTAAAGACATTGGAAAAAGCCATGCATCAGCAGTGGATTGTGTTGCAGACAGGCGATTCATCTTTATCAGTTTTGGGGCGTTTAGGTTTTTCTTATGCAGATGTGATGGCGATGCGAAAAGCCAGCAAAAAAGTACACCCTTTGGAAAAAGTGCAAGCTGGGCATGCTTTTTGGCGAGAAGATGATGCGCAAGGTACGCATGTTTACTACAATCTGGATGCATCCCAGCGTTTGCATCTGAGCCGTATTCATGATGCTTGGCATGCAAAAGTTGAAACCCCTGCCGTATCGCATCGGCAAGTGTATGTGAGTGCAATCATTTCAGATAGTTTGTTTATGGCAGCAGCCAGAGCAGGCTTGGATAATCGTACTACCATGAATTTGGTGGATATTTTTGCTTGGGATATTGATTTTGTTAGAGATTTAAGAAAAGGCGATAGCTTTCAAGTATTGTATGATGAGCAATACAATGTATTTGGAAAAATGGTAGGCACCACGATTTTAGCGGCTGAATTTGTCAATCAAGGTCATGCTTATAGTGCGATTCGTTATCATCTTAAAAATGGTCAAGATGAATATTATTCTTTGGATGGTAAAAGCCTGCGTAAAACCTATCTTAAAGCACCTGTGAAATTTACACGCATTTCTTCACGCTTTAGAACAGCCAGAAAGCATCCAGTTTTGGGTTATACCCGTGCTCATAAAGGAGTGGATTATGCAGCCAGAACAGGAACACCTGTGCATGCTATCGGTAATGGTCGGATTACCTATGCAGGGTGGCGCGGCGGTTATGGGCGTTTGGTTGCCATCCAGCATAACAATCATAATCACAGCACGCGCTATGCACATTTGAGCAAATTTGGACGTGGTATTCATAAAGGTGTGCGTGTGAAGCAAGGACAAATTATTGGTTATGTGGGCATGTCTGGTTTGGCGACTGGGCCACATTTGCATTTCGAGTTTCGTGTGCGCGGGCGAGCTGTGAATCCTTTGCATGTGAAACATGCGCCTGCCAAGCCTGTGCCTAAAGCAGAAGTGGCGAGCTTTAAACAGCATGCAGCGCAATTGCAGCACATGATGAAGTTAGAAGCAAAGCAAAGCGATTGGGGTTAAAGATGAGTATGAATCAAGCATTATGGCTGCAACAAGGGCAAGATGTTCTCGATATTGAAATCAAAGCATTGCATGCTCAAAAAGAAGCATTGAATGATGATTTCTTACGTGCTGTGGATTGTATTTTATCGCTTCAAGGACGCTTGGTTGTCGTGGGTATGGGTAAGTCTGGCATTATTGCGCGCAAAATCGCAGCCACATTTGCATCCACAGGCACACCTGCATTTTTTGTGCATGCAGCCGAAGCACAGCATGGTGATTTGGGCATGATTACTGAGCATGATGCTGTATTGGCATTATCACACAGCGGTGAAACTGATGAAGTTTGTGGTTTGTTGCCCACGATTAAACGGCTTGGGGCACATTTGATTGCCATCACAGGCAATGCGCAATCCACATTGGCACATTTTGCAGATATAGTCTTGGAAGTGCCTGTGCGTGAAGAGGCATGCCCGATGAATTTAGCGCCCACGGCATCCACAACAGCAAGTCTAGCATTGGGTGATGCGCTTGCGGTGGTGGTATTAAAACAACGTGGGTTTAAAGAAGAGGATTTTGCACGTGTGCATCCAGCGGGAAGTTTGGGTAGAAAATTGATGAGTGTTGCTGATGTGATGCATCAGGGCAGTGATTTACCTGCGGTAAATGCAGATGCGAGTTTGAAAGAAGCGATTATGGTGATGAGTCAATATCGACTAGGGGTCACAGGTATTCAGAAAGATGGAAAATTGGTGGCTTGTATTACAGATGGTGATTTGCGCCGAATTTTGGAATCTGGGGATGTGGATTTGAAAGCGCCTGTGGGCACATTGGGGCATGCCAATCCACGCAGTATTGAAAGCACACATTTGGCAAGTGAGGCTGTGCGTTTGATGGAAGAGCATCAAGTGACCACACTGTTTGTAGTGGATGATGACAATTGGCTTGGCATTGTGCATTTGCATGATTTGCTTAAGGCAGGTGTAGCATGAGTAGTTATCAAAAATTTCCTTTGGCATTGGCAAAAGGTATTCGCATGTTGATACTGGATATTGATGGCGTGCTCACGGCAGGGCAGATTTTTATAACCGATACAGGTGAGCAAATCAAAGCATTTAATGTACGAGATGGGCATGGTATCAAGCTCTTGCAACGGGCAGGTATTGAGGTGGCGATTTTAACTGGGCGAAGCTCTCAAGTGGTTGCACATCGCGCTAAGGAATTGGGCATTCAATATGTGATACAGGGCAGCTTGAGAAAAGCAGATGGTATTGATGCATTATGTGCGCAGGCGGGCATCGCGGCAAATGATTGTGCATATATGGGTGATGATGTGATTGATTTGCCAGCCATGGCGAAATGTAAACTTTCTATGGCGCCTGCAGATGCCTATGTGGGTGTACGCAAAAAAGTGGATTGGGTATCGTCGTTTCATGCTGGTGATGGTGCGGTAAGGCAGGCTTGTGAGGGACTTATTTTAGCTGCTGGGGTGTGGGATGATGTCATCGCTTCGGCTTATGGCGTATCTGCTCAGGATTGCGGTTGGGAAGGATGAAAGCTTGGCAATGGCGTACCCTTAAATGGGGTTGCCTTGCAGTATCCATAGGCAGTGTTGTGGTGGCTGGACTGCTCATGTGGTCTGCTGATGATGCCACATTGCCAGATGTTCAAACCCATCAACAGGTAGAGCAAGCATCCACGCAAGTGGAAAAACCATTGATGGTTGAGCGCAAGGGCGAACGCATCATTTGGCGTTTGAAAGCAGATGCTGCCAAACAAGAAGACGGTATGATGCGATTAACGCAACCTGTATTAGAATTATTTACTGAAAATGATGAAATCATCCATGTGCAAGGTACAACGGCTCAATTTGAGCCA
>JALWPO010000316.1 GCA_026994965.1 Mariprofundaceae bacterium | reverse complement strand
AGGGTGTGCGTGTGATTGCAGCCATGTCTGGGGGCGTGGATTCATCGGTTGTTGCAGCACTTTTAAAAGAAGCTGGGGCAGATGTGTTGGGTGTTTTCCTGAATGTATGGGAATATAGGCGTGAAGATGTTGCAGGGCAGGGCTCCTGTTGTTCGCTTGATGATGCTTATGATGCTCGGCGAGTATGCGATCAAGTTGGGATACCATTTTATAATATGGATATGCGAGAAAATTTCCGCCGTGATGTGATTGATCCTTTCATTGCTGATTATGAATCAGGGCGTACACCCAATCCATGTGAGCGATGTAATCGATTTGTGAAGTTTGGAGCATTGCTGGATGCGGCTGATAAACTAGAAGCAGAGTATGTGGCAACAGGGCATTATGTTCAGCGCAAAGATGATGCATCAGGTTTGCATATTTATAAGGGCAATGATGATAAAAAAGATCAAAGTTATTTTTTAGCAACAACCTCTCGTGAACAGGTGAAACGTATTTTGTTTCCTGTAGGTCATTTGCAAAAAGATGGTACGCGAATTTTGGCACAACATTACAATTTAATGACGGCACACAAACATGAAAGCCAAGATATATGTTTTATCCCAGCTGGTGACCGCATTTCTTTTTTAAAACAAGAAGGCGCAGAAGCGGGCTTTAGAGCTGGTGATATTGTCGATAGGGAAGGCGCTATATTAGGTAGGCATGAAGGGATTGCGCACTATACTTTAGGGCAGCGCAAGGGTTTGGGTTTACCCAATGGACCTTGGCATGTTGTTGAACTCGATGGTGTAACTGCACGTGTTGTGGTTGCGCCACCTGAAGATGCATTGATTCAAGAAGTTATGGTTGCTGATGTGGCATGGTTGCGTGATGTAAGTGAGCATGAGAATATTACCAGTAAGGTGCGTTATCAGATGAAGCCTGCTGAGTGCGAATTGGAGTTAAAAGGTGATGGGGTGCATATCGTTTTTAATCGTTCACAAAAGCCGACCGCACCTGGGCAAGTGGCAGCTTTTTATGCTGGTGAAGAGCTTTTAGGTGGTGGAATTGTCTCTGAAGTTGTGAGATAAGATTGCCACCTGCTGTGCTCGCTCCTAGAGTGCCGCTTCCGTCGTATATAGGGCGGTTTATTATAAGCAGTTTAAATTCTACAAGAAGTTCCGATAAGGGGAAATCATGGCTATCCAACGTACACTTTCAATTATTAAACCAGATGCTGTCGCAAAGAATGTTGTCGGTGACATTATTCGTCGTTTTGAAGAAAACGGTTTGACTGTCATTGCAACACGCATGACACACTTAAGTGCAGTAGAAGCTGGGCGTTTTTATGCAGTGCATGCAGAGCGCCCGTTCTACAATGACTTATGTGACTTCATGAGCTCAGGCCCAGTATTAGCTATGGTTTTGGAAGGTAAAAATGCAGTGGCGTTGAACCGTCAATTGATGGGTGCGACCAATCCTAAAGAAGCTGAAGCTGGTACGATTCGTGCTGACCATGCAGATTCAATTGATGCCAATGCAGTGCACGGTTCGGATTCTGAAGAAAATGCGGCTACAGAAATTGCCTTCTTTTTTGCCGATTTAGATTTACACAGCCGTCTATAAATTTTATTCATGAGTGAGCCCAAAGTGACAGAAGCAAAAAAGCCTGAGCAAGTTATGGTAGAGCAAAATATGTCTGAACAAATGACGGTGAGGCGGGAAAAATTAGCTATGTGGCGAGATGCTGGTTTGGCATATCCCAATACATGGCGAACCGATATGTCCACATCGGATATTCATGAGAAATATGGTGAATATGATAAGGAAGCTTTGGATGACTTGGCTGTTGAGGTGTGTGTTGCAGGGCGCATGATGGCACATCGTGTGATGGGAAAATCCAGCTTTATGAAGATTCAAGATGGTGAAGGGCAACTTCAATTATTTTTGAATCGTGATGTGTTGGGTGGAGCTGAAATTTATAATCCCACAAAAAAATGGGACTTGGGCGATTTAATTGGTGCTAAAGGTGTCTTGTTCATCACCAAAACAGGTGAATTGTCGCTCAAAGTTTCTCACATTGAAATGGTGAGTAAATGCTTGCGTCCTATGCCAGAAAAATGGCATGGCTTAAGCGATTTGGAAACGCGTTACCGCCAACGCTATGTGGATTTGATGGTCACCCCTGAATCTCGCGATACTTTTCGAGCACGTTCAAAAATCGTGTCTTTATTGCGTAGAGGCTTAGAAGATCGTGGTTTTATGGAAGTGGAAACACCCATGTTACAAACCCAAGCCGGTGGAGCAGCAGCCAGACCATTTACAACACATCATAATGCTTTGGATATGGAATTATTTTTACGTATTGCACCCGAGTTATATTTGAAACGATTATTGGTTGGTGGTTTCGAACGTGTATTTGAAATTAATCGTAATTTTCGCAATGAAGGTTTGGATGCAACACATAACCCTGAGTTTACCATGGTTGAGTTTTATCAAGCTTATGCTGATTTTCATGATGCTATGGATACCACTGAAGGTATTATCCGAAATATTGCAGAGGGTTTGAATATATCCAAGGTAAAGTGGGAAGGGGTTGAGATTGATTTAACCCAGCCCTTTAAGCGCATGCGTTTGGATGAGGCAGTATTTGAATATAGACCTGATTTAAGAGGGCATGCCAATGACAAGGCACTTTTGGCAACGGTATGTTTGCAAGAAAATCCTGATGTGAAACCGCTAATTACATGGAAAGCAGGGCATTATTTGCTTGAACTATTTGAAACTCTAGTAGAACCGAATTTAAAACAACCTACATTTATTACGCATTACCCAGTGGATGTATCGCCTTTGGCTCGACGCAATAACGATGATGAGACTGTGACCGATAGATTTGAATTATTTGTGGCAGGGCGTGAAATTGCCAATGGTTTTTCAGAATTGAACGATCCTGATGATCAGCGTGAACGCTTTGTTGCACAAGCCAATGCCAAAGCTGCTGGTGATGCTGAAGCAACAGGTGTGGATGAAGATTATCTACGTGCACTTGAATTTGGCATGCCACCTGCTGCAGGTGTTGGCATTGGGGTGGATAGATTGGTGATGATGCTAACAGGTCAGCATTCCATTCGTGATGTGTTATTGTTTCCACATATGAGACCAGAAAACAGTTAAATTGAATTATACATGAGTTTGAGGAGGGCATATGCTGGCAGAATCAGTGATGACAAAAGATTTAATTGCAGCGCATGTTGGAGAGCCAGTAGGTGATGTTTTACAGCGTATGCGCAAGCACAAACTACGCATGCTACCCGTTTTAAATGATAAGAAAATAGCTGTGGGTGTAGTTTCTACATTTTCAATTTTGGAAAAGATTGTACCCAGTTATATTGCCAGTGGTGATTTGGAACAAGTGTCATTTGCACCAGATATAGGCTTTCTTAAAACTCATTATGACCAGGTTATATACAAAAAAATTGAGGAAGTGATGGATGATGCTCCACTTTTGGTGAAGCATGATGAATCACTGCTATCAACAGCGGCAGCTTTAACTTCATTGGATAGGCATGAATATGCACTTGTGATTGATGATGATGAATCTTTGGTTGGTATCATTTCATCTGGCGATATTCTCGATTATCTGAGAAATATGAAAGTGAACGATAAAAACGATGCATAATAGTGCTCATATCATACATTCATCCATGCCCTTTGGTTTGGATGCAACTTGGGTTGCCGTATCTATTTTACTGATCATATATGCTGTGATTATGGTGGAAAAGTTTAATCGGGCAGTGCTTTCATTGTTGGGTGCAGGCTTGATGATTTTATGTGGTGTATTGAATCAACAGCAAGCGGTTGCAGGCATTGATTTCAATACGATTGGTCTGCTTACAGGTATGATGGTGATTGTTGCCATTAGTCAAAAAACAGGAATGTTTCAATATGTGGCGATTAAGGCTGCTAAAGTGGTTAAGGGTGAACCTTGGGGTATTTTGGTTATGCTGTCGTTAGTGACTGCGGTGTTTTCAGCATTATTGGATAATGTAACGACAGTGTTACTTATTGCACCTGTAACGTTATTGATTACCGATGCGTTGGCTGTTCGTCCGTACCCATATTTATTTGCATTGATTTTAGCATCAAATATTGGCGGCACATCGACTTTAATCGGTGACCCTCCCAATATTATGATTGGTTCGGCAGCACATCTAAGTTTCTATGATTTTTTAACCAATTTAATGCCTATTATACCTGTTATTTTTATTGTTGTGATTACTGTAATTTGGTTGATGTTTGGAAGTGATTTAAAAACAACAGATGAGAAAAAAGAGCTCATTATGCAGTTTGATGAAGGCGCTGCGATTAAAGATGTGCCATTACTGAGAAAGAGCTTATTTGTATTATTCGCTGTTATTTCTGGATTTACAGCTGCGCATGCTCTTCATTTGGAACCTGCGACCATTGCTATGTTTGGGGCAGCATTATTATTATTATTGCAGACTTGGGGAGAGCCCTTACACGATAAAGATCATGCCTATGAAGCTATTATGGCAGAAGTGGAGTGGACAACTATTTTCTTCTTTGTTGGTCTGTTTATCATTGTCACTGGCGTTGAGCATACAGGTGTGATTGGCATGTTGGCAGAGAAAACATTGACTTTAACTGGTGGTAATTTTGCTGCAACTACAGCTGCTATTTTATGGGTATCAGCGATTGCTTCAGCATTGATTGATAATATTCCCTTTGTGGCAACGATGATTCCTCTGATTCAAAGTATGGCGCCCACATTCGGCGGGCAAGAGGCGCTTATTCCATTATGGTGGGCATTGGCTTTAGGGGCGTGCTTGGGTGGTAATGGCTCATTGATTGGGGCTTCAGCTAATCTTATTGTAGCAGGGTTTGCACAACGAGCAGGTCATCCGATTGTATTTTTATCCTTTATGAAACATGCATTTGCATTGATGATTTTGACGATTTTGATTTCACATGCGTATTTATATCTGCGTTATTTAAGCTAATAGGCAAGGTTTAAGTGATAAAGTCTTACGAATGGATGTTAGCTCGACGATATTTAAAATCGCGTAGAGATGAGCGTTTTGTATCTTTAGTGGGCTGGAGCTCATCGGCAGGTGTAGCCATTGGTGTTGCAGCATTAATTATTGTTTTGTCGGTGATGTATGGCTTTGATGCGGAGTTGAAAGATAAAATTCTTGGTTTCTCTTCACATGTTGATATTCAGGGCTCTGATGACACATTGGGGGATTGGCAATTATGGCTACAAAAAGCTGAGAAACTTGATGGGGTGGAAAAAGCAGCGCCGTATATCAGTACACAGGTATTGGCAAATCATGTGAAATATTCTACGGGTGCTATTCTTAAAGGTGTTGATCCAATACGAGAAGATAATATTGCAGCGCATATCATTTCAGGACGTTTTATTAGAAATAGTCAAACCTCATCACCTTTTGAAGTTGTTTTGGGTAAAGATTTAGCACGTAAACTTCATGTGTTGGTTGGGGATTCGGTACGTCTTATTTCTCCATCAGGGGGAATTTCTCCTGCGGGTATGGCACCACGGTTACGAGCCTTTCGAGTGGTTGGCATTTTTGACTCTGGATTTTATGAATATGATGTTGGATTAATCATAGCACCACTGGTTGCGGTGCAGCGTTTAAATCGTATGGGCAACCGTGTGACAGGCATTGAATTGCATTTGTATAATCGCGATCAAGCCAGTGTGGTTGCATCAGATGCTAGAATGCGCTTACCAGAAGGGGCATGGGTGACTGATTGGATGCATAGGCATAAATCTTTTTTTCAGGCGCTTAAAATGGAGCGCGTGGTTATGGGTATTATTCTTTTGCTGATTGTGATGGTTGCAATGTTTAATATGGTTTCATCACTGGTTATGGTTGTGATGGAAAGAAGGAAAGAAATTGCAATTTTAAAAACAGTGGGTGCAACACATGCTTCAGTGATGCGTGTTTTCTTAATCATGGGTACTTTGTTGTGTGGACTTGGTACTGGGATTGGAGCAATATTTGGTTTGTTGCTGGCTTGGCAATTAGATGCTCTGCTGCGATGGGTAGAAAATATTACAGGTATTACGATTTTATCGGGAGATGTTTATTTTATCGAACATGTGCCATCGGTGATTGATCCATTGTCGGTAATACTGATTATTTTGGTAAGTTTGGTGATGGGTATAGCAGCAACATTTTATCCAGCTTGGCGTGCAGCAAATGTGCCACCAGCTGATGCGTTGAGGTATGAATAGATGTCTGTAGAACAACTACGAAGCAAAGCAAAGAAGGCGCTTTTAGATGGTAAATATCAGAAAGCATTACCCTTATTTGAGGAACTGCATCAAGCTGAGCCTAAAGATTTGCGTACGTATGTAAAACTGGCTGAGTTACGTGAAAGAACAGGTGATTCAGAGGGTGCGATTAAAGATTATATTGCTATTGCAGGCAGTTATGCTGAGCAAGGTTTTGTGGTGCAGGCGATTGCCATCAATAAAATTATTTTACGTCTTAACCCAGATAGAACAGAAATTAAAGAGCGTTTGAAAGCGTTATCATCAGAAAGGGGTGATGATTGGGCTATTTCGACCATTAAACCACAAGACCGGGTACAAGCTACAGACATTAGTGCAGTGGATCGTGCAAAATTGAGTTTCGAGCGTACCCCGCTTTTATCTTCACTCTCTGGTGAAGAGCTTGAATCTTTTATGGATTCATTAACATTAAAAAACTTTTCGACCAATGAATACATATACAAAGAAGGTGTTCTTGGAGATTTTTTATATTTAATTGGTATGGGGGCTGTGCGCTTGGAAACGGCTTTAGCTTCGGGTGGGAAACGTGTTTTTTCTAGGCTTTCTGAAGGTGATTTTTTTGGAGAACAGGCGTTTATGTCTCGTACCAACCATCATGATTCAGCGGTGGCAGAAGGCGATGTTAGTGTTTTAATGATTGATCGTAACACCTTTGATGCTTGGGTAAAAAAGGATGCTAAAATCAAGGAAGTCGTAGAATCATTTTACAGGCAGCGTGTATTGGCACGTGTGTTAGCCATTACACCCGTTTTTGAAGGTGTGCCTGCTGATGCTCGTGCGGCACTGGCAGATAAGTTTGAACTGCATTCTTTTAAAAAAGGTGATGTGGTCGTTTCTGAAGGAGATGTTGGCGAATCATTTTTTCTTATTCGTTCAGGTAAGGTTCAAGTTTCAACCTATGATGCAAAGCATCATGATAAGCCTATTGTGCTTAATGAAATGTCGGATGGTAGTTTTTTTGGCGAAGTTGCACTGCTTACAGATAAGCCTCGTACAGCCACTGTTATTGCGACCACAGATTTGGAATTAATGGAGCTTACAAGAACAAATTTTAATGATATTGCGAATACATACACATCGGTAAGAAAGGTGGTTGAGGCTTATCAAAAGCAACGCGTTCAAGAGACCATTCGAATATTGATGAAACGTGATGCATGATAAGAAAGAGTTGTTGCTTCGGGTAACAGGTCTTAGCAAGGGATATCAATTACCTAAGGGTACGCTATCAATTTTAGATGAGGTGGACTTGGATTTGAACCGTGGTGAATTTTTAGCGGTGGTTGGCGAGTCAGGTGTTGGGAAAAGCACACTTCTTCAAATATTGGGCACACTAGATACACCCGATGCTGGAGAAGCATATTTTGAAGGGCAATCTATTTTTCATTTAACGCAAGTTGAATGCGCTAGGTTACGGAATAAGCATATTGGTTTTGTGTATCAAGCCCATCATCTTATCCCAGAATTAAGCGCATTGGAAAATGTGATGTTGCCATTGCTTGTGGGTGGAATAAATAAAGCCGATGCGAAAGAAAGAGGTGAGGCATTGTTGATAGATTTGGGCTTGGGTAATCGCATATTGCACACACCTGCTCGTTTATCTGGAGGAGAAGCTCAGCGTGTTGCTGTAGGGAGAGCATTGGTGACTCATCCAAGCCTATTATTGGTAGATGAGCCTACAGGAAACCTTGATGAAGCTACGGCGCAAAGCGTTTTTAAAGCTATGCATGTATTATGTAAACAAAAAGAAACTGCTATCATTATGGTGACACACAGCATGGCTTTAGCAAGTCAAACTGATCGTATAGTGCGCTTACGACAAGGTAAATTAATTACCGTATAATTGAAAAAGCTTTGACGAAACAGCTAGTTCTGATACGATTGCTAACGTGGTTTCGAGTATATTCGGTCAACTGCATGTTTTTTTGATTTTTCTGATATATTAACGAGGTTCATGTGACGAAAGCTGAAATTGCAAATATTATTCATGAACGAATTGGTCTTTCTAAAAAAGAGTCAGCCCAAATTGTTGAGACTGTTTTGGATGAAATGAAGCGCGCTTTGGCATCAGGTGAAGATGTGAAAGTATCTGGTTTTGGACATTTTATGATTCGGGAAAAACATGCGAGGCGAGGTCGGAATCCTAAAACAGGTGAAGATATTACCATTGAACCACGTCGCGTAGTGACTTTTAGAGCCAGTCAAATTCTAAGAGAACAGTTGCTTGAGGGTAATCAGTGAGCCTTCAAGTGAAGCAGCTTATCCATGCTGGTATTCAGGTTCCAAACCTTCCTGATAAACTATTTTTTTCTATTCGAGAGGTGAGTGAACTATGTGGTGTTGAACCTCATGTTTTGCGTTA
Source organism: Mariprofundaceae bacterium (assembly GCA_026994965.1). Taxonomy (GTDB): domain Bacteria; phylum Pseudomonadota; class Zetaproteobacteria; order Mariprofundales; family Mariprofundaceae. The sequence goes on along the minus strand of JALWPO010000316.1, from coordinate 3,869 downwards.
TTGGGAAACCGAATTCAAGCATATTCGACCTGTGAAGAAAAGTGGAAACAGGCGCTTTTACCGTCATAGAGATGTTTATGCTGTATTACAAATTAAACATCTTTTATATGATTTAAATTTTACTATTCGGGGCGCTAAGAAGCGTTTAATGAGTGGTGATTTAAATGATATTGTAGAGCAGCAAGATGTTCAAACATCGTTGCGTATGATTCGTGAGGAATTAATATCTGCCCGTAATCTATTGGCAGAGTAATCACATTGAATAATCGGGGCGTAGCGCAGCCTGGTAGCGCACCACACTGGGGGTGTGGTGGTCGGAGGTTCAAATCCTCTCGTCCCGACCATGTGTCATCTTCTTATTTCACTTAGATTGGTCTGATATATGCATTCACTCTCATACGATCGACCTCGGCGTCGCATGGTAGAAGAACAACTCATTACTGCTGGCATTCAAGATGAGCGTGTTTTACAAGCGATGTCTATTGTTCCAAGACATTTATTTGTTGATGCTGCATTACGTGCACATGCTTATCAAGATTCATCCTTACCTATCGGTGAAGGTCAAACTATTTCCCAACCTTATATGGTTGCAAAAATGTCTGAATTGCTTTTATTGCAAGGGCATGAACGAGTTTTAGAAATTGGTACAGGTTGCGGCTATCAAACCGCTGTATTATCTCGTTTATGTAAGCGTGTTTATAGTATTGAGCGCATTGAAAGCTTGCATGAAAAGGCACGCAGTAATTTGCGACGTGCGCAACATGCTAATGTGATGCTAAAATGTGGGGATGGATTGCTCGGTTGGGAGGAATATGCCCCCTTTGACGCAGTCATTGTAACTGCGGGAGGATTTGCCTCTGATATATGGTTAGAGCAACTCAAAGTGGGTGGTATATTGCTGATGCCAGAAGGCGATGAAAAAAAACATCAACTTGTACGTCGCTTGAAGTTACAAGATGGTATTGAAGAGACCTATTTTGATGCATGTACATTTGTACCATTATTAGAAGGAGAATTGCGGCGTTGATGAAACTTTTAGTAGAGAAAAAATCAGTTTCATGGTTGCGTAGAGCTTACCATTGGACGCTGGCATGGGCTGAGCATCCGCAAGCACAGTGGGCATTGTTTTTTATAGCCATGATTGAAGCGAGTATTTTTCCTATCCCGCCAGATATTCTTTTGTTGGCTTTGGCTTTGGGTCGGTCTGATTTAAGTTTGCGATTTGCTGCGATTTGTACAGCAGGTTCAACTGTAGGAGCAAGCTTAGGTTACATGATTGGTATGCTTTTATTTGTGAGTGTTGCAGAACCAGTGTTACAGTTTTATGGTGCAATGGAGCAGTTCCATCATGTTGAAATATGGTTTTCGCAATGGGGGCTTGGGCTTGTTTTAATTGCAGGATTTACACCCATTCCATTTAAAATTATTACGATTGCAGCAGGAGCTTTGGGTTTACCTTTTGTAGGTTTTATTTTTGCGGCATTGTTATCACGTGGAGCCAGATTCTTTTTAGAGGGAAGTCTTTTACGTTGGGGTGGCGAGCGTTTGAGAATATGGGTTGAAGATTATTTTGAGTGGATTACGTTGGTTGTGGGACTATTGGTTGTGGTAGGTTTTGTGGGATTATGGCTACTACAATAAAATATATTTTAGTATTGTCTATACTATTACTTTCAGGTTGTTTTAAAACAGAGCTTCCTGTCTATCCACATAGTAGCTATAAAAAACATACATCACACCATCATGGTGTTTATACGGTGCATGCTGGTGATACATTATATAGTATTGGTAGGCGTTTTGGTATTTCTTATAAAACTTTAGCGCGCAATAATCACATTCGTTATCCCTATACGATTTACAAGGGACAAAAGATTTATTTGAGAGGCGTAGCTCCACGCTCACATGCTTTACCTGTTGCGAAAAAGCAATACAGAAAAACGCATGTGAAAACGAAAAGTAAAAAATCTTATCATGCAAAAAGAAATTATGCCAAAAGTGGTCGTATTCCGCATTTGAGATGGCCTGTTCATGGTGTGGTGACCAGTCCGTTTGGGAGAAGAGGCAGTCGTATGCACGATGGCATTGATATTGGTGTCAAAGAAGGTACGCCAGTTCATGCAGCCGCCGCCGGAGAGGTGGTATATGCTGACCATAGGTTATCTGGTTATGGCAATCTTATTATTATTCGACATAGTCATGATTTATTTACTGCCTATGCGCACAATCAACGCAACCTTGTACGCAAAGGTATGAAAGTGAAGGCTGGTGATGTTATTTCAAAAGTTGGGCATACAGGTCGTGCAACGGGTCCACATTTACATTTTGAAGTTAGGCGAGGTCCGACACCTGTTGATCCTCTCGTTTATTTACCAAAAAAATAGTAGCATTTTTATGCGATATACGATAATATAACTGCTCACTACCTTACTCAATAAGGTAGGTTACTTATCGGAGTAACTCCATGGATGGAGGAAAAGATGAATAAAAAACGCAGTGTTGAACCCATGACCATCTATATGCGTGATATATCGTATTACCCACTATTAACAGCCCAAGAAGAAATTGAGTTATCCAAACGTATTGCCAAGGGTGATGAGCAAGCTAGACAAAAGATGATTAATGCCAATCTTCGCTTGGTGGTAAAAATTGCTAGGCGTTATCGTCATCATGATCTTTCTTTGGCTGATTTGATTGAGGAAGGTAATATAGGTTTGATGCGAGCGGTTGAGAAATTTGATAGTGCACATGGGTGTCGATTTTCAACATATGCTACATGGTGGATACGTCAATCTATAGAGCGTGCCATGATGAACCAAGGGCGAACCATTCGTTTACCCGTACATATTGGAAAAGAATATAATGCTATGTTGCGTTCTACGAATCATTTGCGGAATATTTTAGGTTATGAGCCGAATGAGAATGAAATTGCTGTTCATATGGGTAAAAATACAGCTAGAATTCATACTCTACTCAATGCTGCTGTACGCACAGAAAGTGCCGATAGTCAATTGTATGACGATGGCGAACTAACATTATATGATATTACAGAAGATAAATCTGCACAGTCACCAAGTGAGCATTTAGATACCTCTATTCGCAATGACTTACTTCATGATTGGATAAAAAAATTGGGACGAAAAGAACAAGAGGTGGTACGTTTGCGCTATGGGCTAGAAGGGCACAATGATGAGTGGACTTTAGAGGCAATTGGTCAGCATATGGGTGTAACACGTGAAAGAATTCGTCAAATACAGGTGTCTGCATTGAAAAAACTACGAGTACTTATGGATGACGATCAGGTAGGATTGGAGGAAGTGATTTAAATGTCTGCTAATGCGGTTAATTTACGCGATTTTATCAGAGATATTCCTGATTATCCCAAGCCTGGAATTAATTTTAAAGATATAACGCCTTTATTGGCAGATGGTGATGCTTTTGGAGCCTGTGTATCGGAGTTGGCATGCTATATACCCAGTGATACGAATTTTATTGTCGGTATAGAATCACGAGGCTTTCTATTCGGTGCGGCATTGGCGCAATTAACAGGCTTGGGTTTTATCCCTGTAAGAAAGCCAGGCAAACTTCCTGCCGATGTGCATGCTATAGAATATGAGCTTGAATATGGTATGGATAGGTTGGAAATACATCGTGATGCATTATCAAAAGGTCAAAAGGTTGTTGTGGTTGATGATTTATTAGCCACTGGCGGCACTGCGAAAGCAACCATTGATTTGGTGGAACAGTTAGGTGCGGAAGTTGCAGCTTGTCTATTTGTCATTGAACTCTCTTTTTTAAATGGACGTGAACGTTTAAATCATACACCCATCCATCATCTATTGGCGTATTAAATTTTAATCGATTAGATTTGC
>JALWPO010000315.1 GCA_026994965.1 Mariprofundaceae bacterium | reverse complement strand
ATCCCGCATGATGCGTTCTCGTTCACTCTTTAAAATTTTGTTTTTTTCCAGAGTTTGAATGGTTTCAAAAGCTTGCTTAAGTTCACTTTCTCGTTTGGCAACACGCTCCTCTAATTCTGATTTTAGCATTTCAGCCTCATCAATCGCTATGGTAAAACGTCGAACCAATGCCCAACCAATTAAAACAAATATAAATGGCGCCGAATAATGCATGACGTAAGGATATTGCAAATGAAAAGCAAGGTTTGCCCAATCAAAAGAACCCAATATAACGATGGGTGAAACAGAAATGAAAACAACTGCTTTATCGAAAACTGTTAAATTCACTGGATGTCTAAAAAATAACCATAACATCCAATTAGGAAAAAGACTTAATGGTAAATAAGCCACAACAAGTGCATCAAATATCATATGCTGCGGCATATTCCATAATATTACGCTGGTTAATCCAGCATATAATAAGAATATACGTTTAATATTTTTGATATCCAAACCCATATATGTCCCAACAAACATCCACATGCAACCAATCATCCAAATACCACAACTAAACGTAAATGCAATCCAATGTGTTAATGATAATGGCATAGAACGAACAAAGAAGAATGCCGTATAAAACGCCCAAAATATCGACCCAAGAGCAAACCAGCCATATAAGGCTTCGCGCTTAATGAACCAAATTAGAGCGATACAAAGCCCCATCGTTAATGAAAAGGCTCCAACAAGCTGGCTTAATGTAATTCGAAAAAAGTATTTCTTGTTGTATATTGGTCTTAATAGTTTATCTGCTCCCATATAAAAGGGCAATAAACGACCTCTACTATGCTTGGCTGATTCTAACCGTATATAAAGTAAATTTTCTCCCGATGTTAATAGTCCATTGGGAATCGTGAAATACAAAGGATGGTTCCATGAATTGGTTTGTTTATTTTCGATAGGTGCATCCGTTCCAATCAACACGCCATTAAGAAAGACAGCAGCATTTCGATTGATGCGCGGGAGATAAATTCCCCATAAACGATTCGGTGGCACATTAAGCTTGATTTTCAATCTATACCAACCAAAGCCACTCGCATCAGGATGCGTGAAATCCCAAATGTCAGGTAATGTTACCTTATGCCATGAAAGGTTATTATCCTCAGGTGGTTTTTCTTGATGAATTAATAGAAAATCAGCATCTTTAAATGAAAGATATGATTGTTTATCATCGCTTGATAAAGAGCACCCTATAAGGGATACACATAGTACAGTAAAAAGAACTTTTCGAAGCCAATATCTACTCACGAATACGAATCAACCCCAATTGCTCTGCTTCATAAACTGCTTCAGAGCGTGAAGAAACATGCAACTTGCGATAAATCCGCTTAATATGCGTAGAAACCGTATGATAAGATAACTCCAAAACCTCTGCTATCTCTCCATAATTTAACCCTTTAGAGATATAAGTCAGAACTTCAACTTCGCGCTCTGTCAAACTGGTTTTAACATCTATCTGAGTAGTCATAACTTGATTCTTACTCTGGATTTTTTGTAATAAGTAACGACTAATAGCAGGACTAATTGGCGCTCCACCATTTAACATTTCTAGAATTGACTCACCAATATCATCTACACCTGTATTTTTGAGTAAATATCCAGTTGCCCCCGCCTCAATAGCCCGCATTACATGCACCTCATCACCAAATACAGTGATAACAATAGACTCAATTCCTTCTAAATCAGCAGCTTTTCTAATAAGGTCGATACCATCACCATCAGGAAGTCCCAAATCAGCCAAAAGAACATCTGGTTTATGCGCTATAAGAAGCTTCATACCCTCATTAAACAAACCTGTTTCAGCACAAACACAAAGTTTAGGACATTGTGTAACAGCGTGTATCAATCGTTTTCTAATATGCGGATCATCTTCGACAATAAGTGTGGAATACTGCATTAAAACTCTTGCTCATACATGCTAAATCTAACAAATCTACCCAATAACATTTGCCCTCCCCAGAGCCCTCACATCAATCATAACCACCTATCAATCCCAAACAATGAATAAGATATAGAAACCAGACTACTTATTTCCTATAAAAAATCTAGCCTTACCAAACATATAAATCACATTTATCTTTATTAAACACCAATCAACAGCGACCGTCTTTTACAATCTCACAACCCAAATATCATCGGTTTGAGAACTTGATTTACGCCTATTGTTTTAGGGATAGTCCATGTTGTTTGTACTCGTACAAGGGAGTAACTCTTGGTTACTAGTATTGACCCGTATTCTGGGTTTTGGATGACCTTATCATCTAAGTTTATCTATATAAAAGTTTCCATGGGATATACTGCTTCAAATAGGCTAACAATCATAAGGTTAGTAAGAAAAACGTAACGTATTTTATTGTAGGCACAATTTAGGCATAGATAAGAATTTAAGCGTTTGTGCCTAAAGAGGCTAAAGGTCAAAATGGTGCGCCCTAGTGGAGTCGAACCACCGGCCTTTCGCTTCGGAGGCGAATGCTCTATCCAGCTGAGCTAAGGGCGCATATTATTTTATCATCATTGATTCATACAGCTGATATAAGGAAGATTTTAGTGTATGCAGTTTTGCTTGTATCGTGCCAATGCTAAAGCCTGCGAATAAAATTGAAACAACTGCTTCAAGCTGTATTCACGTGAGCCATATCACCGCAACATACAATACCCATGATAAATTTCGCCCATAGGAGCTACAATATGTTGGGATATCATGCATTAAATACACAAAGGCAATCACGTTTTGGTGTCAAAACTTATGTGTGGATATTCTTTATCTGCCTTGCTATTTCCTTTGTTATAACAACATAACCCTAATCGCACTAAGTCATGCAAATCAAAAGTAAACTTTACCTTCGCATGTGAGGTAATTATGCTGTCACACATCTTCTTCATCAACTAGGTAATCAGGTAATCATTATGCTACAAAAGATTTTTGGTGTTTTCTCCCGTGATATTTCTATCGACCTTGGTACAGCCAATACGCTAATTTACGTTCGCGGCGAGGGCATCATTCTGAATGAGCCTTCTGTGGTTGCTGTTTATGAAGGCGGTGGACGCAATAATCGTAAGGTATTGGCGGTAGGTGCAGAAGCCAAACGCATGTTGGGTAGAACACCCGATAGTATTTCTGCCATACGCCCGCTCAAAGATGGTGTGATTGCTGATTTCGTGATTACCGAAGAAATGCTTAAACAATTTATTCGCAAAGTGCATAAACGCTCATGGGGATTGGCCCCACGTATTGTGATTTGTGTGCCATATGGCTCTACCCCAGTGGAGCGTCGTGCCATTCGCGAATCTGCACTTTCCGCAGGTGCACGAGAAGTATTACTGATTGAAGAGCCTATGGCCGCGGCGATTGGCGCCGATTTACCTGTAACCGAAGCCTCGGGTTCTATGATTGTTGATATTGGTGGTGGCACTTCTGAAATTGCAGTCATCAGTTATGGTGGCATTGTGTATTCTCGTTCTGTGCGTGTGGGTGGTGATAAAATGGACGATGCCATTATCAATCATCTACGCCGTAAATATAGCTTATTGGTTGGCGCACCTACAGCTGAGAAAATCAAAATGCAATTGGGTAGTGCATACCCACAAGAAGAGCGTAGGGAGATGGAAATCAAAGGTCGTGATCTCATCAATGGCGTACCAAAAAACCTTTTACTGGATGATTCCGAAATCCTGGAAGCCTTAACCGAAGCTGTGAATGCAATTGTCGATGGTGTGAAAGTTTGTTTGGAACGCACCCCGCCAGAATTGGCTGCTGACATCGTGGATAAGGGTATTATGCTCACGGGTGGTGGCGGATTATTGATTGGTTTGGATCAATTATTGCGCGAAGAAACCGGTCTACCTGTAACTGTGGCAGATAATGCACTTAACTGCGTGGTATTGGGTAGTGGACGTGTACTTGAAGAGTTGGATAGCATGCGAGGCGTGCTGTTTGAGGAATAATATATGCCTCTTCGGCATACCCTCTGGCGTTTGATTGCTGCTATTATTCTTGTTTCTTTGGCTATTCTCGCTTTACAACGTCTCCCCATCGGTCAACAACTTAATCTTGGATTAACCCCCTTAATTACCAGCCTACAAGCACCAAGTCGTTGGTGGCATAAAACTGCGCTTTGGTTACAAGAGCGATCAGAGCTTCAATCTGATTTATTGCGAACACGCAAAGCCTTTGAACAACAGGCTGCACTGATTCAGCAGCGCAAAAGTCTGTTAGAAGAAAATACTCAATTACGGAAATTATTGCATATTGCCAATGTGCAAGGCTACACATGGCAGGCAGCACAAGTGCTTGGGCGAAGCCCTGATAAAAAAAGCCAGCGGCTGATTTTACAAGCCCATGCTCTGCCTGATGATGTCGTGGTTTCCAGTGATGGACTGGTTGGGTTGGTGGATGCCAATCGAAAAAACACCTCTGTTGTCCGCACAATTCTTGATGCATCTTTGGCTGTGCCCGTTACCCTAGAATCATCACCTTTAGCCGCTTTAATTCGTGGGCAAGGCGATCATTTATTGGTGGACTTTATTCCTTTAGAACAGGCGCCTGCCATAGGCTCTATTCTGCAAACTAGTGGTGCAGGCGGTATTTTCCCACCAGGTATTCCTGTCGCACATATCACGCATATTGAGGCACTACCTGGTCGTATCTTTGCACGCATTGAAGCCGAGCCTACCGCACACTGGCAACGTGAAAATTGGCTTGCTATTGCTTCACGTATTCCATCACCATGAATATCCCTTTTGTATTGCTAGCATGCCTGCTTGGCATATTGGTCAATATAAGTTTTGCTGGCACATCAGTACAACCGGACTGGTCGCTTGCCTTGCTTACTGCCGCTATTTTAGCGCATCGTGGCAATTGGATTTGGGTGAGTATCGCAACAGCCATCCATGATTTGATTTTTTACTGGTCTCCATTGATGAGCTTACCTTGGATATTGGCTGCTCCTTTTATCATCGCTTGGAGTGATGAACAAATTGGTCCAAGTTTGATTCAACGTTCACTTGTGATGGTCATGGTATTGCTATCTTTATTATGGTCAGGCTGGGGCATAGTTTCTTGCCTGCTCACAGCCTTATTATGTATCAGTATTTGGTATGCTATGGTTAGATTTTATGCTCAATCAGCGTGATGTGCGCCTACGCTTTGAGCATCGCATGTGGCTATTCCAAGCTGGCGTGTTTGTTTTGCTGATGATTCTTCTTTTTCGCATGGTCAATCTGCAATGGCTGCAACATGAAGGATTTATGCTACAAGCTGAAAAAAACCGCATCAATATTGTACCCATTTTACCTACCCGAGGTACGATTGCCGATCGCAATGGCAAAGGCTTAGCTGTTAATATTGTTTCCTACCGTTTAACCCTTATCCCTGAACGTGTACAAAATATGGAACAAACACTCGCACAGTTAAATACTTTTATGCAATGGACACCACACCAATTCAAACGTATTGCTAAACGTATTAAACATGCCCGAAAAGATCGCCCTGTTTTATTGGCTGATAAACTCACTTGGCAGCAAGTCGCACCTTTATCAGCACGACTACATCGTTTTCCTGGCTTAAATGTACAAGCTGGGACACACCGCTTTTACCCCTATAAAGAGCTTACATCACATTTGATTGGCTATTTATCATTGGCACGTTCAGATGACTTAAAAGCAGGCTATTTACCCAGCGAATATGTAGGGCGTAGCGGCTTGGAACGCACCATGGAAACACGCTTACATGGCATGCTTGGCAGCCAACAAGAAGAAGTCGATGCCCGTGGTCGACGTATTGCTGTGATGAAACAAGACCCACCCAAAATGGGAGAAGATATTCGCCTAAGCATCAATGTGGATGTACAACAAGCTGCTGCAAAAGCCATGACAGGACGTACTGGTGCAGTGGTAGTTATGGATGTCCATACAGGTGAAGTCATCAGCCTATTGAGTTTGCCTGGTATTGATACCAATCAATTTACACTGGGTTTGGAGCAGCAACAATGGCAAGCATGGCTTGAAGATGAGCGCCGCCCTTTATTGAATCGAACCACACAAGCCGCCTATCCGCCTGGCTCCACATGGAAAATGGTTTCAGGCTTTGCAGGGCTACGCCACCATATTCCTTTGGCAACAGGCTCAACCTTTTGCCCTGGCTATGTAGAATTAGCAGATCGAAGATTGCGCTGCTGGAAACGCAAAGGACACAAGAAAGTTAACCTACATCAAGCCATCATGCATTCATGTGATGTCTATTTTTATGAACTGGGTGATAAACTCGGCATGGAAAACCTTAGTGAAGAAGGTCATTTATGGGGATTTGGTGAGGCTACTGGTATACCCCTACCCCCAGAATCACGCGGGCATTTGGCTTCAGGCTTACAAACATTAAACAATGGCAGAAAACACAATTGGTATCGTGGCATCACCATGATTACAGCTATTGGACAAGGGCAAACAACCGTGACACCTATCCAAATGGCACGTTTTGCCGCAGCTATTGCCAATGGTGGTGATATCTTAAAACCACATTTAGAAGCCAATCAACCCCCTGAGATTATTCGTCATGTCGATATAAAAGCAGACCATCTCAAACGTATACAAGAAGCGATGTATGCCGTTGCTAATAAACCTGGTGGCACAGCCTACTATCGCCTACATCATGCAGCTTGGCACATTGCAGGAAAAACAGGTACAGCCCAAGTCATTGCCATGGCACAAGATGATGATAAAAAGAAAAAATCTAAAATCCCCGAATTGGATAGGCATAAAGATCATGCATGGTTTATGGGCTACGCACCTTATGAAAATCCAAAAATAGCCTTTGCTGTTTTTGTTGAACATGGTGGGCATGGCGGCAGTGCAGCAGGTCCTGTTGCTGCTGCCATTGTAAATACCATGGCACAACAAGAGGGTGCAAATCTATGATTCAAAATCTTCGTCGTATGGATAAAACCATTTTACTTTGTCTGCTTGGGCTCATGACTGTGGGGCTGCTTGTGCTTTATGCTGCGGTATACCATGGTGATATTCGCGTATTCCAAAAGCAAGTTGTATTCTGGTTACTAGGGCTTGCCTTATTTTTAGCGATTTGTTTTATCCCCTTGCGAGCATTGGGGCTGCTTGCATGGCCAGTATATATCATTGCATTGCTTAGTTTGGCTTTGGTGCCTTTGATTGGTGATGTGCATATGGGTGCCAGACGTTGGTTAGATTTGGGGGTAGTGGCATTCCAACCCTCTGAAATGATGAAATGGGCGTTGATGCTTATACTTGCTCACTGGTTTGCCTCTCGCGAACCGAATACTTTAATCAATTTCTTTGTACCTCTCATCATCACCATCCTACCTGCTGCACTAATTATTATTCAACCTGATTTGGGTACAACTCTAGTCTTATTATTTGCTGCTTTGGCTATGCTGATTGCATCTGGATTTGCTTGGCGCTGGATACTCATTGCATTGGCTGCAAGCCCTATTGTGCTCTATGGGCTTTGGCAGAATATGCATAATTACCAAAAGGGGCGTATATTAAGCTTTTTAAACCCTGAACTAGACCCGCTAGGCAAAGGTTACCATGTGATTCAATCTTCTATTGCTATTGGCTCTGGTGGCTTCTGGGGCAAAGGCTATCTTCAAGGCACACAAGGTCGTTTGCACTTTTTACCTGAACAACATACTGATTTTATTTTTGCCATATTGGCTGAAGAAGGTGGATTGCTTGCTGTAAGTGTATTACTGGTTTTATACGCAATCTTAATCTCACGCATGCTCACTATTGCATTCCATGCCCATAGCCGTTTTGCTGCTCTCTTAACCACGGGCATCACATCTATTTTTATTTTGTATGCATTTATCAATATTGGCATGGTATCAGGTATTTTACCTGTTGTGGGTGTACCTCTACCTTTTATCAGCTATGGTGGATCTGCCTTGCTTACCATGCTGGCAGCTCTGGCGATTGTCATGCGCGTTGCGATTGAATCCAAAAATCAGATTCCATGGCAAAGACCAAGTAGCCCTTTAAGCTAAATTTACCTATCGGCAGTACTCATTTGCTGTTGCCGTACCATGCCATGTTGCTTCACCCAATATTCAAAATCACCATAGGATCTCATCAGCGATTGAAAAATATGTGCTGGAATACAACACACCAAACAACGCTCAGATGCTGCAAACAATACATGATCAGGAAGTTGTAGAACTGGGCAAGCATCACCAAACATATCATCTTTTGTTAATTGATAGCTTATCGTTTCACTCTCTTGCCGATAAATAACCTCAATACAACCATAAATCATCACATGGCATTGCGCCTGCATATCTCTATCGATTACCTCTCCATCATCCAAAGCCAACACTATCGATTCTTCAGCCAACCAATCTTTATCTGCTTTAGCTAGGCTTTCAAATGCAGGGTGAGTTTGTAGCATGGATGAAATAAGACGCACACCTACAGTATGCATCAATTCCTCACCTGCTTCTGGTGATTGCTGCATAAGCTCGGCAATAGATTCTTTAGAAAATTCTAACAATGAAGCATCACTGCTGGCTTTGACACTGGCTGAACGTGGCAGTTGATATACACATGCATACTCACCAAAATAGTCACCGGGATGCAATGTGGTTAAATGAATATTTTGCCCATATTCAAGTTGCATATACACATCCATTTCACCCTTGAGGATAAGATAAAAATTATCACTTATTTCATCCTGATGTACCACATGCTTCTCTACTTGATAATGCACTAAACTTGCCTTGCGAATAAAATCCATAGCTTCATGATCGGAGAGGTTATCAATCAATGAAAATGTCTTGCCCGTGTCAACCTGCGAATCACTCAGGCTCATTTGTGCCATACTCATCATAGACTCAATATCATCTTGTTGCGGGCATTCAAGCCGTTTACAAATCTCTAAAAAAGCAATTGCGCTACTGGCATAACCTATCGCCAACATGCGACGTGCCATTTCCATCGCCAAACGCCGTGCTTTTTCTAATTCTCCTTGCTGCTGCAACCATTGAATCAGAGGTCTTGCCAAGTGCAAATCTTCTGGAAAGACTTGCTGCAAGCACCCATAAACACCCATAAGTTCCTTATCATTCAACGACATGGGAAGAGTGTAAATGCTTTTTTATAAAAAAACACCCCTAAACATGATTAATAATGCGGTGGAGGCACTTCTTCATCGACTCTAGCTAACTGCGAACCCTGATTATTTTTTAAATAATTCAATACTCGCTGTAGCTTTTTTTCCAAAGCATCGATTTGTGTTTGCTGTGATACCATCACCTCATTAAGCTCTTGAAGTGTATGTTCTAAATACGCATTCTTTGTTTGCAAATCAATCAGTTGTTGCTCTAAATCCATTGTAAGGGTTCCTCTTGCAGTAGGCTAAATTGCTCTTTTAGTGCCAGCACATGCTCTTGCCAATAATGCGCTGTGTTAAACCATGGAAATGCATGTTTGAATACGGGGTCATCCCATCGTTTTGCTAGCCATGCGGTATGATGCAACATGCGCAATGTGCGTAAGGGTTCAATCAAACGCAATTCAGCCGTATCAAAATCATGAAATTGTGTGTACGCCGATAAAAGCGTATCCAACGATGATTCCATTTCATCACGCCCACCAGAAATAAACATCCATAAATCTTGTATAGCAGGCCCCATGCAAGCATCATCAAAATCCAAAATATAGGGTGAACCCACATCACCTTGTTTACCCTGCTTCCACAAAATATTTCCAGCATGCGCATCGCCTTGCAAACGAATCGATTGCGCAGACACTTGGGCAAACACATCCTCAATATGATTCAATAAATCCTCAACAAGTGGCTGATATGCGGCTTGCAGCGCTTGAGGAATAAAATCATGATCAAGTAAATAGTCGTATGCAGTATCGCCAAAGGTTTGAACATTCAAGTTCACCCGATATTGAAAGGGCTTGGCTGCACCCAAAGCATGAATACGCCCCATAAAACGTCCCAATTGTTCAAGCTGTGTTTTGTTTTCTAAATCGGGTGCTCGCCCCGCTCGCAATGGATAAAGCGCAATGCGAAAGCCATCAAAATGATGCAAGCTATCTCCATCTAATTGCAAGGGGGCAACCACAGGAATATCCAGTGCTTCCAACTCAAATGTAAATTGATGTTCCTCTAAAATCGCCTTATCTGACCAACGCCGTGGACGATAAAACTTGGCAACCACTGAAGTGTTATCTTCCAAACCCACTTGATACACACGATTTTCATACGAATTGAGCGCCAATTGATAGCCTGAACACATCAAACCCAAACGCTCCACAGCCTTTAACACCAACTCTGGCGTTAATTGATAAAAAGAATCCAAAGCTTCATGCAATGCGCTTTAATCCCAATAAAAATTCAATATTTCCTTTGGGGCCATGAATGGGTGATTCAGTCACACCCATCACCTCCACACCAACAAGATTAATCTGAACAAAATTTATCATTTTATCCACCACTTGCTGATGCACTTCTGCATCTCGAACGATGCCTTTTTTAAGGTGTTTCGCTTCCACTTCAAACTGGGGTTTAATCAGCGCCACACACCATCCTCCCACACGCAAAAACGGCCACGATGGCGGCAATACTTTTTCCAACGAAATAAATGATGTATCCATCACCAACACATCCACGGGCTCAGGAATCATCTCTGGGGTAAGCAGACGGACATGTGTTTTTTCCAAATTAATCACGCGTTCATCCTGCTGCATTTTGTAATGCAATTGCCCATGACCAACATCTACAGCATAGACTTTGACCGCGCCATTTTGCAATAAACAATCGGTAAAGCCACCTGTAGAAGCGCCCACATCCAAGCACACTGCGCCCTTTGCCTCAAAAGGAAAGAACTCAAGAGCCCCTTCAAGTTTTAATCCACCACGCGATACATAACGCAAAGTTTCGCGTACTTCCAAATCAATATCAGATAAAACTTTATGCCCCGCTTTATCCGCCTTCTGCCCATTCACATACACCAAACCTGCCATAATCAATCGCTGCGCCTGCGAAGTTGAATCGGCAAACCCTCGCTCAAAGACCAGATGGTCTAACCGCATTTTTTTCATATTATAGCTTTCTTAAGGTATCACAAATGGCATCTCTATCCAAATGTAAATCACGCAAAATTTCTGCTTGTGTACCATGCTCTGGAAATACATTTGGCATGGCCATATGCTCAAATTTACCTTTCCATCCTTGCTTTAAGGCAAGCATGGCAATGGCTTCACCTACACCACCTTGAGCCACTCCCTCTTCAATCACAATCAAGGGTTTATCATCAATCAGCGCGTTGATAATGCATGCTGTATCCAGCGGCTTGATAAAACGTAAATTCAATAATGAAAAAGTTTTTCCTTCTTCTTTCAATATATCAATTGCAGCTTTCGCATCGGCAAAACGTGTGCCTACAGAAATCACCAAGCCTGCATCACCCTCATCAATCCATTCAGCTTGACCTATGGATAAAGGTGCTGGCGGCTGCATGCTCACGCCCAACCCATTACCTCTTGGATAACGAATCGCACAAGGACCATCCAAAGTGAGAGCTGTCGCTAGCATATCCCTTAGTTCTTGTTCATCTTTGGGAGCCATCATGGTCATATTCGGCAAGCTGCGCATCATCGCAATATCAAACATGCCCGTATGCGTCGCCCCATCGGCACCAACAACACCCGCCCTATCCATGCAAAACACCACAGGAAGATTTTGAATACAAATATCATGGATGATTTGATCATAGGCACGTTGCAAAAATGTTGAATAAATCGCCACTACAGGACGTTTACCTTCCACTGCCAAACCGCCTGCAAAGGTTACCGCATGCTGCTCAGCAATCCCCACATCAAAACAGCGTTCAGGATGACGCTTGGCAAAACGTGATAGCCCTGTGCCACCCGGCATTGCCGCCGTAATTGCTACAATACGCTCATCTGCATCCGCTAAATCAGCCAATGTATCTGCAAAAACTTGGGTATAACTCGGTGCAGGACTATTGGGTGCAATAGGCTTACCTGATTCCAAACAATAAGGTCCAAGTCCATGCCATGTTTCTGGATCATCTTCCGCTGGCGAAAATCCCAATCCTTTTTTGGTCAACACATGTAAAAGAATCGGTCCTTCTAATGCTTTGCAGTTCTCCAAGGTGGGTAAAAGCGACTCAAAATCATGCCCATCAATAGGGCCAATATAGCGAAAGCCCATTTCTTCAAATAAGGTTCCCGGTGTAATCATACCTTTCACATGCTCTTCAAAACGTTTGGCAACATCCAATGCCCCAGGAAGTTTATCCAACACTCGCTTGGCAGCATCCTTAGCAGAAACATATGACTTGCCCGTAATAATCCTTGCAAGATAAGAAGACATTGCCCCTACATTTGGCGCAATCGACATTTCATTATCATTAAGAATGACCAACAAACGATTATCTTGACCACCAGCATGATTCAGAGCCTCAAATGCCATGCCGCCAGTAAGTGCACCATCACCAATCACCGCAATACTATGGTGAGACTCACCCTTAAGATCACGCCCCACTGCCATGC